>JAFQFC010000063.1 GCA_017415775.1 Oscillospiraceae bacterium
GGGCGTCAAAGTTGATGGAGGAGTTGAAGTCGTTGACCTGCGTATCGGTCTCTTTCTGGAACCGTCCGGCCCAAAGTTTCATAATCGTTTCGTCCCTTCTAAATAGGGAAGGCGGCATCCGCCGCCTTCCCTGCCTCGCAGAGTTTTTTCACCGCAGTGGAAAAATAATATGAAATCATGTTTTCCGGCGACATGCGCGTCGGAAAACATTCTGCTCGGTCTGCAAACGCGCGGCCAGAAGCCGTGCGCTGCGGCAGACCGCAATCCCCTTCGCTGGAAAGGCAAGCCTTTCCGGCGATTACAGCTTTCCCTGCTCCCGCAGCGCCTGCACCTTGTCGGGCAGACCCCACAGGTTGATGAAGCCCTGAGAGTCCTTCTGGTCGTAGTCGCTCTCCTCGAAGGTGACCAGACTCTCCGAGTACAGGGTGCAGGGGGAAGTGACGGCGGAGGTGATGATGTTGCCCTTGTACAGCTTGAGCTTCACCGTGCCGGTGACGTACTTCTGGGTGTCCACGGCAAAGGCCTGCAGGGCCTCCCGCAGGGGAGTGAACCACTTGCCGATGTAGATCAGGTCGGCAAAGTCCACCGCCACCGGCCAGCCCTTCTCAAAGTCGATGGTCACATATGTAGGCGCGTCGGGGGCCTGGAAGGGGGAGACGCCCATCTCCAGAAAGCCCGGCTTGTCGTACAGGGGCTCGTTGGCGGGATCCTCCAGATCCAACCCCTCATGGGACAGGTGCCACAGGTTCTTGTCCTTGGAGTAGTTGGTCTCCCGGCTGATCTTCAGGGGCACGTTGTGGGCCTCGGCATAGTCGATCTCCTCCTCCCGTCCCTTGATGTCCCACTCCCGCCAGGGGGCGATGATCTTCATCTCAGGGGCAAAGCGCTTGATGGCCAGCTCGAAGCGGACCTGATCGTTGCCCTTGCCGGTGCAGCCGTGGGCAATGGCGTCCGCCCCCTCGGCCTTGGCGATCTCCACCAGCCGCTTGGCGATGATGGGCCGGGCAAAGGCGGTGCCCAGCAGATAGCCCTCGTAGCTGGCCCCCATCATCATGGAGGGGATGATGACGTCATCCACCATCTCGTCAGTCAGATCGGCCACATACAGCTTGGAGGCGCCCGTCTTGATGGCCTTCTCCTCCAGCCCGTCCAGCTCGGTGCCCTGCCCCACGTCGCCGGATACGGCGATGATCTCGGGGTCATTGTAATTCTCCTTCAGCCAGGGGATGATGATGGATGTGTCCAGACCGCCCGAATAGGCCAGAACCACTTTTTTGATCTCTGCCATGGTGAATTCCTCCATTTATTTCAATGTGACCACAGTATACTCCCTCCCCGCACGGATTGCAAGCCCCATTTTGCATAACTATGCGGTATTCTCCCAGATTTTATGGGATATTTTCCACAACTCATTCAATTTATTCACTAATTTTTGAATATTCATAAACCTTATTCATTCAAGACAGAGCAGGCCGCCGCCCCAGCCGGGCGGCGGCCTGCAAATTCACTATATCTGTCTCCGGGTGGGACGGAGCACCAGCCGCTCCTCCTCCACCGCCAGACAGAGGGTATCCCCCGCCGCCAGCCGGTCGGCCAGCAGCAGCTCCGCCGCCGGCTCCTCCACCCGGCTGCGGATGGCCCGGCGCAGAGGGCGGGCCCCGTTGTCTCCGTCAAAGCTCTCCCGGGCCAGCAGGGCCACCGCCTCCGGAGGGGCGTCCAGCTCCACCCCCAGCCTCCGCAGCCGCTCCCCCACTCCGGACAGCAGCCGGAGGGCGATGTCCTCCGTCTCCTCCCGGGAGAGGCGGTCGAAGAGGATGACCTCGTCCAGCCGGTTGAGGAACTCCGGCTTGAAGCGGCCCTTCAGCTCTCCCATCACCGCCTTGCGGCGGCGCTCCTCGCCGTGATCTCCGGCAAAGCCCAGGGGGGTGCCTCCCGCCAGATGGCGGGCGCCGATGTTGCTGGTCATCACCAGCACCGTGTTGCGAAAGTCCACCTTGCGGCCCAGACTGTCGGTGAGCACCCCGTCCTCCATCACCTGAAGCAAAATGTTGAGCAGCTCGTCGTGGGCCTTTTCCAGCTCGTCAAAGAGCACCACCGACCAGGGGTGGCGGCGCACCCGCTCGGTGAGCTGTCCCCCCTCCTCGTGGCCCACATAGCCCGGGGGCGCCCCCACCAGCCGGGAGACGGCGTGCTTTTCCATATACTCGGACATGTCGAAGCGGATCATGGCCTCCTCGCTGCCGAACAGAGCCGCTGTAAGAGCCCGGGTGAGCTCCGTCTTTCCCACCCCGGTGGGGCCCAGAAACAGGAAGGCCCCCACCGGGCGTCCGGGCTCCTTCAGCCCCACCCGGCTGCGGCGGATGGCGCCGGCCACCGCGCGGACCGCCTGCCGCTGGCCCACCACCCGGCGGTGAAGCTCCCCCTCCAGCCCCAGCAGCCGCTCCCGCTCCCCCTGGGTGACGGCGGTCACCGGAATGCCCGTCCACTGGGCCACCACCTGGGCCACATGCTCCCCCTTGAGCACCCCCTCTCCCCGGGCGGTGCGGTGGCTGTACTTCCGGTTCAGCTCCCGGCGAAAGTCCCGCTCCGCGTCCCGGAGGATGGCCGCCCGCTCGTAGTCCTGAACGGCGATGGCCTGCTCCTTCTCCCGGGCGGCCTGATCCGCCCTGCGGGCCAGCTCCCGAAGGTTCTGGGGCACAACCTCTCCCTCCATCCGCAGCCTAGCCGCTCCCTCGTCGATGAGGTCGATGGCCTTGTCCGGGAGAAATCGCTGGGGAAGATAGCGCACGGACAGCTCCACCGCCGCCTGCAGGGCCTCGTCCGAGATGGTCAGGCCGTGGTGCTGCTCGTATCTGGCCCGCACCCCCCTCAGGATGTCCAGCGCCTGCGCCCCGGTGGGCTCGTCCACCGTCACCGGCTGAAAGCGCCGCTCCAGAGCGGCGTCCTTCTCGATGTATCGGCGATACTCCTCCAGCGTGGTGGCCCCCACCACCTGAATGTCCCCCCGGGACAGGGCGGGCTTGAGGATGTTGGCCGCGTCGATGGCCCCCTCGGCGCTGCCCGCCCCGACGATATTGTGCAGCTCGTCCAGAAAGAGGATGATATTGCCCGCCCGGCGCACCTCGCCCAGCATGGCGTTGACCCGCTCCTCAAACTCTCCCCGGTACTTGGTGCCCGCCACCATGGCCGACAGGTCCAGGGCGCACACCCGCTTCCCCAGCAGGTGGGCGGGAGCTGTACCGTCGGAGATGGCCTGTGCCAGCCCCTCCACCACAGCAGTCTTGCCCACCCCTGGCTCTCCAATGAGGGCGGGGTTATTCTTGGTGCGGCGGGACAGGATCTGCACCACACGGGCGATCTCCTTCTCCCGGCCGATGACGGGGTCCAGACGGCCCTGACGGGCAGCCTCGGTGAGGTCACGAGTAAACTCGCCCAGCGTCTTGCCGGTCTTGCCGCTCTCGCTCTTGGCGGCGCCGGGATTGACGGCGGCGGCACGGGGCGCTTCGTTCAGCTTTTTCACCACACCGCTGTACAGTTTCCGGGGATCGACGCCCACGCTGCGCAGAATACGCAGGGCCATGTTGTTGCCCTCCCGAAGAAGGCCCATCAAAAGATGCTCGGTGCCGATATACCCGGCGTTGGTGCGTACCGCCTCGCTGACCGCCAGCTCCACGGCACTCTTGGCGCGGGGCGTCAGTCCCTGAGAGGGTGCAGCGCCGGAGAGACCCGTACCCATGCTGCGCTGCAGCACGGCGCAGATCATCTCATCGGTGAGGCCATGCTCACTCAGCGCCCGGTGGGCAATGCCCTCTTCCTCCCGCATGAGGCCCAGCAGCAAATGCTCGGTACCCACATAACCGTGGCCCAGCTCTTCGGCTGCTTCCTGTGCCAGACGCAGGGCTTCCTCAGCCCGGGGGGTAAATTTACGTTCATTCATTGATTCGTGTTCTCCTTTCTGACAGGATCCGTTGTGTGTTCGTTCATTCGTTGGGCAGGGCGCGGATCTCATCCCGCAGCCGGGCCGCCTCTTCGTAGTTCTCCATGTCGATGGCGTCACGCAGGGCATGCTGCAGAGCGTTGCGCCGGCGCTGCAGGTCAAAGCTGCGGCTCTCGGCCTCGGAGAGGACGCCCTCTTCCTTCTGCTCCGCCTTTGCCTCTTCCAGCGTGTTGCCGGGTGCAGGGAACTCCGTCAGGAGATGGGACGCAAAGCCGTCAAAGAAGGGATCACTCAGCAGGCTGAAAGGATCCCGGAACATCCGGCGGCTGCGGCGCTCCATGGCGTGCAGCGCCCGGTCATAGCCCAGTTCCCCGGCACAGGCGGGGCAGACACGGGCCTCGGTGGTGCGGCCATTGACGGTGCTTTTATAGTAAATCGTTGCTTCGTTCTTTCCACAGTGCTGACACTTCATAAGAATATCCTCCTTTTCATTGGTTCAAACCAGTTGGATGAGTACATGCTTGATAATATCGGAGCGCAGTACGCCCCGGTAGGCCTGGGGCACCGACTGCAGCGCCCGCTGAGACACAGCCGAGAGCATACAGTTGGCCGCTTCCACGCTGACGGCCCCGGACTCGGCCAGATTGGTCAGGATGGCCCGGGCGCTGGCGTAGTCCAGCTCGCTGCCAAGACTGTTGATAACGTGCATCAACAGCGTCTGCCGGTCCATCCGCACCCGGGAGATGCGGATGTAGCCGTTGCCGCCCCGGCGGCTCTCCACGATGTAGCCCCACTCCGGGGAAAAGCGGGTGGACATGACATAGTTGATCTGACTGGGGACGCAGCCAAAGCGCTGGGCCAGATCGCTGCGCTGCAGCTCCAGCACACCGTCGGCCTGCTCCAGTTCTTCGTTGATAAAAGCGGCGATCAAATCGGTAATACCCATCATAAAATCCTCCGTTGTTTGACTTTGACTTTTCTTGACCTTAGTATAGCACCGCCGCCCCAAAAGTCAACGCTCAAATTTTGACTATCTTTGACCAAATTGCAAACAAATTGTAAACCCTGCAGTTTTTTTCGCAAGGGGCTTGCATTTTTGAATTTTCATGCTACAATGAAGTCACCAAATACTTATGGAGGTGCTCTCATGGCTTATCAGATCAGTTCCGCTTGTGTCAGCTGCGGCGCTTGCGCAGATGCTTGCCCCGTTGGCGCTATCTCTCAGGGCGATTCCCAGTTCGTGATCGATGCCGGTGCTTGCCTGGACTGCGGTTCCTGCGCAGATACCTGCCCCAACGGCGCTATCGCTCCCGCTGAATAATCAAAACAGCACACATAAAAACACCGGACTTCCGTCCGGTGTTTTTTATTAACAATGAAAGGAGAACCCCTATGGCTCATCAGATCAACCATGACGAATGCATCGGCTGCGGCGCCTGTGCCTCCGACTGCCCCACGGATGCCATCAGCGAGCGCAACGGCGCTTACGTCGTTGATGAAGGTATGTGCATTGACTGCGGTGCCTGCAACGCCTTCTGCCCCGTGGGCGCCATCGCTCCCGCCGAATAAAAACGCATACATAGCAAAGCTGCGCTGCAAGACGACTTGCGGCGCAGCTTTTTTTCTATTATAATGTGGTAAGAAAAAACAGAAAGGAGACGGCGGCATGGAAAAGATCGACCAACTCTGGCCGGGCGGCTGGCAGTTTTTGTTTGACGACCAACTCTTCCAGCCGGGGACCGACTCTTTTCTTCTGGGTGCTTTCCCCCAGTTGAAGCGAGGTGAAAAAGTCTGCGATCTGGGCGCCGGGACAGGTCTGCTGGGCTTGCTGCTGCTGGCACGGGAGCCATCGCTGCACATCACCAATGTGGAGATCCAGCACGCTGCCTGTGATCTGGCGCAGAGGACAGCAGCGCTGAACGATCTGGAATCTTCCATCACCTGCGTGGAGGGCGACCTGCGCCAGCCTGCGCTGCTGCCCCACGGCAGCTTTGATGTGGTGATCGCCAATCCCCCCTACTTTGCCGAGGGCTCCGGGGCGAAGGCGGAAAACGCCGCACGCCGCACCGCCCGCAGTGAGGTGACCTGCACGCTGGAGGATGTGTGCCGGGCGGCAGCCCGACTGCTGCGCTGGGGCGGACGGTTCTTCCTGTGCCTGCGGCCGGAGCGGATGGCCGAACTGATGGAGCTGTGCCGCCGCTGCGGTCTGGAACCCAAGCGGCTGCGTCTGGTGCAGAATACAGTCCGCAGCGCCCCCAACCTGCTCCTTTTGGAGTGTCGCCGGGGCGGCAAAACCGGCTTGACGGCAGAGCCCCCGCTGATCATGACAAACGAGGACGGCACGGCCACAGCCGATGTGGACGCTGCCTATTTCAGAGATAAGAGGTAAAACGCTATGGCAGGAACATTATATCTGGTGGCTACGCCCATCGGCAATCTGGGCGACTTCTCTCCCCGTGCTGTGGAAACGCTGCGGCAGGCGGACTTCATCGCCGCCGAGGACACCCGGGTGTCGGTGAAGCTCCTCAACCATTTCGACATCAAAAAACCGCTGGTGAGCTATCACGAGCATAACCGGGCCGCCGCCGGCGAGGCCATCGTGCAGCGGCTGCTGTCCGGCGAGGTCTGCGCTCTCGTGACCGATGCCGGCACCCCCGCCATCAGCGATCCCGGCGAGGATCTGGTGCGGCTGTGCGCCGAAAACGGCATCACCGTCCAGAGCATTCCCGGCTGCTGCGCCTGCATCACGGCGCTGGCGGTATCCGGCCTGCCCACAGGCCGCTTCACCTTCGAGGGCTTCCTTTCCGCCAATAAAAAGGAGCGCCGTGAGCAGCTGGGTGAGCTGCTGGGTGAGACCCGGACCATGGTGTTCCACGAAGCGCCCCACAAGCTGCGCCCCACCCTCAGCGATATGCTGGAGATCCTGGGCGACCGCCCCATCGCCCTGTGCCGCGAGCTGACCAAGCTCCACGAGGAGACCATGCGCACCACGGTGCAGGCGGCGGTGGACTACTACCGCGACAACGAGCCGCGCGGCGAGTATGTACTGGTGGTGGGCGGCGCACAGCGCAAAGAAGGCCCCGCCATGACCATGGAAGAGGGCGTGGCCCGGGTGTTGGCCCTGCGCCAAGACGGCATGCGGATGAAAGACGCCGTCCGTCAGGTGTCCGCCGACACAGGCCTGAACAAGAACGAGCTGTACGACGCCGCCCTGAAGGCATAATCTGGATCTATAAGAAACGCAAAAACTGGGCCTTTTAACAGGTCCAGTTTTTGCTATGATAGGAGTATCCAAAAACGTTCCGGGAGGCTTTCCGTATGAAAAAGAAACTGACTCTGGTACAAATCGTCTATATCGGCGTGATGGCTGCGCTGGTCTGCGCCGTCACCTTCTTCCGCTTCCCCCTGCTGGGTTCCAAGGTCCACTTTGCCAACGCCATGTGCCTTCTCAGCGGCCTTCTGATGGGCGGCATCCCCGGCGGTCTGGCCGCCGGTTTTGGCTCGGCCCTGTACGACGCCCTGTGGGGCGGCTATGACCTGATCCAGGTCCTCATCACCTTCGTTTCCAAGTTCCTGATGGCTTGGGTCTGCGCCAAGATCGCTTTCGCCGGCGGCAAGGAAGCCAAAAACCACGGACTGAACATCGCCGCCTGCATCGTTGGCGCCCTGACGTACGTGGCTCTGTACATGCTCAAGACCTTTATCTACCAGCGCTTCATCTACGGTTTCCCCGTAGACGCCGTGTGGGTGACCATGCTGGGTAAGCTGCCCGCTTCCCTCATCAACGCCGTGGCCGCCATGATCGCCGCCCCCATCCTCTACACCGCCCTGCGTCCCGCACTGGAACGTGCCGGCCAGCTGCGCAAGATGCGCGGATAACCGCACAACACACAAAACCGGAGGCCTGCGGCCTCCGGTTTTTCTTTTTTCAGAAGCAGGTGAAAGCACCGTCAATGACAAAGTCGGCGCCGGTGGTAAAAGGACTGGCGTCACCGGCCAGATATACGGCGATGGCCTGCAGCTCCTCCGGCTTGCCCAGACGGTGCATGGGCGCCATAGCATTCCACTGCTCGATCAGCGGGATCAGCGTGGGGGAATTGAGCGTCAGATCGGTGCCGATGTAGCCGGGGCTAATGCTGTTGACCCGGACGCCGCGGGTGGCCCACTCCACCGCCAGCGATTTGGTCAGCTGGATGACGCCGGCCTTGGATGCGTTGTAGGCACACTGGGGCTGCGGCACATTGACGATATGGGCCGACATGGAAGCGGTGTTGATAATCGACCCGCCGCCCTGTTTGAGCATTTGCTTACCGGCAGCAATGTTGGTAAGGAAAATGCCGTTGAGATTCACATCGATGACTTTTTTCCACGTCTCGTAGCTCATCTCTTCCGCCGGAACGTTGATGCAGATGCCGGCATTGCAGAAGGCGGCATCTAGTCGTCCAAACTGCGCCAGGATCGTCTCCATCATGGCATCCACCGAAGCGGGATCGGTAACGTCAGCCTGCACAGCGATCACGGTGCGGCCCGTTTCCGCTGCCAGGCGCTCCGCTGTGGCCTGTGCAGTGGCAAGGTCCATGTCCACGATCGCCACATCGGCGCCGGCCTCCGCCACCGCCTGCGCATAGTTCATGCCAATACCGCGGGCTCCGCCGGTCACGAAGATCTTTTTGCCGTCCAGCCGCAGTTTTTCCATAATACCCATATTCCCGTGCTCCCTTCCTCTTTTTTGCATATATCACCTAGGAAGAAAAGGCGGCAGGCTCGCATCAAGCGACCTGCCGCTTTTATGACTCTTTTTTATCGTGTATCCTTTTACGAATCGCTTCGCAGCTCACGCAGGCATTTGCCGCAAAGGTTCTTTCCCTTAAACACGCTCACATCCCGGACACTGTCGCAGAACACGCAGGCAGGCCGGAATTTTTTCAGCACGATAGCCGAACCCTCCACATAGATCTCCAGTGCATCCTTTTCCGCAATGTCCAAGGTGCGGCGCAATTCGATGGGCAGGACGATGCGCCCCAGCTCGTCTACCTTTCTCACGATACCTGTCGACTTCAAAGCAGATCACTCCTCAATTGAATTCTGACCCTTTATGACCTCATTATGAATGAGGCTCGCCCGCTTGTCAACTATCTATTGTTAATTTCGACAATTTGTTCACTTGTGACCACGAATCTTTGTGCATATATATCATGCAGGAGGCGATGAAATGGCAATGTCTTGGCTATGGGCGGGAATGGTGGCCCTTTCTGTGCTGTGCGGCGCAGTCAACGGGCGGATGGCCCAGGTCAGCGCTGCGGCGCTGGAGGGTGCAGGCGCCGCCGTGGAGCTGTGTCTGGGGATGCTGGGCAGCGTGTGTTTGTGGATGGGTGTCATGGAGCTGATGGAGCGCTGCGGTCTGGCCGACGGTCTGGCTGCTGCGCTGCGGCCGGTGCTGCGCCGCCTGCTGCCGAAAGCCAGCGCCGATGCCCAGACGCTTGGGGCTCTGTCGGCTAATGTGTCGGCCAATCTGCTGGGTTTGGGCAACGCCGCCACCCCACTGGGCATCCGGGCAGCCCGCCGCATGGCCCGGGACTGCCATGGTGTCGCCCACGACGAGCTGTGCCGCCTGGTGGTCCTGAACACAGCATCCATCCAGCTGCTGCCTACCACGGTAGCCGGCATCCGGGCCGCCTGCGGCAGCGCCGCACCGCTGGACATTCTGCCGGCGGTATGGCTTAGCAGCGCCCTGTCGGTGACGGCCGGCCTGTTGGCCGCCCGGGCGCTGCAGGCGGTGTGGAGGACCTGACTATGGATCTTTCTGCTTATATCGTTCCGGTTTTGCTGCTGCTGTGCGCCGTCTGCGGCCTGCGGCGCAAGGTAGACGTCTACGACGCCCTCATCACAGGGGCCGGAAGCGGCCTGCAGGTGGTGGCGCGGATCCTGCCGTCTATGGCGGCGCTGTTGTGCGCCGTGTATATGCTGCGTGCCTCCGGGGCCATGGAGCTGTTGACGGGCCTTCTGACGCCGCTCCTTCATGCGCTGGGTCTGCCGCCGGAGGTGACAGCCCTGATGCTCATCCGGCCCATGAGCGGCTCCGGGGCGCTGGCGGTAGGCAGCGAACTGATGGCCCGGTACGGCCCGGATTCCTACATCGGCCGGGTGGCCGCCGTGATGCTGGGTTCCACGGAAACCACCTTCTACACCATCGCCGTCTACTTCGGCGCCGCCGGCATCCGCAAAACACGCTATGCCATCCCCGCCGCCCTGACGGCAGATCTGGCAGCCTTCGTGTTTGCCGCCCTCAGTGTGCGCTGGCTGACGGCATAAAAAAACCGCTGCAGAAACAAGCCGTTCTGCAGCAGTTTTTGCTGTTTATTCGTCTACCGGCACCACGATGACATGCACGCCTTCCTTGCGGATCTCGTCGCAGTACTCCTCCGCCACACCGTCATCTGTCACCAGAATATCCACCTCATTCAAGGCACAGGTAACGCTCTTGCCGTGCTGACCGATCTTCTGACTGCCGCAGACCACGATGGTCTGGTCCGACTGCTCCATGTACACATGTCCTCTCCTGGTGTTGGGGGGATAGTCGGCGGTAACACCGTGTCTGGCCGTCACACCGTCACAGCTGATGAAACACTTGTCGGCGCAAAAGCGGCGATACATGGAATATTCGCCCTGACAGTTGATATAGTACTCGTTGGGATCCAGCATACCACCGATGACATAGATGGTATTGCCGGTGTCGGCCAGCTCATTGATGATGCTCAGGTTGCTGGTAATGATGGTCAGGTTGGAAAAACGGCGCAGGTACTTGGACACCTCGTAAACAGTGGTACCGGTACCCATCATGATGGTTTCTCCCTCTTTGACCATCGCCGCTGCCGCCTTGGCAATGGCCTGTTTTCTGCGGTATGCCTCATTGTCCGGACCCTCGTCCGCAGACAGGATTAAATTGGCACTCAGCTCCTCCGGCTCTACCGTCAGCACGGCACCGCCGTGGATACGGCGCACGATCTTCTGATCCTGCAGCACATCCAGATCGCGCCGCACCGTCAGGGTCGCAACACCGAACCGATTCGCCAGATCTGCGATCTTTACCACACGCTTCTCCCGCAGCTGCTCGATGATGATGGCTTGTCTTTCACAGGCTAACATATCCCTCTTCCTCCCCGTTGTTTCCGGCAGGCCGGCCGGTCTGTTTTGTCTATTATATCACACTTCTGCCAAATGGCAACGGAATTGTTCAAAAGTGAACAGCCGCCCTGCAGTAATTGAACGGAAATGTTTTCCTTATATCCCGTCTTTCTCACCGCCATCCCATTGACTTTGCTTCGTGAAAAATGTATCATGGAAATGTTGATTACGACCTGACGGCCGCCTGATCTTTTTTGCAATCAAAATATTTATACTAGGAGAATGAGCGCCATGAGCAAGAAAATCTTTGTCTGCGAACTGCTGCAGGAATCCAACTCTTTCAACCCCGTCCTGGCCACTTACGAGGACTTTGAGAATGTAGGCATCTTTGAAGGCGAGGCCCTGGTGCAGGGCGGCGAAAAGGCCGGCAACACCCTGCACGGCGCCATGACCGCCATCTATGAGCGGGGCTACACCCCCGTGGGCGGTGTGCGCATGCGTGCCAAGAGTGGCGGCCCTGTGGATCACAAGGTGGTCGACTGGTTCCTGGAAAAGACCGTGGCCGGTCTGAAGGCCGCCGGTGAACTGGCCGGCGTGGTGGTCTCCCTCCACGGCGCCACCCAGTCCGACGTGTCCGACGATGTCTGCGGCGACATTCTGACCGTGGTGCGTGAGGCCGTGGGCCAGGACATGATCGTCACCGCCGCCTGCGACCTCCACGGCAATATCACCCAGCGCATGATGGAAGCCGCCGACCATCTGTGCGGCTACCAGACCTACCCCCATCTGGACCACTACGGCGTGGGCTACCGTGCCGCCGTGCTGGCTCTGGACACCATTGAGGGCAAGCCCCTGAAGACCGCCCGGGTGGAGATCCCCATGATGGCTCCCGCCCACGGCTACTCCACCACCCGCGGCAGCCTGAAAGCTCTCATGGAAAAGGGTCACGCTCTGGTGAAGGAAGGCAAGATCGCCGACTTCTCCGTGTTCCAGGTGCAGCCCTGGCTGGACGTGCCCAAGATCGGTTCCGTGGTGCTGGTCACCGCCGAGGATGCCGAGTATGCCAAGGCCGTGGCCGCTGAGATGGCCGCCGATGAGTTCGCTCTGCGTGCCGAGCTGCAGGGCGAGAAGCTGTGGGACATCCCCTCCGTGGTGCAGGCCGCCATCGACAATACCGTTGACAAGCCCGTCATTCTGGTGGACAGCGCCGACTCCCCCAACGCCGGTGCCTGCGGCGACAGCGCCACCGTGCTGGAATACGTGCTGCCCTATCGTGACACCCTGCGTGTGGCTTTCTCCTGCAACGACGTGGACGCCGTGGCTAAGGCCTATGCCCTGGGCGTGGGCGCCACCGCCGACTTTACGCTGGGTGCCTCTCTGGCTCCCGAGCTGAGCAAGCCGGTGGAAGTGAAGGACTGCCTGGTGCGCAGCCTCCACGACGGTGAGTTCATTCTGGGCGGCCCCGCTGAGCGTGGCCAGCGCCGTTCCCTGGGCCGCAGCGTGGTGCTGCAGGCCGGCCAGATCTTCATTCTGGTGACCGAGCGTGGCCAGAACAACGGCGACCTGCAGTTCTACCGTGGCTTCGGCATTGAGCCTACCCTGTGCCGTCTGGTGGATGTGAAGGCCTGCTCTTCCTTCCGTGCCGGCTACGAGCCCGTGTCCGCCCTGATCTGCAACTCCGTCACCCCCGGCGCTGCCGGTCCCGAGCTGCAGGCACTGCCTTTCAAGAAGGTGCCCGCCCCCTTCTATCCCTTCCAAGAGATCACCGCCGACCAGATCTCCGCTCCCGTGTGCCATCGCGCCTGAAAGCTACCACAGCGGCACCGTCAAACATAGCAAGTTTTTCGCAGCGTGCCGATGCATCCCATCGGCACGCTGCGCTCTTTTTTCACAAGGAGGAACCTTATGCGTTATATTATCGCCTTTGATGTAGGCACCACCGCCGTAAAGGCCGTGTGTATTGACCGGGAAACCGGCAAGCTGACCACCGGCAAAGCCGACTGCGAGCTGTACATTCCCCAGCTGAACTATGCCGAGCAGGATCCTCAGCAGCTGTGGGATGCCGTGTGCACCGCCTGCCGGGAATGTGTGGCCAAGGCACAGATCGATCTTGCTCAGATCGGCGGCGTGGTCATCTGCGCTCCCTGGAAAAATATCATCCCGCTGGATGCAGACGGCAATGTGCTGCACCGCAGCATGATCTGGATGGACGCCCGTGCCATCCCTCAGGCCGCTAAGCTGAACAAATCCATGCAGACCGACGGTTTCACCGGTCAGGACTACTTCGCCCGCCTGCTGTGGCTGAAGGAGACCTATCCCGACATCTGGAACAAGGCCGCTCACATCGTGGGCCTCAACTGCTATTTCAAGTACCGTGCTACCGGCAACTTCTATACCGAGTGCGGTGAAGATTTCATCCACACCCCCAATCCCACCGTGCAGGCGCATTATGACAATATCATGCGTCACTGCGGCTTCACGGAGGAGGATCTGGCCAAATTCCCGCCCTCTCTGCCCTCCACCGCCGTCATGGGCCACGTAACGGACGAAGCCGCAGCGCAGCTGGGCCTGATCCCCGGCCTGCCCGTGGTGGGCGGCTTCGGCGATCTCAACGCCATCACCTTCGGCTGCGGCTGCATCGAGGACAATATGGCCCACATCTATCTGGGCACCTCCGGTTGGCTGTGCGAAACAAAGAACGAGCGGGTTCCCGGCTATGGCCGCGGTCACTTCACGCTGGACGAGAAGCACGAGAATACCCTCTTCGGCATCCAGACCGGCGGCCGGGCCTACGACTGGCTGATCAACCAGTTCTACCTGGGTGAGCGGAAGGAGCTGGGGGACGCTGTGTTTGAATTCGTCAATCAGGAAATCGCCACCGTTGCCCCCGGCTGCAACGGCCTGATCGCCACCCACTGGCTGGGCGGCGAGCTGCCTCCCCTGGCAGCCAAAAACGCCAAGGCACTCTTCTTCAACATCACCGATCAGCACGAGCGCAAGCACTTTGCCCGTGCCATGCTGGAAAGCATCTGCTTTACCCACCGCCTTTCTCTGGGCTACTACATTGCCGCCCACGGCGGCCGGAAGCCCGACAGCATCCGTGTGGTAGGCGGCGGCGCCATGAGCGAAGCGTGGATGCAGATGATGGCCGATATCCTGCAGATCCCCGTCCGGGTCCCCGCCAATCCCCGGTTTGTGGGCACCATGGGTGCCTACTACTGCGCCATGATCGGTCTGGGCCTTGCCAGGGATTATGCCGACGCCATCGCTTCCCAGAGCCTGGGCGAGGAGACGGTGTACACCCCCAATCCCGACAACTTCGCCGTGTACGACAAGAATTTCTCCATTTACAGCAAGCTCTACCGGACCCTCAAACCCCTCTACGACGAGATCAACGGCGTGTATTAAGCGAAAACAGCAGTCACCTTGCAGTGGCTGCTGTTTTTTTTGTGGAAACCCGGTGGACTTTTTGCTATGATTTATAAAGAAACAAAAAATATCCCGCCGCAAAACCTGTCTATAAAGATGAAGGGCACAGCGCCCGGGAAAGGAGGGAACACCGTGGAAGACAGCCAGATCATCGAACTGTATTGGCAGCGAGACGAGCAGGCCATCGCCGAAACCGCACAAAAATACGGTGCCTTTTGTTTTACCATCGCCAGCAGCATCCTGACCGTCCGCGAGGATGCCGAAGAGTGCGTCAACGACACCTACCATCAGGTTTGGAACGCCATCCCGCCCCAGCGTCCCGTCCGCCTCCGGCCTTGGTTGGGACGGATCGTCCGCAACGCCGCCATCAATCTCTGGAATAAAAACCACACCCAAAAGCGATATGCCGGGATGACGGCGCTGCTTCACGAACTGGAGGAATGCATCCCCGCTCCTCAAACCGCCGAGCAGTCACTGGAAGAAAAAGAACTGACCCAGAGCATTGAGCGTTGGCTGCGCACTCTTTCCCCGGAAGACCGTATCCTGTTTATTCGCCGCTACTGGTACGGTGTCCCCCTGCAGGAGCTGGCTGCCCAACAGGGCATCCTTCCCGGCAAGTTAGCCGGACGGATGCATCGGCTTCGCAACGAGTTAAAGACGGTTTTAGAAAGGGAAGGGATCTGTCTATGAGTGAGCATCAGGCAAAAAAGCTGTTTGACAGCATGAGTAATATCAGCGACGAACTGGTGGAGGAGGCCTATCCGGTCAAATCCGCTCGCCAAAAAAAAACTTGGCTCAAATGGTGTGCCGCAGCAGCATGTCTTTGTCTGGTAGTTGGCGGTATCTTTGCTGCCATCCGCAACACCGGCAATCCGATCCTTCGGGCCGAAGATATCTGGCGTGGGGCAATGCTGCTGGGCGGCAGCGACACCTCCGAAGATTACAGCCTCCGCCACTTCGATACGAACGAAACGGTTCTCACCTCCCCCGTCCGAGACGAACGGGACGCACAGGTGCTGTCCGTCTACCGCTCCATGGCGCCGAAAAGCAGCGACGACAACTACCAGCTGCTGTTGACATGGGCCGACGAACTGACACAGCGGGCCAAGGACCAACTGGGCATCAAGTTGGTGCGTGATCAGGTATACTCCTATCAAGACCCCTACGACAGCAGCAAGCCGGAAACCAATGAATTCTCCAACTATTATCTGGAAATGCCGCTGATTTATCAGGATGCCACGCTGACGCTCAGATGCACCTCCGAAGGCAGTCTCACGTATTATTGGCTCTCCGATATCGAGCAGCTGTATACGGCAGCTTTCGGCCCCCTTGCTCTGCCCGGAGATGCCAGTGACGCACAGCTCCTCGCCGCCGTTGAAAAGCTGGTCGACTTTGTCAACGCCCTCACCGGCCGGAACTATACCGCAGAGGGCGCACAACTCTACCGCTCCGACAATCAGCCGGACAAAGTCTCCCTCCACCTGCACCGCACCGACCTCCCCGGTACGGATCTGAGTCGGGAGATGATGGCCAATTGCGGCGATCTGTCCATCGGATTGGAGGTCGTCCACGGCCGGTACGAAATCAGGAGCATCTCCCTTCTGGAGGAGTACTATGAACTTGTGGGGGACTACGAGCTGATCTCTCTGGCCGAGGCGGAGGAATACGTCCGCAAGGGCCTTACCTTCGGTGGCGTCTATTGTGTCCTCTGCCGTGCCCAGTCCGACCTCCCGGCGCTGGATTTCTCCGATTATGACTATGTGCAGGTGGAATATTACAACACGGGCTACGCCGTGCCCCACTATGCCTTTTACAAGCAGCTGGAAACGGTCGACGATGGAGGTGGCAAAACATACGGCGTTGTCTACGTTCCCGCCGTTAAAGTACAGGGCGTCAAACAGTTTTTACACCAGCGGGCGCAGGAACATGCTTCCCTTCTCCACGCCGCTGAAAATTGAAAAAGACCGGAAGAGCACAGCTCTTCCGGTCTCTTTTTGCACAATTTACATCTTCTCGGGGGCGGAGCTGCCGATCAGTTCCATACCGTTGCGCAGCACGCTGCGGACGGTGTCGGCCAGCTTCAGGCGGGCGCGCAGAACAGGCTCTGCCTCGCCCTTGATGCGGCAGGCGTTGTAGAACTTGTGGAACGCAGCAGCCAGATCGATGAGGTAGCGGTTGATGTGGCTGGGGTCGTAGTTCTGTGCGGCCAGACGGACGGCCTCGCAGTACACGGCCAGCTGCTTGATGAGGTTGATCTCACTCTCATCGCTCAGCACAGCGAAGTCCACCTCAGCGGCGGCAGGCACGGTGTAGCCCTCGCTCTCCAGATTCTTCAGCAGGGTGCAGATGCGGGCGTGGGCGTACTGGACGTAGTACACGGGGTTTTCGCTGTCTTCACGGACGGCCAGGCCCAGATCGAAGTCCATCTGAGTCTCGGGCTTGGCGTTGAAGAAGTAGCGGCAGGCATCCACCGGCACCATGTCGAGGAGGTCGGTCAGGCTGATGGCCTTGCCGGTACGCTTGGACATACGCACCACCTCGCCGTCCTGCATCAGCTTCACCAGCTGCATCAGCACGATGTCCAGACGCTCCGTGCCGTTGAGGCCCAGGGCGTCCATAGCGCCCTTCAGGCGGGCCACATGGCCGTGATGGTCAGCACCCCAGATGTTGATGACCTTGTCGAAGCCACGGACAGCAAACTTGTTGCGGTGATAGGCGATGTCGGCGGCAAAGTAGGTGTAGAAGCCGTTGGCACGGCGCAGCACGTCATCCTTCAGGCCCAGCTTCTCGATGTCGGCATCGGACTTGCCGGCCTTCTTCAGGTTCTCGGCCATGATCTGGCTGGTCTTCAGCCACAGAGCGCCGTCCTTTTCGTAGGTATAGCCACGTTCGGTCAGCATGGCCACGGAATCAGCCACGTAGCCGCTCTCGTGCAGGCTGGACTCGAAGAACCACTCGTCGTAGTGGATGCCGTAGCGGGCCAGATCGGTCTTCATCTTGGGAATGTTGTGGCTCAGGCCGAACTGGGCCAGCGCCTCGTGACGCTCGGCAACATCGGCATCGGCGTACTTGTCGCCCTCCTGCTCGTAGAAAGCCTTGGCCAGCTCACGGATGTCGTCGCCGTGATAGCCGTCCTCAGGGAAGGGGATGGCATCCTCGCCGTGGATGATCTGCAGGTAGCGGGCCTCCAGGCTGCTGGCAAATTTCTCGATCTGGTTGCCGGCGTCGTTGACGTAGAACTCACGCCACACATCGGCGCCGGACTTGGCCAGCACGGCAGCCAGGGTGTCGCCCAGCACGCCGCCGCGGGCGTTGCCCATGTGCATGGGACCGGTGGGGTTGGCGGACACGAACTCCACCATATACTTCTGACCGTACAGCATGGTGTTGCTGCCGTAGTCGCCGCCCTCAGCCTCAATGCAGGCCACGGTGTCGGCGAACCACTTGGTGCCCAGACGGAAGTTCAGGAAGCCGGGGCCGGCCATCTCCACGGAGGTGAAGTAAGAACCCTCCAGCTCCATATGGTCCATCAGGATCTGAGCCACCTGACGGGGATTCATCCGCATCGCCTTGGCAGCAGCCAGGCAGAAGGTGGTGGTATAGTCACCGTTGGCAGTATCCTTGGGGATCTCCACGGCAGGCTTCACAGTAACGCCCTCGGGCAGCAGACCGGCGGCAGCCGCCTTCTCATAAGCAGCCCAGGTCAGGCTCAGCACCTGTACTCTTGCATTCTGGATCATATTCATTGCGTTCTCTCTCCTCATTCGTATGTCAAATAGACCGTCAGGTGCAGATCAGACACCGTCTGTCCCAGCACGGTCAGTGTATAGTCCATAATGATCCGGCCCGGCGTCTCCTCCAGCTGCCACGTAAGGCTGCGGGTATGGACATCCATGGTCAGCGTCCCCATAGCCGTAGGGATCCGGGCTTGGGTGATCTTTTTTTCGTCCAGCATCATCGTGTAGTTGCCGGTGATGTTGCGCAGCGTAGCCACACCGTTCTCCAGCCGCAGATCGGTGGCCAGATGGCTGCCGTCAGGGGAAGCAGCGGTGTAGCGCAGGTGCCAGCCCTCGCCTTCCCGGCGCAGCAGACCCTTGCCGGCAAAGGCCAGCTTATCCTCGCCGCCCTCATAGCGGCTGCGGGACAGGATGGTGACGTTCACATGTCCTTCCATGGCCCACCTCAATACTGCTCGATGTTGACACTGCGGACGGTTCCCTGCAGCTCCTGCTGCAAAAACCGGCCTGCCAGCTGGGCAAAGTCATCAGGACGGTCGCTGGCGTAGAGGGTGGTCTCGCCCGACGCTGCGTCGGACAGCATACCGTGGCGCTCCAGCGTGCGCTTCAGCTCCCATGCGGCTTCCTGGCCCACATTGATGAGTGTCACGTCGGAACCCATAATGTCGGCAATGATCTCCGTCAGCAGGGGGTAGTGGGTGCAGCCCAGGATCAGCGTATCCAATCCCTGATCCTTCATCGGCTCCAGATACTCCCGGGCCACCGTTTCGATAACGATGTCGCCCCGATGGAACCGGCCGTTCTCCACCAGCGGCACAAACAGGGGGCAGGCCCGGCTGATGACCTGAATCTCCGGGTCGATGCTGTGCAGCGTCCGCTCGTACGCCCCGGAATGGACCGAGGCTGCCGTGGCGATCAGGCCCACCCGCTTGTTGCGGGTTTTGGCGGCAGCCCGGCGGCAGGCAGGCTCCACCACACCCAGAATGGGCAGGTCGTTCTCCCGCTGCAGGGCAGGCAGCGCCGTGGTGGACACGGTGCCGCAGGCCACCAGAATGGCCTTGATGTCAAACGACCGCAGGAAATGCACATCCTGCCGTGCATAGTGATGCAGGATCTCGCTGCTGCGTCCGCCGTAGGGCACACGGGACGTGTCGCCGAAGTATATAATGTTTTCAGAGGGCAGAATGCTTCTCAGCTCCCGCACGGCGGTCAGTCCGCCCAGTCCGGAGTCGAAAACACCCACACTTCTGCGATCCATAGCGCTGCCTCCTTCATCGCACATGATAACTAATTTATTATACTCTCCAACTGCCCGATACACAAGCTAAATTTTGGCCCTTTTCCCCTGTTTTTTCAGTAGTAATTCCCCCGAACCTCTGGTATAATGCTTCTAAAGTCACATTGGGAGGTGACATGATGGAGATCAAACTCACGCAAAAGCAGTTCCGGCGTCTGCTGGATCTGGTCTATATCGGCAACTGGGTCCTCAATTCCACCCGCGGCGACGACCGCATCCGCCAGTACGATGAGGTGGAAAGCCTGATTTTTTCCCATTGCCTCAGCCACGGCATGTCCTCTTTGACGGAACTGTACGAAGGAGAGCTGATCCCCTCCCGGGCTTTCGCCGAGGGCGGCATCCACGAGGCCATCATGGCTTACGAGGATGTGACCTTCTTCGAGATTCTGGCTCAGGAACTGGCCCTGCGGGACATGGACGATCCCCCCATCACGCCGGAAAACTACGATGAGATCATGGAGCGCATGGGCGTGTACTTAATGGAGTTCGAGCAAAACGGCACGGACAACATCAGCGTGGATATGGAGTAAAAAGGAGCGCCGTCGGGGGCGCTCCTTTTCTTGTCTCCGCCGACTTTTTCGTGTAAAATAAAGAAAAGCACAAAAAACCTCTTGACTGTCAAGAGACTTGACAGCTTATCATAGCCCCAAAGAGAAAGGAGGCTGCCTATGAACATCAAGGACATCGAAGCCCAAAGCGGTATGACCCGTGCCAACATCCGCTTTTACGAGCAGGAAGACCTGCTGCATCCTCAGCGGCAGGGCAACGGCTACCGGGACTACAGCGACGCCGATCTGCAGACGCTGCACCGCATCCGTCTGCTGCGAACACTGGGTTTGAGTCTGGACGAGATCCGCGCCCTGCAAAAGGATGAGGCTTCACTGGAAAGCCTGCTAACCCGGCAGGCTGCGACACTGGAGCAGCAGAGCGCCGAGACGCAGCAGCGGGCCCGGCTCTGCCGGGACATTTCCCACAGCGGTGCCCGGTACGCCACTCTGGACGGCCAGCGCTGGCTGGACGCACTGACCGCCGAAGAGCCGACAGTCCCCGACCTGCCCAAGACCGACACCTATCACAAGGTCACCGCCCCGTGGCGCCGCTTCTTCGCCCGCCACTTTGATCTGTTCCTCTACAGCGCCTTCTGGATGATGCTGGGCCTCCTGCTGCTGAGCGAGGGTCCCTCCACCGAAAGCGGCGCTGCATGGATGGGCGCCGCCAATATCATCGCCATCATTATGATGGCCCTCGTGGAGCCGCTGCTGCTGTCCACCTGGGGCACCACCCCCGGCAAGTGGCTGTTGGGCCTCAGCGTCCGCAATAACACCGGCCAGAAGCTGACCTATGGCGAAGGCTTTTACCGCACGGTGCAGGCCCTGTGGGGCGGCGCAGGTTTCTTTATCCCCATCTTTGAACTGGTGCAGGGCTACAAGCGCTACTACGACTGCATTGAGGGAAAGACTCTGCCCTGGGAATGGGACAGTGAGCTGCAGCTCAAGGACGAAAAAGCCTGGCGCTTCGCCGCCATGGCCGGCAGTGCCATCGCCGTCTTCGGTGCGCTGGTGCTGACCATTACCCTCTCCGCTGCCCCCACGCAGCGGGGCGACATGACGGTGGCCCAGTTTGCCGACAGCTACAATCGCCTCGCCAGATACCACGGCGTCGAGGTCTGGCTGGACGAAGAGGGCCGCTGGACGGAAGTCCCCCGCCCCGACGGCAGCGTGGTCATCCATATGAGTGACATGGAGACCCCCAACTTTGTCTATACCGAAAAAGACGGCCTCATGACCGGCCTCTCCTTTACTCTGGCGGTGGAGAACGACACCGAAACGTGGGTCCCCATCAACCAGAACCGCCGCATCCTGGCTATCCTCGCCTTTGCACAAGCCTATGACCCCACGCCCCTGAACAACAACGAGGTCATGAACGTCGTGGAAAAACTGGAAGACCAACCCTTCCAGCCCTTGGACGAAACCGTCCACGGTGTACATATCACCTGGCAGCTCACCTCTTCCGGTTACTATCCGGTGGATACCATGGGCCTCCTGGTACCTGTAGAGGGCGAGACGCCCTCCTGTTCCATGACCTTCACCATGGAAAAAGTGTCGTAACGAAAGGAGTCGTCCCATGCTTTGCCCCTACTGTCAAAAGGAAATGGCGCTGGGCTACATCCAGTGCCGTGACGGCCTGACGTGGACGCCCCGCCGTCAGCCGGTGGCAGCCCTGTCCTTCCTCGGCCGGGATGCCGTCCCCCTGTCCAATGGTGCCGCCGACAACACCAAAACCGTGTATGCCCACCGCTGCGCCGACTGCCAAAAGATCATCATCGACTGCAGCGCCCATCCTGTCCCCGTCCTGTAAGCAAAAAAGAAACTCCGACATGGTCGGAGTTTCTTTTTTTATTTCTTCTGTTATTCCGCAGCTTCCTGCTTGCCCTTCAGCTTGGCCTCGCGGCGCAGGTCCATGGCATTGACGCACACGGAGCAGGCGGCGTCGCCGGTGATATTGACCACGGTACGGCCCATATCCAGAATACGGTCGATACCGGCCACCAGAGCGATACCTTCCACGGGCAGACCCACGCTCTGCAGCACCATGGCCAGCATGATCATGCCGCTGCCGGGCACACCGGCAGTACCGATGGAGGCCAGGGTGGCGGTGAGGATGATGGTCAGCTGCTGGGCGATGGTCAGATCAACGCCAAAGATCTGGGCGATGAAGATGGCGCACACGCCCTGATAGATGGCGGTACCGTCCATGTTGATGGTAGCGCCCAAGGGCAGCACAAAGCTGGCGATCTCCTTGCGGACACCCAGCTTCTTCTCACTGGCCTCCAGGTTGAAGGGCAGCACGCCCACGCTGCTGGCGCTGGAGAAAGCAAAGATCATAGGCTGGCTCATGCCCTTGAAGAACTGGATGGGGCTCATGCCGGAGAACACCTTCACGGTGGAAGAGTACACCACCACCATGTGGATGATGTAAGCGGCATAGGCCACCAGAATGACCTTCAGCAGGGGCAGCAGCACGGCGGGGCCGTTCTCAGCCACCACGGGGCAGATCAGGGCGAAGACACCGATGGCGCTCAGGCTGATGATCATGCTCATGATCTTGAAAGACACCTCGGCAAAGCTGTCCACCACGCGGGCAGCGACCTCGCCCTTCTCGCCGGCCAGAATGATGCCGAAGCCGAAGAGGATGGCGATGACGATGACCTGCAGCATGGTGGCGTTGGCCAGAGGCTGGATGATATTCGAGGGGAACATGTTGACCAGAGTGGTCATAAAGCCGGGAGCGGCAGAGGCCTCATAGCTCAGCTCATCGCTGGGCAGCACATAGCCGCCGCCAACGTTCAGCAGGTTGGCAAACAGCAGGCCGATGGTCACGGCCAGAGCGGTGGTGCACATGTAGAACAGCACGGTGCGCACGCCGATGCTGCCCACCTTCTTCACGTCCTCCAGGGAGATGATACCCTGGATGATGCTCAGCAGCACCACGGGGACGACGATGGTCTTGATCAGGTTCAGATAAATGGTACCAAAGGGCTTGATATACTCCTTGGCAAAAGCGGCGTTGCCCTGCAGCAGCAGGCCCACCAGGACGCCCAGCACCAGACCGATGACGATCTGCACTGTCAGCGACAGCTTTTTCTTGTTCTTCATAGATTTTCCTCCTTCTTTCCTGCTAAGGATCATTCCATATCCATAACATATATATTCTACAACAAATCCGCTAAAAAGGAAGCCCTATTTTGGCAAAATTATCCCACACTTTTCCACATTCCGTTATTTGCTTCACAATTGAAACTTTTCTTCCTTTTTGCTGCGCTTTGTGCTACACTAAGGAAAACAACACAAGGGGGAGATCCTATGAGCCGCGCAGACGAAATTTTTCAGCAGAACATTCGTGATATCCTGACCCACGGCGTGTGGGATACCGACCAGAACGTTCGTCCCCATTGGGAAGACGGCGCACCGGCCCACACCGTAAAAAAATTCGGCATCGTCAACCGCTACGACCTGAAAGAAGAGTTCCCCATCCTCACCATCCGCCGCACCTTCTTCAAGACCTGCATCGATGAGCTGCTGTGGATCTGGCAGATGAAGAGCAACAATATCCACGACCTGCGGGGCCACATCTGGGACAGCTGGGCCGATGAGACCGGCTCCATCGGCAAGGCCTACGGCTACCAGCTGGGCGTGAAGCACCAGTACAAAGAGGGCGAAATGGACCAGGTGGACCGGGTGCTGTACGACCTGAAGCACAATCCCGCCTCCCGCCGTATCCTCACCAACATTTACAACTTCCAGGACCTCCACGAGATGGCCCTGTACCCCTGCGCCTACTCCATGACCTTCAACGTTTCCGGCAACACCCTCAACGCCATTTTGAACCAGCGCAGTCAGGACATGCTGGCTGCCAACAACTGGAATGTGGTGCAGTATGCCGTGCTGGTCCACATGATGGCCCAGGTCAGCGGTCTGGAGGTGGGTGAGCTGGTCCACGTCATCGCCGACGCCCACATTTACGACCGTCATGTACCCATCGTGGAAAAGCTGCTGGAGAAGGAAGGCCGTCCCGCCCCGGAATTTGTCATCGACAAGTCCGTCACCGATTTCTATCAGTTCACCCGTGACAGCTTCTCCCTGCAGGGCTATGACCCCCATCCTTTCGATGACAAGATCCCCGTCGCCATTTAAGATTTCGTCCAAAATCTTGTGATTTAAACCTTCGTCCAAAATCTTGCGATTTTGGACGAGAAGGGTTTCATATCGGCCGCACCTCGATTCCTGACGGAAAAGTCGGTGCAGCCGCTATGCAAAGTATGATTTTCGCCGCACATGTCGGACGAAAATCATGGATCTGATCTTGTTTTCCTGTCTGCGGACAGAAAAATTCTGTGAAACCAGCATTGTATCGTGCAATGTGCATTTTATGACACGCAATGCCCATTGCACGATGACTGATCCTTCTATTCGAGGTGTTACTATGCAAGCAATCGTCGCCGTCAGTGAAAACTGGGGCATTGGAAAGGACAACGATCTTCTCTTCCACATCAGCGCCGATCTCAAGCGCTTCCGGGAGCTGACCGCCGGCCACACCGTGGTCATGGGCCGCAAAACGCTGGAAAGTCTGCCCGGCGGCAAAGGTCTGCCCAAGCGCCGCAACATCGTGCTGACCTCCAACCCCGACTTTACCGCCGAGAACGCCGAGGTGGTCCACAACCCCGCCCAGCTGATCTTCGCCGCCGGAGCCGATGCCTTCGTCATCGGCGGTGCCACGGTGTACCGCCAGCTGCTGAACCTGTGCGACCGGATCTATGTGACCAAGGTCTTCGCCGCACCCGAGGCCGACGCCTTCTTTCCCGATCTGGACGCCGATCCCAACTGGGAGATCGCCGAAGAAAGCGAGATCATGGAGGAAAACGGTATCCGCTTCCAGTATGTGGACTATGTGCCCCGTCAGGAAGAGGAAGATGACTTCCTGCCCGTGATTTCCCAACCCGAGGAATTTGCCCCCGTGGAAGGCTTCAGTCCTTTCAGCGGATTCTGACATCAAAAGGCAGCCTGCCGCAGGCTGCCTTTTCTCTTTCGATTGTATTTTTGCGCAAAAACTGATACAATGTAGAAAAACGCCGCAGGAGGTGACTTCATGGCCGATCTGAAAACCGACATCCGCTATATCAAAGGCATTGGCGAGCAGCGGGCCAAGGCTCTGAACAAGCTGGGCATCGCCACGCTGCGGGATCTCATCTCCTACTATCCCCGGGGCTACGAGGACCGCACCCTGAGCCGCCCCATCAAAGATCTGATTCTGGGCGAGAATGCCTGCGTCAGGGCCATGGTGGCCACCGACCCCACCGCCCACCGCATCGGCGGCGGCCGCACGTTGGTGAAGTGCCGGGCCGTGGACGAGGGCGGCAGCCTTGATCTTGTCTTTTTCAATCAGGAATACCGCAAAAACTCTCTCCACAAGGGAGAAACCTACATTTTTTACGGCAAGGTAGAGGGAAACCTCCTGCGCCGCCAGATGATCAACCCTCTCATCGAAAAAGAGGGCCAGCAGCAGATCACCGGCCGCATCATGCCCCTCTATCCCCTCACCGCCGGCGTCAGCCAGCTGATCCTCAGCCGTGCCGTGCGGCAGGGTCTGGACGCATGCCGTGACCTGCTGGAAGACGTGCTGCCCGACCGTGTGCGCCAGCAGCATGCGCTGTGCTTTGTCAATTACGCCTACGAAAACATCCACTTTCCCGCCTCCCCCGAGGCGCTGGAGATCGCCCGCCGCCGCATGGTATTTCAGGAGCTGTTCGAGCTGACCTGCGGCCTGCACCTGCTGCGCTCGGCCCGGAAAGATGTTCCCGGCCCCACCTGCCGCCGGCTGGACCTGTCGGCCTTCTATGAAAAGCTGCCCTTCACCCTCACCAATGCGCAGCAGCGTGCCATCGCCGACGCCGTGGGCGATATGTGTTCCGGCCGCCCCATGAACCGCCTGTGTCAGGGCGATGTGGGCAGCGGCAAGACCATGGTGGCCGCCGCCTGCGCCTGGTTCGCCTCCCAAAACGGCTGGCAGACCGCTCTCATGGCCCCTACGGAGATTTTGGCCCGCCAGCATCACCAGACACTGGCCCCTCTCTTCGCCCGGTTTGGCCTCTCCTGTGCGCTGCTGACCGGCAGCACGAAAGCCGCCGAGCGCCGGGCCATCCTGTCCGACCTCAAATGCGGCGCCATTGACCTGTGTATTGGTACCCATGCTCTGCTGACAGAGGACGTGGCATACGCAAAGCTCGGCCTCGTCATCACCGACGAGCAGCACCGCTTCGGCGTCAACCAGCGTGCCGCTCTGGGCCAGAAGGCGGAGCATCCCCATATGCTGGTCCTCTCTGCCACCCCCATCCCCCGCACGCTGGCCCTCATCATCTACGGCGATCTGGACGTGTCCATCATCAATGAGCTGCCTCCCGGACGGCAGAAGATAGATACCTTCGCCGTGGACGAGAGCTACCGCCAGCGTATCAACGCCTTCATCCGCAAGCAGGTGGACGAGGGCCGTCAGGTGTTCATCGTCTGCCCGCTGGTGGGTGACGGCGAGGAAGTTCCCGACGAACGCAAGGCCGTCACCGCCTACGCCGAGAAACTGCAGAAGGAGGTCTTCCCCGATCTGCGGATCGCCGTTCTCCACGGCAAGATGAAGCCTAAGGATAAGGAAGCCGTCATGGCCGACTTCGCCGCCGGCCAGAGCGATATTCTGGTGTCCACCACCGTCATCGAGGTAGGCGTGGATGTCCCCAACGCCAACACTATGGTGGTGGAGAACGCCGAGCGCTTCGGCCTGAGCCAGCTGCACCAGCTGCGTGGCCGTGTGGGCCGTGGCAGCGCCAAGAGCTACTGCATTTTGATGAGCGACAACCAAAGCGAGGAAACGAAACAGCGCCTGAAGGTACTGACCAAAACCAACGATGGCTTCAAGATCTCCGAGGAGGACCTGCGGCTGCGTGGCCCCGGTGACTTCTTCGGCTCCCGCCAGCACGGCCTGCCGGCTATGAAGATCGCCGACCTCAGCTGCGATATGCGATTGCTGGACGAGGCACAGACCGCCGCCAAGCAGCTGCTGGCCGCCGATCCGGCGCTGGCGCAGGCGGAACACGCCCCCCTCCGCCGCCGCATCGACGAGCTGTTCGAGCTGAACGCCGAGGCCATGAATTAAGAGAAAAAAGCAGCGATCCTGTCGGATCGCTGCTTTTTTGTTTACTTTTCCCCAATTCGGAACATCTCGATCATCTCGGAGGTCAGGCTCACATCGTTCTCCCGCTCCGGCAGCTCGCTGCGCTCCATCCACACACCCTCGCACAGCTCGTTGCGATCCAGATGGATCTCCGCCTCGCCGTCTAAGTCGCAGTAAAAACCCACCAGCATGGTGTCGGTGAAGGACCAGGGCTGGTTTTTATAGTAGCGGATGTTCTTCACGTGAAGACCCACTTCCTCCAGCACCTCACGGCGCACCGTGTCCTCCAGCGTCTCGCCGATCTCCACGAAGCCGGCAATGAGGGCAGGGCCCCGGTAGGGCCGGTCAGCATACCGGGTCAGCAGCAGCTTGTCCCCATCCGTCACCGCCACGATGACGGCAGGCGAGATCTTGGGATACTCAATGAGGCCGCAGTCGGGGCAGTTCATGGCCCGCTCGATGCCGCTGGGCCGCATCTTTGCACCGCAGCGTCCGCAGTAGACCCGGGCTTTATACCACCGATCCAGCTGCGCACCGGTAATGGCGGCGAAAGCTACCTCCATGGGCCGCACCGAGCGCAGCATCTGGTAGGAGCAGTACTCCCAGCCCTCGCTCAGCGCATCCTCCGCCGGGTCAGGATCGCAGAGATAGCAGCCCACACCGTCCAGAGCGAAGAAATGCCGTGCCGTGGTCAGGTCGGGCCGCAGCGTTTCCGGGAAGTCGCAGAACCGGGGCAGTGCCCACTCCGTCCCCACTTTACGCAGCAGCACCCTGCCGCCACGGTAGCACAGGGCGAAGTCCCTCTCCTGCGCCGGGGCCAGACTGTAAGAACGGTCGTAACTATGCTTGCCGATATCCTGAATCATGGTGGATCCCTCCCGGTTGCGTTTTTTCCATTATACACTCCCCCTGCCCCTTTCCGCAACCACGCTTTTGCTTGCGCAGAAAAAAGGGACATGCTATACTGAAGCCAGGAGATCTGCGAAAGGAGGCGGCACCATGACACGGGACGAACTGCGGGAAAAAGCCAACGACTTGCCCCTTGTCCCCGGTGTCTATCTCATGATGGACAAGACCGGCAAGGTCATCTACGTGGGCAAGGCCAAAAAACTGAAAAACCGGGTCACCCAGTATTTCCAAAGCGGCTCACAGCACAACGCCAAGACCCGGGCCATGGTCAGTCAGGTGGACAAGTTCGACACCATTTTCGTCGCCTCCGAGTTTGAGGCGCTGGTGCTGGAAAACTCCCTCATCAAGCGTCACCAGCCCCGCTACAACATTCTTTTGAAAGACGACAAGGGCTATCCCTTCGTTCGATTGGAACAGGGTGTGGCCTATCCCCGCTTCTCCCTCGTCTCCAAGGCCGCCGAGGACGGCGCCCGATACTTCGGCCCCTTCGGCGGGCGGCACGATACCCACAGCGCCATCGACGCCGTGTGCGCCGCCCTGTCGCTGCCCACCTGCCGCCGCCGCTTTCCCCGTGACATCGGTAAGGAGCGGCCCTGCCTCAACTACCACATCGGCAAGTGCGACGGCTTCTGTCTGCCCGACGGCCCCGATCAGGCGGAGTATTGCGCCCGCATCGACCAGGCCGCCCGGGTCTTCTCCGGCAAGTACCGCCAGCTCACTGCCGAGCTGCAGCAGCAAATGGAAGAAGCCGCCGAGAATCTGGCCTTTGAAAAGGCCGCTTCTCTTCGGGATCGTATCCGGGCCTTGACCGTGCTGGGCAAACAGCAGCAGGTCATCGCCGGCGTCTGTTCTGACACCGACGTGTGGGGCGTCTATCCCGGCCAGGTACGCTGCGGCTGCGCCGTACTGCACATCCAGAACGGCGACCTGCTGGGCCGTGAGGTGCAAGTGTTCCCCGCTGCCGCAGATGAGAGTGAAAGCGCCATCCTCAGCGCCGTGCTGAGCCAGTATTATCTGGACCGGGGCGTATTCCCCACCGAGATCCTGCTGCCCTGCGCATTGGAAGATCAGGACGTGTTCTCCGCCCTCCTGACGGAAAAGGCCGGCCACAAGGTCACCGTCCGCCTGCCCCAGCGGGGCGAAAAGGCCGACCTTCTGCGCATGGCCGTCCGCAACGCCGCCGAGGAGGTGGAGCGCATCACCACCGAGAGCGAGCGCACCTCCAAAACGCTGGAGCAGTTGGGCACGCTGGCCGGTCTCGCCCAGCCGCCCCGCCGGTTGGAAGCCTATGACATTTCCAACACCGGCAGCGCCGACATGGTGGCCAGCATGGTGGTCTTTGTTGACGGCAAACCCCTGAAGCGGGACTACCGCCGCTTCCAGATCAAGACTCTGTCTGCCCCCGACGACTACGCCGCCATGCAGGAGATCCTGACACGTCGCTTCCGCCGCTATCTGGACGGCGACGATAAATTTGACCAGCTCCCCGACCTGCTGCTGATCGACGGCGGCGAGACCCACGCCCGGGCCGCCCGGGAGGCGCTGGACGCTTTGGGCCTCCACCTGCCCATCCTCGGCATGGTGAAGGACGACCGTCATCGCACCCGTGCCCTGATGACTGCCGACGGGCAGGAACTGGGCATCCAGCAAAGCCCGCCCCTCTTCACCCTCATCGGCCGTATTCAGGAGGAGGTCCATCGCTTCGCCATCACCTACCACCACGAAAAGCACAAGCGCAGCAGCTTCGCTTCCCGCCTCGACGGCATCCCCGGCGTAGGTGAAGCGAGAAAGACGGCGCTGATGAAGCATTTCAAAACCATCAAGGCCATCGCCGCCGCCACCGAGGCGGAGCTGGCCGCCGTCGTTCCCAAATTTGCCGCTGCTGCGGTTTATCAGCATTTCCACAAGGAGAACACGCCATGATCAAGACTTACGCCACGTTAGGCCTCGCCTGCTGTGAGGTGGACACCCTCAGCGAGATGCTGCGCCTGGGCCTCACCGGCTTCCGCCTGAACCTGAGCCACCGCACCCTGTCCGACTGCAAAAAGTGGACCGATGCTCTCCGCACCGCCGGAGCAGCCGTCGGCGTCCGCCCCGAACTGATCATCGACCTGCGGGGTGCCGAGCTGCGGCTGGGCGACCTGACCCGCCCCCTCCTCCTGCGTACCGGCGACACTATTCGCTTCGGCAAAATGGGCCTGCGCCTGCTGGACGACGATATTCTCGCCGCCCTGCGTCCGGGACAGACCATCCTCATCGACGACGGCGCCATGGAGCTGACGGTAGAAAGCCACGACGGCGCTACCGCCGTGTGCCGCTGTCTCCGGGGCGGCACGCTGGAAGGCAAAAAGAGCATCACCCTGCCCGGCATCGACATTCCCCGCCCCGTCGTGGGCGAGGCCGACCACGCCGATCTGGCCGTGGCACGGCAGCATGGTGTCACGGCGGTGATGCAGCCCTTTGTCCATAGCCGCACCTGTCTGGAGAAGGTGCACGAAGCCCTGCGTCAGCACGGTCTCGACGACCTGACCGTTTTTGCCAAGGTGGAAGACGCTGAGGGCGTGGCCACCGTGTCCGACTGGCTGGACCTGTGCGATGTGGTAACCATCGCCCGGGGCGACCTTGGCAGCAACCTGTGCCTTTATGACCTGCCTCGTGCGCAAAAAAAGATCGCCGCCGCCTGCCGCAGCGCCGATCAGGATTTTCTGGTGGTGACCCACCTGCTGCAAAGCATGATCCACACCCCCGTTCCCACCCGGGCGGAGGTGACAGACATCTACAACGCCTGTCTGGACGGTGCCGCCTGCCTGATGCTCACCGGCGAAACGGCACAGGGACAGTACGGCGTGGAGGCCGTCCGTGTGCTGCTGGAAGTAGCCCGCCGCGGCGAAGCAGACCGCTGATCCTCCCAGAAGCAAAAAAGACCGATGCCCACAGGCATCGGTCTTTTTTTGTTGAAACTTATTCGCCGAAGTTGTTCTCGATCAGGTCAGCCAGAGCAGCAACAGCTTCCTGCTCATCGGCGCCGTCAGCGATCAGAGTGATGACGGTGTCCTTGGCAATGCCCAGGGACAGCACGCCCAGCAGGCTCTTGGCATTGACACGACGCTCTTCCTTCTCGACCCAGATGCCGCTCTTAAACTCGTTGGCCTTCTGGATGAAATAGGTGGCGGGGCGGGCATGCAGACCTACCTCGTTCTTCACGGTAATTTCCTGAGTATACATCGAACCAGTCTCCTTTATACACAGCGTTTTGCACAATGAACCAAACATTTCTTGGTATCTCTATTATACCGAATAGATGGAAGATAATGCAATATCCAAAACCACCAAATTTTTAACTTCGCAGGGAAATTTCGCAAATTTTTTCAGCGCATCCACCAAAGTTCACAAAATCATTTCAGCTCTACCACCGTTACACCGGCCTCGCCCTCGCCGTAATGGCCCAGTCGGAAGCTCTTGACGGCTTTATTGCGGCGCAGCATCTCGTGGACCGCCTTGCGCAGTGCGCCGGTTCCCTTGCCGTGGATGATGGTCACGCTGCCCAGCTTGGCCATCACAGCGCTGTCGATGTAGTTCTCCACGATGCTCTCGGCCTCCAGCGTTTCGTAGCCCCGGATGTCCAGTTCACTGGCCGCCCGGGCGGCAATGCGCACGGCGGGTGCCGCCGAGGGCTTGGGCACGCTTTGCTTTTTCTTCTGCTGGGCCTCCACGCCTTCCAGCAGCCGCACCTGCGCCGCCTTGGTGGTCATCTTCATCTTGCCGGCCTGCAGCAGCAGCGTGCCGTCACCGTTGACGCTCAGCACCGTGGCTGCCATCTTCACGCCGGGGATCTCCACCAGATCGCCCACCGCAAAGGGGCGGCTGGGCGTCAGCGTCGGATCGACCGCATCTTCACGGCTGTGCAGCAGGTCCTCCGCCTCCCGCAGACTGTGGCGCACTGACGCCTTGGCATCGTTGATGGCCTGATGGCTCAGCTGCCGCTGCTGCTCCTTGCGCAGAGCGTCCAGCTCGGCAAAGATGGCCTCGCTGCGTTGGGTCGCCTCCCGGATGATCCGCTTGGCCTCAGCTTCGCCCTTGCTTTTGGCGTTGTCCTTGGCCTTTTCCATCTGCTCACGGAAGGTGCGGGCCTTGCGGGCATCCTCCTCCCGCTGGCGCCACAGTCGGTCAGCCTCACTCTGGGCCTTCTCCAGCCGCTGGCGCTTCTCCTCCAGCTGGGCCAGCACATCCTCAAACCGGACCGACTCGCTGTCCATCTGGTCCTTGGCCGCCTGAATCACCTCTTCCGGCAGACCCAGCCGCCGGGAAATGGCAAAGGCGTTGGACTTGCCGGGAATACCGATCAGCAGCCGGTAGGTGGGCCGCAGCGTCTGGACGTCGAACTCGCAACTGGCGTTCTCCACCCCCGCCGTAGTCATGGCGAAGGTCTTCAGCTCTGCATAGTGGGTGGTGGCCGCCGTCAGCGCACCGCAGCTGCGGGCGTGCTGAATGATGGCGATGGCCAGCGCCGCACCCTCGATGGGGTCGGTACCGGCGCCCAGCTCATCGAAGAGGATCAGGCTCTTCTCGTCCGCCTCCTGCAGGATCTGCACCGTGTTGGACATGTGGGCCGAGAAGGTGGAGAGGCTTTGCTCGATGCTCTGCTCGTCACCTACGTCGGCCAGGATCCGCTCAAACACCCGCACAGCGCTGCCGTCGTCAGCAGGAATGTGGAGGCCGCACTGGGCCATCAGACACAGCAGGCCCAGGGTCTTCAGCGTTACCGTCTTACCGCCGGTGTTGGGGCCGGTGATCACCAGCGTGTCGAAGCTCTCGCCCAGATCCACCGTGATGGGCACCGCCTTACTGGGATCCAGCAGCGGATGACGGGCACGGCGCAGCACCACGCCGCCTCGCCTGCGCACCTCGGGCCGGGCAGCGTTCAGCTGATAGCTCAGCTGTGCCCGGGCGAAAATGACATCAAGGTGCACTAAAATGTCGTAATCCCACAATATATTGTTCATTTGCAGGGCGCAGTCGGCAGAGAGCTGGCGCAGAATGCGGTCGATCTCCTTGTCCTCCTTGGCCTGCAGCTCTCGCAGCTCGTTGTTGGCCTGCACCACGCCCATGGGCTCGACGAACAGCGTTGCGCCGGAGGAAGAGATGTCATGCACCAGACCGGGCAGGCTTCCCTTGTACTCCGCCTTCACCGGCACCACGAAGCGGCCGTCACGCTGGGTGATCAGGGCTTCCTGCAGCACCTTGGCGTAAGACGGGGAGGCGATGATCTTCTGCAAAATCTGGCGACCCTTGGTGGCGGCGATCCGCATCTTGCGGCGGATATCGGCCAGCTCCGCACTGGCGGTGTCGGCAATGGTTTCCTCGTCCAAAATAGCGGAGCGGATCTTCTCCTCCAAAAACTTGTTGGTGTGGAGGGAGGCAAACAGCTGGTCAATGACCGTGGGCTCGCCCTTACGATCCAGGTCATATTCGTAGACACGGCGGCTGGCCGTCAGCACACCGGCAATGTCCAGCAGCTCCCGGGTGTTCAGCATACCGCCGTGGTCGGCCCGGGTCAGAGCCGGGGCCACATCCTTCACACCGGAGAAAGAGGGACTGCCGTGGAGACCCAGCCGCTCCTTGGCGGCATCGGTCTGGCTAAGCAGCAGCGCCACCTCGTCGGCGTCGGTGCTGGGTACAAGACGCAGACACCGCTCCTTGGCGGCATCGCTGACGGCCTTGTGGCTCAGCATCTCCAGCACCGCCGGCAGCTCCAGCGTGCGGATGGATTTTTCAAACATTTCGCTCATAAGTATCTCTTTTCTCACAGGTCATCGGGCAGGATGGCCTTGTAATAATCCAATGTACGGAAGCTCCGCTCCAGCTGCGCTGCCATAAAGGCCTCGGCGGCATGGCCGAGGATACGCATCTGGGGCGCATCCAGCGCAAAGCTGTAGAGCTTCTTGGGCGGGCAGTAGAGAATGTGCTGCATGGCAGCCAGCGCCCCATTGGTCAGGGGCAGTGACAGTCCCCCCGGCTCCTTGCATTGGCCGCAGTGGACGATGCCCCGCACCACATCCAGCATGGGTGCCTCCGGCTCAGGGCAGCCGCACACAGCGCAGCCGTCCGCCAGCGGCTCAAAACCGCTGAGCGCCAGCAGCCGCAGTTCAAAGGCAGCCTTCACCTGCACCGGATCTTTTTTCAGCGTTCCCAACGCATACAAAGCGTTGAGCAGCAGGGGCAGCACCTCACGGGCCTCCCCCTCGTCCGTCAGCGATTCCGTCAGCTCAGCGAAGTAGGAAGCGAGACTCAGCAGCACAAAATCCTGCCGCACACCGTCAAACAGCTCCCTGGTGGAGGCTTCGTCCAACATACACCAGTTGTTCCGCTGATAGAGGGTCAGCTCGCTGTAGGTCAGCAGCTGACTGGCAGCGGCAATGCGGCTGTTCTTGCGCCGTGCGCCCCGTGCAATGACGGCGATCTTCCCCAGATCCGGCGTCAGCACCGTCAGGATCTTGTCCGTCTCTTTCGTCTCCGTCTCCCGCAGCACGATGCCGGAGGTCACGAGTTTTCCTGTTTGCATGGTGTGTCCTCCTGTTCGCTGCGGCAGAGCAGATACAGCTCCGGCGCACCTGTCTCCCAAAATGCCTGCCAGTAAACTTCCTTGTCCATTGCGCCACCTCCCTGCCGTTATGGTGCGCAGGGAACAGGGCTGCTATGGATGGGAATTGTTGACGTCAATGGCGCAAATTACTGCTCATCATAGCCCTGGCTTCTGATGAAATTCGCATTATCTCTCCAATTTTCCTTCACCTTCACCCAAGTCTCCATGTAAACCTTGGTGCCCATGAAGCGCTCGATGTCACGGCGGGCCAGAGAAGAGATCTTCTTCATCATTTCGCCGCCCTTACCGATGATAATGCCCTTGTGGCTGCCCTTTTCGCAATAAATGGTCACATCCAGATCGATGATGCCGGTGTCTACCCGCTCGGTGAAGCGGGTCACCTCCACGGCCGTACCGTGGGGGATCTCCTTATCCAGGCAGTGCAGCATCTTCTCCCGCACGATCTCGGCGCAGACCTGGGCATCGGGCTGATCGGTGGTCATGCCGTCGGGGAACAGCTGGGGGCCTTCCTGGGCATACTTGGAAAGCTGCTCCATCAGCTCTTCCAGACCGTCACCGGTGCGGGCGGAGATGGGAATGATGGCCTCAAAACCGTTGTAATACTGGCTGTAGGCAGCGATGACCTCCAGCAGTTCTTCCTTTTTCTCCACCGTGTCCACCTTGTTGATGCACAAAATGGCGGGGATGCCTTCTTCCTGGAAGCGCTGGATCAGGATCTTCTCCGGCTCACCCACATGGGCGATGGGCTCCACCAGCAGCAGTGCGGCCTCCACATCGGCCAGACTCTCACGCACCACCTTGACCATGTAGTCGCCCAGACGGGAACGGGGCTTGTGCAGACCGGGGGTGTCCAGCAGCACATACTGGGTATCGCCGTGGTTCACCACGCCGTAAATGCGGTTGCGGGTGGTCTGGGGCTTGTTGGACACGATGGCGATCTTCTCGCCCACCAGTGCGTTGGTCAGGCTGGACTTACCCACGTTGGGGCGGCCGCAGACGGTGATCATTGCGGTTTTGGTAATGTTGTTCATAGTAGATGATCCTCAACTTTCTTTGAGCAATCTTGATTTATCGTTCTAATTTCAGTGTAGACATGATTTCTTCTTCTCTGCTGCGCATCTGGCGCTTCATCTCGCCCTCGTCCAGATGATCGTAGCCCAGCAGGTGCAGCACCGAATGGACGCAGAGATAGCAGATCTCCCGGTCAAAGCTGTGGCCGTACTCCTGGGCCTGGGCCTGGGCCCGCTCCACGCTGATGCACATATCCCCCAGCGGCACGAGGCCGGTGTCGGGGTCGGCATCGGTTTCGTCGGGATGCTCGCCGGGGACAAGATCAAACATGGGGAAGCTCAGCACGTCGGTGGCCCGGTCAATGTCACGCATGTCCCGGTTCACTTCCCGGATACCCTCGTCATCGGTGAGGAGGATATTGACCTCGCAGTCGCACGCCACGCCCTCGGCAGACAGCGCCGCCTTCACGGTGCGGCGCAGCATGGCCGCCAGCTTGGGATTGTTGATGCCCTTTTTCTCACCGGTCACGGAAATTTTGTGGCTCATTTCTTTGCCCCTCCCTTGCGGTCTTCATACTTGGCATAGGCCTCAATGATGCGCTGCACCATGACATGACGCACCACGTCCTGCTGGGAAAGCTGGCAGATGCCCACGCCTTCCACGCCCTGCAGCACCTTCATGGCCTCCTTGAGGCCGCTGGGCTTGTCCCCGGGCAGGTCGATCTGGGTGATATCGCCGGTGATGACCACCTTGGAGCCAAAGCCCATACGGGTCAGGAACATCTTCATCTGCTCACGGCTGGTGTTCTGGGCCTCATCGAGGATGATGAAGCTGTCATCCAGCGTGCGGCCACGCATATAGGCAAGGGGCGCCACCTCGATGTTGCCCCGTTCCAGATACTTCTGGTACGTCTCGGCGCCCAGCATATCGAAGAGGGCATCGTACAGAGGCCGCAGGTAGGGGTCCACCTTGCTCTGCAGGTCGCCGGGCAGGAAGCCCAACCGCTCACCGGCCTCCACGGCGGGACGGGTCAGGATGATGCGGTTGATCTGCTTGTCCCGGAAGGCGGCCACCGCCGCAGCCACCGCCAGATACGTTTTACCCGTACCTGCAGGGCCCACACCGATGGTCACCGTGTTTTGCATGACGCTGTCCACATACTGTTTCTGGCCGATGGTCTTGGGTTTGACAGGCCGGCCCTTGGAGGTGATGCAGATCACATCCTGGGTCAGCTCCGCCACCCGCTCGCTCTGGCCGCTGCGGCACAGGCCGATCACATAGCGCACATGCTGGGCGTTGATGGCCTCGCCTCGGGCGCTGAGGGTCAGCAGCGCCTCCACCGCCTTGGTGGCCAGCATCACATTCTCCACATCGCCGGAGATCACCAGCTCGCCGCCCCGGTTCACCACCGTGACATGCAGCTCCGACTCCAGAAGGCGGATATTCTCGTCAAAGGATCCAAACAGATTGATGGCTTCCTCCATGCGTTCCATACTGATGCGCTGTTCCATATGCATCCTTCTCTCCTGCGTTAAAAATCTATTCCCGGGGCAGCACCACCTGCTGTCCGATCTGCTCAAGACACTCGGCCTTCAGCGTGACCAGCAGCCAGCCGCCCTTCCGGGCGGACGCAAAGCGGGTGTCGACCACCGTGCCGTCCTCCGTCATCTGCGTTTCCAGCAGCGCCAAAAGCGCCGCCTCGCCCTCGGTCCGGGCTTCCGCCTCGGTGCGCTCCGTCTCTTGGGCCTGATAGCGCACGGTTTTCTCCGTTACCACGGTCATAGGCAGGCGAAAGCCGCCGGGCAGGCATACTGCTCCATAATGCAGTATTTTACCACAATCAGCCGGCAACATGCTACCCTTTGCCAGCAAATTTATTTGTTTTTTCCCGATGTCCAGCCAGATGCGGGTGGTCTCCCCTTCCTGCTGCACCAGCTTTGCCGTCTGCAGCGGCACCAGCACCGACAGATCGTACCATGTGCGGGCCCAGACCTGCCCCATGCCGTGTACCATCCGCACCCCCTGCCGCTCCGTATCCACCACGCCGGAGATCAGCAGCTGCCCTTCTGTTACGGTGCTGCCCCGGGTCACCTGCGCCTTGCCATCCAGCGGTCGGATCTCCGTCACCAACCCGGACCGCAGGGCCACCACGTTGGTGATCTCATCCTCCTGCACCGTCCGGGGCGGCCGCTGCCGCTCCAGCACCTGCACATGGGCGGTGCAGCCCTTCACATTCACCACCAGCCACGACAGATCGGGCAGTTCCAGCAGTACCTGATTGCGGATGGCCTTCTGGTCCAGCTCCAGTCCCACCGAACCTACGGTGATGCTGCAGTTTTCCAGTGCCCGCAAGATCGCCTCCTCCGGCACCGTTTCGTTGCCGCTCACCCGAAAATCCCAGATGAAAATGTTGCCGCACAAGCTCAGCAACAGCAGCAAAAGAGCGCCCGCCATCAGGGCGTAGCGTCGTTTCCCCCGATGCAGAAGGATCGGGGCGCCCCGCTCCTCCTGCGTCGTGATGGTGCACTCCGCTTCCTCCGTGATCTGCCGCAGCAGCGGCAGGCTGTGCCGGGTAGTGCGGACAGTAAACACCGTTTCGCTCTCCCATTGCAGCCCCCAAAAGGGAACGCCGTGGGCGGCGCAGAGATTGATCACCCGCTCCGGATAGGAACTTTCCACACGCAAACGGGCGCTGCCTCGCAGGTAATTGACGGTTTTTCTGTACATTATACTACCAGCTCCACCTTTTCGATCATACCACCCAGACGCAGTTCCTTCTCCGTCATGGCCAGCAGCTGCAGCTCGTGTCCGCTGACACGCACCACGAAATCACCGGCGGCGATCTCCACCGCTTCGGTGCTGTAGGACAGCACGCCCTTGTGCTGCGCCATGAAAAACCGGCTTTGGCCTGTCAGCTCCATGTGTGCCACACCCGGCGTCAGTTCGCCCGGCAAATCCAACCGTTCCATCGCTTCCAGCCCCAGCTGGGTCAAATTCCGCCGTTTCATCGCCCACCTCCCGCAAAGAATCTATGCGGTGCAGGAAAAAAACTTGCCTGCCGGGCATGGCAGGCAGCCACTTGTCATACCTTTGGACAGGAGGTGATGCGGTGAAATCCCGCTTGACGACCACAGCCATTCTGCTGCTCATGGCCGCTTTGCTGGCAGCGTCCCGACAGTCCGCCGCCGCTGTAGAGCAGGGGCTGCGGCTGTGTGCCGAAACGGTGATCCCGGCTCTTTTCCCCTTCCTTGTCCTGTCTGCGCTGCTGGTGGAGCTGGGCGGCATCTCCTCCATTGCGCCGCCGCTGCAGTTCCTTGCAGCCCGACTCTTCGGCTGCAGCGCCGCAGGCGCCGGTGTTTTCTTGCTGTCACTTGCCGGCGGCTATCCCACGGGGCCACGGCTCATCGCCCAGCTGTACACCTCCGGTCAGCTTTCCCGGCAGGAAGCGGAGCATCTGCTGCGCTTCAGCAACAACGCAGGCCCCGCCTTCATTCTGGGCCTGGTGGGCCTGGGACGGTTTGGCAGTCTGCGCATGGGGCTGGCACTCTGGATCATCCACGCAGTCTCTGCCGGGCTGGTGGCCCTGCTGCTGCGTCCCCGGTGTCCCTTCACCGCTCCGGCGTCCCCACCACCGCAAACGTCCTTTCCGCAGGCGCTGGTCAGTGCTGTCGGGGGTGCGGGCAGCACTGCGGTGCAGCTGTGCGCCTTCGTCACTTTCTTCTGCACACTGCTGCAGCTGGCCGCCGACCATCTCGGCATCGTCCATCCGCTGGCGCTGGGCTTTGTGGAATTGACGCAAGGTATCCTGGCTCTGCCGGCCACACCCGCCGGGTTCGTCATGGCCGCAGCGCTGCTGGGCTGGGGCGGGCTGAGTGTACACTGCCAGAGCGCTGCGCTGCTGGCCGGAACAGGCCTCTCCCTTGGAAAATACCTGCCCGGCAAGCTCCTGCACGGGATCATTGCCTCGTTTTTTTCCATTATTTATCTTTTTTTCTCGTTTTAGCGGCAAAAAAAGACCGCCATACGGCGGTCTTTTTCATTTTTTGCAGCGTTAGCGCTGACCCTTGTCGTAGGGGATACCCTCCGCCTTGGGCGCACGGGACTTCTTGGAAGTGAAGGCCAGCACCACCAGGGAGATGATGTAGGGCATCATGTTGTAGATCTGGCTGGGCAGATTCAGTGCTGCCAGGAAGTCGAAGCCCATATACACGTTGGACAGGGCACGGAACAAACCGAACAGCAGCGCCGCCAGAGCGATGCGGATGGGATTCCACTGACCGAAGATCATCACGGCCAGAGCCAGGAAGCCGAAGCCGGCCACACCGTACTCGAAGCGCCACTCGGACACGCCGGCGGTGATGAACACGATGCCGCCCAGGCCACCCAGTGCACCGGAAATCAGCACACCGGCCCAGCGCATCTTATAGACGTTGATACCCACAGAGTCGGCAGCCTGGGGATGCTCACCGCAGGCCATCAGACGCAGGCCAAAGCGGGTCTTGTACAGCATCATCCACACCAGAATCAGGGCCACCAGGGTGACAGCCATGAACCAGTTGAACTCGAAGCTGCCGATGTTCTCCATGAATGCACGCTTGGGGATGGGATACTGCACCACAGAGGACACGTCATCGGGATTGGCGGCCGTGTTGATGGCCTTGACGATGACGGTAGCGCCGGCAGTACCCAGCAGGTTCAGCGCCGTACCAACAATGGTCTGGTCAGCCTTGAAGTTGATGCAGGCCACAGCCAGCAGCGAAGAATAGATCAGACCGGACAGAGCGGCAGCCACCAGAACCGCCAGGATGATCACGATATCCGAGCTGCCTTCCGGCAGGTAGCGCATGGTCAGTGCGCCGCCCATGGCGCCGATGACCATGATGCCTTCCAGGCCCAGGTTAATGACGCCGGAGCGCTCAGAGATACAGCCGCCCAATGCCACCAGGATCAGCACGGAAGCGAACGTCAATGTATATTGCACCAGCAGTACCATTACTGATCGCCTCCCTTCTCCTCCGTCTTGGCTGCAAGCTTGGCAGCAGCCTTGGCCTCACTCTTAGCGATACCTGTATTCATCACATGCTTCATAAACAGAACGAAGCCGCACAGGTAGATGATGATCGCACTGATCAGATCGGAGATCTGTGCGCAGTACATGGTCTTATCCACATACGCACCGCCGATGGTGATATGCTGGATAAAGAAGGAGGACAGCACGGCACCCACAGGATGCAGACCGCCCAGGAAGGCTGCGGCGATGCCGTTGAAGCCCATGGCAGGAACGGAAGCGGTGGAGCACTGCCACTGCTCGAAACCGGTCAGGTACAGCAGGGAAGCACCCATGCCGGCCAGTGCGCCGCTGATGATCAGGGTAACGATGATGTTGCGCTTTTCTGCCATACCGCAGTACTTGGCAGCATTCTTGTTGTTACCGGTGGCCCGCAGCTCATAGCCGAAGCGGGTCTTATCCAGCACGATCCACACCACGACCGCCATCACGATGGCCAGAGGAATGGCCAGGGTCACATACTGGTTGTTGGTAAACAGCTTACCCAGACCCAGCGAGGGGATCAGCGCCTGAGGCGCATGCGTCGTCAGCTGGAAGGTATAGGGGCTGGTTTCTTCCTTCACCAGCGTCAGCAGCATATTCACCAGATACAGGGTGATCCAGTTGAGCATGATGCCGGAGATCACTTCGTTGACATTGCAGTAGGCCTTCAGCAGACCGCTGATGGCGCCCAGCAGGGCACCGGCGGCCATGGCAGCCAGGATGCACACCCACCAGGGCATCTGCCAGGCAATGGCGGCGTACAGGGCCAGACCCACGCCGGCGCAGTACTGGCCGGCAGTGCCGATATTGAACAGGCCCACCTTATAGGCAAAGATGATGGACAAAGAGCACATCAGCAGGGGTGCCGTTTTGACCAGCGTGTTGCCCAGATACTTCATCTGCGTCTCAGGCTTGCTGTAGGTCAGGAAGTTCTTGATAACGGTAACAATTGCCTCACCGGCGCCGCTGGGATTGATGAGCAGCAGCACGATGAAGCCCAGCAGCAGACCCAGCACGATGCAGATCAACGAGGCCAGAAGGGACTGCACTCCTTCATTTTTCAGAAGATTCTTCTTCATGCCTTCACCTCATCTCTCTTTGCGCCGGCCATGTACAGGCCCAGCTCTTCCTGGGTGGTGGTCTTGGGATCCAGTTCGCCCACGATCTCACCCTCGTACATTACCAGGATGCGGTCAGGCACATCCATGACCTCGTCCAGTTCCAGGGACACCAGCAGCACGCCCTTTCCGGCGTCACGCTGTGCCACCAGCTGCTTATGGATATACTCAATGGCACCCACGTCCAGACCACGGGTAGGCTGCACGGCGATCAGCAGTTCGGGATTCTTGTCGATCTCACGGGCCACGATGGCCTTCTGCTGGTTACCGCCGGACATGCTGCGGGCACGGGTCACGGGACCCTGGCCGCTGCGGACGTCGTACTGCTCAATGAGCTGCTCAGCATAGGCGCGGATATTGTCACGGCGCAGGAAGCCCAGCTTGGAAGTAAACTCCGGTTCGAAGTAGCGCTGCAGCACCATGTTGTCTTCCAGCGAATAATCCAGCACCAGACCGTGCTTATGACGGTCCTCGGGAATGTGGCTCATGCCGCTGAGGCTGCGCTGGCGAATGGACGCCTTGGTAATATCCTTGCCGCACAGGGAAACGCTGCCTTCAGACAGCGGCTCCAGGCCGGACAGGCCGTACACCAGCTCGGTCTGGCCGTTGCCGTCGATACCTGCAATGCAGACGATCTCGCCGCGGCGGACGTTGAAGGACACCTTGTTGACGGCGTTCTCCTTGCTGCGCTTGGAAGCCACCGACATGTTCTTCACTTCCAGCACCACATCGCCGGGCTTGGCCTCTTCCTTGGCCACATGGAAGTTGACGTTGCGGCCCACCATCATGGCAGACAGCTCTTCCATGGTCGTGTTGGCAGTCTCCACGGTGCCGATATACTTGCCCTTACGCAGGACGCTGCAGCGGTCAGCCACAGCCATGATCTCAGCCAGCTTGTGGGAGATGAAGAGGATGGACTTGCCCTCGGCGGCCAGATTCTTCATGATCTGCATCAGCTCGTCGATCTCCTGAGGAGTCAGCACGGCAGTGGGCTCGTCGAAGATCAGGATCTCGTTGTCGCGGTAGAGCATCTTGAGGATCTCGGTACGCTGCTGCATACCCACGGTGATGTCCTCGATGATGGCATCGGGATCTACCTGCAGGCCATACTTTTCAGACAGGGCCAGCACCTTTTCCCGGGCCTCTTTCTTCTGCAGGAAGCCGTTCTTGGTAGGCTCCACGCCCAGAATGATGTTATCCAGAACGCTGAAGCATTCCACCAGCTTGAAGTGCTGGTGCACCATGCCGATGTGCAGAGCGGTCGCGTCGTTGGGGTCCTTGATCTGAACCTCTTTGCCATCCTTCTTGATGACGCCCTCCTCCGGCTGATAAAGGCCGAACAGGACGGACATCAGCGTGGATTTGCCGGCGCCGTTTTCGCCCAGCAGGGCATGGATCTCACCCTTGCGCAGCTGCAAGGTGATGTTGTCATTGGCGATAATACCTGGGAACTTTTTGGTAATGTTTAACATTTCAATGGCATACTGAGTTTCCAAGTTGAACGCCCTCCTTCCGTTTTCATGGCCCGCACACAAACAATCGCAGGGACGGAAACCATATAATAGAGTAAGTATACCACAAGAGCGCTGCAAACGCAAAGAATTTTTATGGATTTTGTATATTTTCCGGATAAGATGCAAAAAAGAAGACGGGCAAAGCCCGTCTTCTTTTAAAGGTTTGGGAATGTTGGATTAGCCAACGATCTGGCCCAGATAGCTCACGTTCACGTTGGTGACGGTGGGCTCAACGGAGGTGTCGGCGGAGACCTTGACGGTGCCGTCGAACATGCCCTTCACCAGAGCCTTGTAGTCATCCTGAGTGAAGCCATCGCCCCACTGAGTGGACTCCATGGGGATCTGGACATAGTTGGCAGTGGGATCATCGCCGCTCACCAGACCCAGGGTAGCAACCTTACCGGCATACTTCTCCCAGTTACCGTTGACGATAACGTCGGTCAGGGTGTCCACGGTGGTGGGATACAGACCCTTCATGGCGGAAGTGACGGTCAGGGACTTGTCGTCGCCCATACCGGCAACACCGGCGATAACGCCAGCCTGGTCAACGTCAACACCGATGACCTTAGCGCCGTCGACCTTGACAGCAGCCTCAACAGCGGAAGTGAAGATACCGCCGCCGCAAGCGAAGACGACCTCAGTGCCGCCCTGATACCAGGTATCCATCACAGCGGTGAAGTCGGGGGTGCCGTAGAACAGACCACCATAGACGTAGTTCAGGTCAACAGTGATGCCCAGCTCCTTAGCAGCAGCATCGATGCCCTGCACGTAGCCGTAGCCGAAGCGCTGCACGGCGGGAACAGCCATACCACCCAGGAAGCCCAGCTTGGTGTAACCCAGCTTGACAGCAGCGTAACCGGCCATGTAACCGGACAGCTCTTCCTGATAAACGGCGGAGTAAACGTTCTTCATGGTGTCGGCGGTCAGGCCGGCGGAGGTCAGGTCGAACTCAGCAACGTCCAGAGCGATGAACTTGACATCGGCATAGTTGGGAGCGGACTGAGCAATGGCGTTGGCGAAAGCAAAGCCGGGCAGGACGATGACGTTGTAACCCTCGTCAACGGCCTTCTCGATCATAGCAACACGCTCAGCGTCGGAGTCACCGGCGGGCTTGTAGTAGGTGAATTTCACACCGTTGGCATCAGCGAAAGCCTTGCAGGCCTCGTAGGTGGTCTGGTTGAAGGACTGGTCGGTGATATCGCCGTAGTCGGTAACCATAGCAACCTTGTATTCGGGTTCGTTGTTGCCCTCGTCCACGGGAGCCTTCTCGCCGCAAGCGACCAGAGACAGAGCCATGACCAGAGCCAGGATCAGAGCAAGAATCTTCTTCATTATTCTTCATACCTTTCTTAAAAATATCGGGATTTACCCAAGCCCGTGCATTATATCAAAGTTTTCCGACAAAGGCAACCCTTTTTTCAACCTTTTTTGCCTTTTGGCAAAAATATCTTACGCCACCTGTCCGTCAACAAAAAAAGTGGGCGAAAAGCCCACTTTTTTTGATTTACTTGTTAGCCATCTTGACGGCGATCTCCAGGCCGATCTTCATCATGTTGGTGAAGGTGGTCTGACGGGCCTCGGGAGGCAGCTCCTCGCCGGTGATCAGATTGTCGGAAATGGAGCAGATGGCCAGAGCACGCTTGCCGGTGTAGGCGGCATTGCAGTACAGGCCGGCAGCCTCCATCTCCACCGCCATGACGCCCATCTTGGTCCAGCGCATATTGCGCTGGGCAGCATCATAGAAGGTGTCGGAAGAGTAGAGGTTGCCCACGGGCATCTTCACGCCCAGTTCTTTGGCAGACTCCACAGCAGCCATCAGCAGCTCAAAGTCGGCGATGGGAGCGAAGGTGCCACCCAGCTCATACTGAGAGGCGAAGTTGGAATTGGTGCAGGCGCCCATACCGGCCACCACGCAGCCCAGCTCCAGATCGGCACGCATGGCACCGGCAGAGCCCACACGGATGATGTTGTCCACATCATACTCGGTGAACAGCTCGTAGGAATAGATACCGATGGTGGGAATGCCCATGCCGGAGGCCATCACAGACACGGGGACACCCTTGTAGGTACCGGTATAACCCTGAATGCCGCGGACATTGTTGACCAGCACAGGATTTTCCAGAAAAGTCTCGGCGATGAACTTGGCACGCAGGGGGTCACCGGGCATCAGCACCGTCTTGGCGAAGGCACCCTTAGGAGCGTTATTGTGAGCAGTAGGCATAGTCGATCTCTCCTTCTCTTAGTAAGTGTCGTCGGTGGTTTGGATATTCTTGACCGCCTTGACAATACGGGACGTGCCCAGACGCTCAGCGCCCAGCGCCATAAAGTCCCGGGCATCATCCAGATTGGAAATGCCGCCGGCAGCCTTGATCTTCACGTGAGGAGCCACGTTGGCTTTGAACAGAGCCACGTCGGCACGGGTGGCACCGCCGCCGGCAAAGCCGGTAGAGGTCTTGATATACTCAGCGCCGGAAGCGCTGACCACACGGCACATCTCCTCCTTCTCCTCGTCGGTCAGGAGGCAGGTCTCGATGATGACCTTCAGCAGCTTGCCGCCGCAGGCCTCCTTGATGGCCCGGATCTCCTCCAGGACCTGATCGTACAGGCCGTCCTTGACCCAGCCGATATTGATGACCATGTCGATCTCCGAAGCACCGTTGGCCACGGCATCACGGGTCTCGGCGCACTTGACGGCAGTCGTGGAATAGCCATTGGGAAAACCAATGACGGTGCAGATGGGCAGCTTGCCATCCACATAGGCGGCTGCCTGCTTAACATAGGAAGCGGGGATGCACACGCTGGCGCAGCCGTACTTCATGCCGTCGTCACAGATGGCCTGGATCTCCTTCCAGGTAGCCCCCTGACCCAGCAGGGTGTGGTCCACGATGGCAAGAATGTCTTTGATATCCTGATTCATAGAAAATTTCTCCTTTCGTAAGGGGGAATCTCCCTCATTGATTCGCTAAGGATTATTTTACCACGGAAGAAGTCGATTGTAAACAAAGGTTTGCAGCAAAAAAGCCGTCCGGCATCGCCGGACGGCTTTTCCCGATCATTTACTTTACGATCTCGGCATCCGGGGCATTGCGGCGAATGCTGTCAATGCCGTTGAGGCAGGAAGCCTTGGCCTTATAGCCCTCGCCGGTGGCGATGATCTCGCCGTTGCGGGCCTTCAGGCGGAAACGGAACTCGCCGGCCTTATCCACATAGACTTCGAACTTGGGGTTGGTAACAGCCTCGAAATTTTCCACAGTCTGGTCTTCCAGCTTGGCATCCACAGCGTTCTTGCGGACGCTCTCGATACCGTTCAGGCAGCCCTGCTCGGTGGTGTAAACTTCGCTGGTGGCGATCACTTCGCCGTTGCCGGCCTTCAGGTCGAACTTGAAACCGGTCTTGACTTCTTTAACAACAAACTTACCCATAGTCGCACCTCATTTTTCTTCCCGCAGGGCGGGTCTTTGGTTTATTTTACACCGCTTTGCAGCCGGTGTAAAGGAATTTTTTGTGAAATTTTGCCCGAACAGCAAAAGGTGTCTGTTTTTTCCTCACTTCTTGCCGAACAGGCCGCCCAGCTTATCCTCCAGCTTGTCAGCCAGCACGTCCAGCTTGTCGTCCACGGCGTCCATGTCCACTTTCGTCTTCAGCGCATCCAGCTTGTCATCCAGCTGATCGGCCAGTACATCCAGCTTGGCGTCGATGGCATCCATGTCCACCTTGGCCTTGATGGCGGTCACGATCTCGCGGAGCTTCTCATCGGGCAGATCGATGCCCAGCAGCTTTTCCACCGTCTGGACGGGGGCTTCCTTGAACTGCTCCAGAATCCCGTCGTCGGCAGTGATCTTTTCCCACAACTCTTCGATCTTTTCTTTGATGTCCATGCGGTATACTCCTTATCTTCCCATTTTTCCCTGCAGTGCAGGCCATTTTATGAACACAAGTATACCCTTGCTTTAGCACTTTGTCAAGTTAAAGCATTTTCTCCCATGGAACAGATTCCCTGTTGACGAACGCAGCGGGATGTACTATGATAGGCGTAGAAGTACATATGGAAACGTCTTTGGGGCAAGGTGAAATTCCTGACCGATGGTACAGTCCATGAACCTCCGCTTGCGGAGGCCGATCCGGTGCGATTCCGGAACCGACGGTGATAGTCCGGATGGGAAAAGACGAAATACCTTTACGGTCGGGGTGTCTTGGCACTCTGTCCGATGCACGTATTTCCCGGGACTGTTTTCGGACTGTCTTCGGGAATTTTTGCGTTTTGGAGGTATGTTTTCATGCAAAAAACCAGTCTGCGTCGGCTGACCATGGCCGCCATGATGGGCGCCATCGCCTTTGTGCTGATCTTCATCAACTTCGGTGTTCCCTTCCTGTCCCCGGTGGCAGAGTTTGACCTGTCGGCGCTGCCGGAGCTGATCGGCGGCTTCATTCTGGGCCCTGTGGGTGCCGTGATGATCATCGTGGTAAAGCTGGGCCTGAAGCTGGCCATTCAGGGCACCGAATCCATGTTCACCGGCGAGATCCAGAACTTCCTGCTGAGCGTGGCCTATGTACTGCCGGCCGTGCTGTACTATCGCCGCCACCGCACCAAGAAGGGTGCTGCCGTGGGTCTGGCCATTGGCGCCGTCACCAGCGTAGTGGTGGCCATCTTCACCAACCTGTACATCATTTTCCCCTTCTACATCAAGCTCTACGGCATGAACTGGGACGGCATCGTAGCCATGTTCAGCGCCGTGAATCCGTGGATCAAGGATATCCCCACCATGGTGGCCTTCTCTGTGGTACCCTTTAACCTGATCTCCCGCACCATTACGGCGGTGCTGGCCTTTGTCACCTACAAAAAACTCAGCATTCCGCTGAAGAAGATGATCCAGTAACAAGGAGGAACCGGTATGAATTTCAGTGTGGATAAGACTTTGACCTTCCAGCAGGCTGTGGAGCTGATGTTCCGCAAGCTGGGCGACTGGAAGATCATGGCTTTGGCCAGCAGCGTCAACGACTACGTGATGGTACGCAACGTCAGCTGCCTGTTCTACGACAACAAAGTGTGGTTCAAGACGGACAAGAACTTCCGCAAGACCCAGCAGCTCTATCAGAATCCTCAGGTAGCCCTGTGCTGGAGCGGCGTGCAGATCGAGGGCACGGCCCGCAACTGCGGTCTGGTCATCGACGAGCCGGATCGCCGCTTTGAAAAGCTGTACAAGGAATTCCTGTGGGGCAGCTACAACAAATATTCCCACGAGCAGGACGAGATCATTATCGAGATCACCCCCCGCTTTGTGGAGGTGTGGGACACCAGCGAGGACAACTATGCGTTCCAGATCTTCATCGACTTTGAAAAGCAGAGCGTGGAAGTCAAGCAGTACGACCAGCGATAAATAGGACAAAACCGGGAACGCAGCAGCGTTCCCGGTTTTTTGTTTCCTCATTTGTTGGCTTCGTCCTCTCTCGGCCAAGGCGCAGGTACATGCATACCGCCGCACAGCCAGACGAAAAAGCGGTCGATCCGCTCACGGGGCAGCAGCACATTCACCAGAATCGCCACCACAACGCCCACTGCCGTATCCAGAATGCGGTCCAACGAGTAGGACACATAGCTGTCCACCGGCTGGTTGAACAGCAGGATGCACAGCATCACGCCGCCGGGATGGATCGCACCGGGCCAGTTAAAAAACTGGCTGGCCAGGATCAGCAGGATCACGCCGATAAACAGCAGCGGCAGCATCAGGAAATGAAAGCCGCCCTCGGGGTAGAAGATGATGTAAATACTGAACAGGCCCATGCCCAGAAAGCCGCCGATGATGGTGCCGAACAGACGGTTGCCGCCGTTGAGCCAGGAATGAGGAATATCCTTGCCGGTACCGAAAATGGCACCGATGCAGGCAAATGTGGGATTTCGATCGATCAATAAGTAGATCAATGCGCAGAGGGCGGCGGAAGCAGCCGTCTTGATGTTGCGCATACCAATATGAATTTTATGACGCGGTTTCTTTTCGCTCATAGCGTTCATCCTCATGTGAAAAAATTTAACGCATTTTTCGCATTGTCTCACATTATATCAAATAACGAAAAAATGTCAACTTTTTCTCTGTCGTTTTTTCGGAAAAAGTTGTATCTTCCGGGGGCAACGTGCTATAATCAACCGTAGCGGCGGCACACCGCCAACCATTGTATTTGCCGGAGGAACGCACTATGAAATTCCCCATCGATAAACAGTTTCTGATCGACTGCTTCAAAGAACTGGTAGAGGTCCCCAGCCCCGTGGGCTACGATCTGCAGCTGCGCCCCGTGCTGGAGCGTTACGCCGCCCGGTTCGGCTATACCGTCACCTATGACCGCCGGGGTACTCCCTACATCGAGCTGGAGGGACAGGACAACAGCAAGACCGTGCTGCTGAGTGCCCATGCCGACACGCTGGGCCTGATGGTCCGCCACATTGAAGCGGACGGCACGCTGCTGGTCCGGGCGCTGGGCGGCATCAACTACTGCAACATCGAAGGCTCCACCGTTATCGTCTATACCCGGGACGGCCGCAGCTATACCGGCATGATGGTCTGCCGCTCCCACTCCGTCCATGTCTTTTTGGACGCCCGCACCCTGCCCCGCAACGACGAGACCATGTTCATCCTGCTGGACAAGGACGTCCACAGCAAGGAAGACGTGCAGGCGCTGGGTATCCAGAACGGCGACATCGTTCACATCGAACCCGAGTGTGAATTCACCGAGACCGGCTACCTCAAGTCCCGCTTCATCGACGACAAGGCCGCCGTGGCCTGCGCCTTCGCCATGCTGAAGTACCTCAGCGAAAACGGCCTCAAGCCCAAGTACCGTACGCTGCTGGCCTTCCCCTACCGGGAGGAGATCGGCGTAGGCGGCCGCTATGTGCCTGAGGAAGTCAGCGAGTACATCGCCATCGACATCGGCCTCATCGGCCCCCAGCATGCCGGCGACGAGCGCAAGGTAAGCATCTGCGCCAAGGACAAGAACGGCCCCTATGACTACGAGCTGATCAACCGCCTCATCGGTTACGCCGAAAAGGCTGAAGTCCCCTATGTGCTGGATGTGTTCCTCAACTACAGCACCGACGGCAACGCCGCTGTCCGCGGCGGCAACAACCTGATCGCCGCCGACTTCGGCATGGCCTGCTGGTGCAGCCACGGCCGGGAACGCACCCATATCGACGGTATCGAGGGCACCGCCCAGCTGATGCTGGCCTATGTGCTGGACATCTGACCTCTTCCCAAGTCCCGGAGACAATATCCGTCTCCGGGACTTGCTTTCTGTGTGCGGCCCTTGTAAAATAGGAGAGAACCCGGCAGAAAGGAGCCGCAGCCATGGATCTTCTGGAGCAGCTGCGCCTTGGCGCAGACCTGACAAAAAAGCAGCAGGCAAAACTGACCATGCAGTTGAGCTGGCCGGCCATCGTGGGCCAGCTTTCGGTCATCGTGATGCAGTACATCGACGCCGCCATGGTGGGCCGTCTGGGTTCCAACGAATCCGCCGCCATCGGTCTGGTGGCCTCCTCCACATGGCTGTTCATGGAGCTGCTGAAAGCGCTCAACGCCGGTTTCAGCATTCTGGTGGCACAGCGCATCGGCGCCAGAGACAACGCCAAAGCCCGCAACATCATGCACCAGGGCTTTGCCGTAACACTGGCCTTCACCCTGCTGCTGATGGTCATCGGCATCGCCAGTTCCAACAGTCTGCCCCGCTGGCTGGGCGCTGACGCCGTGATCTGGGCCGACGCCTCGGACTATTTCCTCGTTTTCATTCTGTCCCTGCCCTTTTTGCAGCTCTGCCGCTTGTCCACAGATATGCTGCGTGCCAGCGGCAATATGCGTGTTCCCGGCATCTGCACCGTGGTCATGTGCTTTCTGGATGTACTTTTCAACGCTCTGCTCATCTTCCCCTCCGGGACCATCACCCTCGGCAGCTTCGTACTGCCCGGTGCGGATCTGGGCGTGCTGGGTGCGGCACTGGGCACGGCCCTTTCCTATGTGGCCGCCGGCTCGTTCCTGCTGCTCTATCTGCTGCTGCGTTCCCCGGAGCTGAAGCTGCATCGTGGCGAAAAGCTGTCCTTCTCCCGGCAGGACCTGGGCCAATGCATGCACATCGCCGTGCCGCTGGCCGGTGAAATGATGGTGACGGCGGTGGCCCGTATCGCCACCACCCGCATCACCGCCCCCCTCGGCACGGTGGCCATCGCCGCCAATTCCTTCGGCATCACGGTGGAAGCCCTGTGTTACATGCCGGGTCACGGCATTCAGGCCGCTGCATCCACCCTCATCGGTCAGAGCATCGGCGCCAAGCGCAAGGATCTCACCTATCCCCTCAGCCGTCTGGTAACAGTGCTCGGCATGGGCGTCATGACGCTCAGCGGCATTTTGATGTACATCTTCGCCCCCCAAATGATGGCGCTCCTGACCCCCGACCCGGCCGTCATCGCCCTGGGTACGGCAGTGCTGCGGATCGAGGCCTTCTCCGAGCCCTTCTACGCCGCTTCGCTGGTGGCCGGCGGCGTTTTCCAGGGTGCCGGCAGCACCCTCATGTCCACAGTACTCACCGCCGTGACCATGTGGGGCATCCGTGTTCCCGTCTCCCTCCTGCTGGCGCCCCGGTTCGGACTCCACGGCGTGTGGTTCGCCATGGCGGCGCAGCTGACGGTCTGCGGCATCTTCTTCCTGATCCGCCTCAGCCGCAAACGCTGGCTGCCGCCGGACATGCGGTAAATGTAAATACAAACAAACCACCGGAGGAGCATCCGCTCCTCCGGTGGTTTGTTGTTCTTGGAGAGAGAAAGTATGGTAAGATGAAAATGAAGCTTGATTACAGCACCAGACTGGGAGCGGTGTACACCCGGCCGGCGTACTCCTGGTCGAGGAGGTACAGGCCACGGGGATCGCTGCCAAAGAGCTTATAGCGGCTGATCATGGAATCGGCGTTGTCCTCTTCCTCCCGCTGCTCATCCACGAACCAGTCCAGGAACTTCATGGTGCGGTAGTCCCGGACCTGATAGGCCTCGTGGTAAATATCGTTGATAAGGGCGCTGACATAGCGCTCATGCTCGGCGGCAGCCACCAGGGGATCGAGCACCGTCTCGTAAACCTTGTCGGGCTTGCCGATGGCGTCCAGCGTCACCTTCTGCCCATTGCTCTGCAGATACTGCATAAAGAGCAGGGCGTGGTCACGCTCTTCCTGCGCCTGAATGGTGTAGTAGTTGGCGTAGCCATCCAGATCCATGGCGTCGTAGAAAATGGCCATATCCAGATAGAGGTAGGCGCTGTAGAGTTCCTTGTTGATCTGCTCATTCAGCAGGCGGGCGACGGTTTCGTTCATGGGGATGGCTCCTTTCGTTTTAATTAAATAACAGCTTTACGCTTCCTCAAAAGCGTCCTTGTCCAGACCGCATACGGGGCAGACCCAATCAGCGGGGACATCCTCCCAGGCCGTGCCGGGAGCCACACCGTTGTCGGGATCACCGATAGCGGGATCGTACTCATAACCACAGGGACAGATATATTTCATTGATTTATCCTCCTTAATGATAATTACTCTTGTTTATGGCTATACCTTACCACATATTTTACCCGTTGTCAATAGGAATCATTCGCATTAATGAAAATTTTTTTGGAAAATTTCCCGGCGCCTTGCCAAGGCAGGACCGACGCATTATAATGTCGAAAAGAAAATACCCTCACAGGAGGCGTCTATGAAACCGAATCTGAAAGATATGCGTCTGTTCATCTGGGACTTTGACGGCACGCTGATGGACACCTATCCCGTCACCTTTGTCTCCTACCTGCAGCGAGCCCTGCAGGATCTGGGCCACCCCACATCCTACGAGGATATTATGCAGCAGATGATGGTTACCGTTCCCCATGCCATCCGCTATTATGCACAGTACTATGACCTGCCTCAGCTGCGGGAACGATACATCTTCTACCGGGATCAAGGTCCCGTGGCACCGCCGGCGGTCTATCCGCAGCTGAAGGAGGTGCTGGCTCGGATCCGGGAACTGGGCGGCGTGAGCTGCATCTACACCCACCGCGGCGCCACCATTTTCCCTTTTCTGGAGCAGGGCGGCCTGCGGCAGGCGTTTCTGGAAGTTGTCACGCCGGATGATGCGCCCTTTGCGGAAAAACCGGCACCGGACACGGTGCTGTACCTGATGGAGAAGTACGGCGGCACACCAGAGACCACGGTGATGATCGGCGACCGGGAGTGCGACCTGGGTTCGGGCCGCAACGCCGGGTGCCGCACACTGCACCTGCTGACCCCCGCCGTCCCGGAGTACCCGGCATGCGACTGGCGGATCGAAAACTACAGACAAATGCTGGACATACTGAAATAAAAGGAGAGGCGGGGACAAGTCCCCGCCTCTTTTGGCGTTTTTTCAATTAGCCGAAGTAGCGCTTCAGCAGGCCTTCCAGACCACGGCCGTGGCGGGCCTCGTCACGAGCCATCTCATGGACGGTGTCGTGGATGGCGTCCAGGCCGTTCTTCTTGGCGCAGGCGGCCAGATCGAACTTGCCGGAGGTGGCGCCGTACTCGCAGTCCACACGCCAGGCCAGGTTCTCCTTGGTGGAAGCCTTCATGTTGGGCTCCAGGTCCTCGCCCAGCAGCTCTGCAAACTTGGCAGCATGCTCAGCCTCTTCATAGGCGGCCTTCTCCCAGTACAGACCGATCTCGGGATAGCCCTCGCGGTGAGCGATGCGGGCCATGCACAGATACATACCGACCTCAGAGCACTCGCCCTGGAAGTTGGCCATCAGCTGCTCGAAGATGTACTTCTTGTCTTCCTCGGAGATGTCGGGGTTGTTCTTCACGGTCTTGGCATAGACGCCGTACTCATGCTCGGCGGCCAGCTTCATCTCGCCCTTCTGCTCCACGAACTTGGAAGCAGGGACCTTGCACACGGGGCAGCGGAAATCGGGATCCAGAGCCTCGGCAGTGTGGACGTAACCGCAAACGGAACAAACGAACTTCTTCATAATTTTTTCCTCCAAATTTTTTATCATTTTTATTTTGTTTTCCCCGTCCGGTGCCATCGGTCCGGGGTAAGATTACTTGGTTCTGCCTTACAGGCAGTCATTGCAGCAGCCGTAGAAGGTCACGCTGCAGGAATCGGTCCTTCCCACACCGGAGGTATCCGGCATCTGCACTTCGCTGAAGGGAAGGTCGGCCACCTTGCCGCAGCTGCGGCAGATAAAGTGGCTGTGGGGTGAGGTGTCGCCGTCGTAGCGCTCTTCGCCGTCCACGTTGCCGATGACCTGAATGGTGCCGTCCTTGCGGAACTGACCCAGATTGCGGTACACCGTGGCAAGGGACAGATCAGGGATCGAAGGCTTGAGCTGTGCGTACACCCATTCCGCCGCGGGGTGATTGTGTGTGGAGCGCAGACACTCCAAAATCGCTTCCCGCTTGGGGCTGTATCTTCTTGTCTTTTCCATACACCACCTCGTTTCTTAGTGATAACAATTATCGTTTGCATTTGTATAGTAGCATAGGGACGGCCGTTTGTAAAGAGTTTTTTTGAAATTTTTCAAAAATTTTTGAGCAGACAAAAAAAGACTCCGAACGCATGGTTCGGAGTCTTTTTATTACATAAGGTGAGATTACTCAGCCTCGGCCAGAGCCTTGGCCTCAGCGATGGCCTTCTCCTGAGCCGCACCGGGGCAATCCTCGTAGCGGATGAAGTCGAAGGTGAAGCTGCCGCGGGACTGGGTCATGGAGCGCAGATCGATGGCATAGCTCATCATCTCGGCCATGGGGACCTCAGCGGTCAGCACCTGCTCGCCGTCGCCGATGGGATCCATACCCATAACACGGCCGCGGCGCTTGTTCAGGTCGCCCATGACATCGCCCAGATAGCTGTCGGGGATGGTGACCTTCAGCTCGCCGATGGGTTCCATCAGAACGGGCTTAGCCTCGGGCAGAGCGGCCTTGAAGGCCAGGCCGGCGGCCAGCTTGAAGGCGATTTCAGAGGAGTCAACGGGGTGGTAAGAACCGTCCACCAGGGTGGCCTTCAGGAACACCACGGGATAGCCGGCCAGCACGCCGTGCAGGCAGCTCTCACGCAGACCCTTTTCAACGGCGGGGAAGAAGTTCTTGGGCACGGAGCCGCCGAAGACGTTCTCTTCGAAGATCATCTCTTCCTGCTCAGCCTGAGGCTCAAAGATGATATGAACGTCACCGAACTGGCCGCTGCCGCCGGTCTGCTTCTTATAACGACCCTGCTTGCGCACGGTGCTGCGGATCTTCTCACGGTAAGCAACACGGGGGGCGGACAGCTCGCTGTCCACGCCGAAGCGGCTCTTCAGCTTGGCGCACAGGATGTCGATCTGGATGTCGCCGGCGCCGGAGATGACGGTCTGGTGGGTCTCGGCGTTGTTGACGACGGTAAAGGTGGGATCTTCCTCGTTCAGCTTGTGCAGGCCGCTGCCCAGCTTCTCGATCTCCTGCTTGACCTTGGGGGAGATGGCACGGCTGTAGCAGGGCTTGGCATAGCTCATGCCGGCCAGCTTCACGATGTGCTTGGCGTCGCACAGGGTATCGCCGGTCTTGACCTTATCCATCTTGCCGATGGCAGCGATGTCGCCGCAGCAGATCTCCTTGGTCTCCTCGGTCTTCTTGCCCTTCATGATATACAGGCGGCCCAGCTTCTCGGTGTTGCCGGTGGTGGGGTTGTACAGAGCCATATCGCTGGTGATGCGGCCACGGACGACCTTGACCATGGAGTACTTGCCGTACTGGTCGGAAATGGTCTTGAAGACGATAGCGGCGGTGGTGCCGGCGGGATCGTAAGCGACCTCGATGGCGTTGCCGTCGTCATCCTGAGCAGTCTCAGCGGGCATATCGGTGGCCACGGGAACCAGATCCAGGATGGTCTGCATCAGCATATCCACACCCAGGCCGGTGACGGCGCTGCCGCACAGCACGGGGCAAACGCTGCCGTCACGCACACCGATCTTCAGGCCCTTGGCCATCTCGGCATCGGTCAGCTCCATGGTGTCGAAGAACTTCTCCATCAGTTCCTCATCGGCGCCGGCGGCAGCTTCCATCAGCTCGGCACGCAGGGCCTCGACCTCATCGGCCATATCGCCGGGGATGGCGCATTCCACAGCCTTGCCGCCCTTGACCTCATAGGCCTTGTTGTGCAGCAGGTCCACGATGGCGGTGACCTTCTTGTTGCCGTCCAGCACGGGAACGACGATGGGAGCGATGGACTGGCCGAACTTGGCCTTGATAGCCTCCAGGCAGGAGGCGTAGTCGCTGTTGTCTTCATCGGTGCGGTTGACGAAGATCATGCGGGGCTTCTTGCCCAGCAGCTTCCAGGTGCGCTCCATGCCCACGGACATACCGTCCTTGGCGGCGCCCACCACCACGGCACACTCAGCAGCGCGGATGGCGGACAGAGCCTCACCGGCGAAGTCGAAGTTACCGGGGGCGTCCATCACGTTGATCTTCACGCCCTTGTAGTTCACGGGAGCAAAGGCCAGAGAAATAGAGATCTGGCGCTTGATTTCCTCAGCATCATAGTCGCAGGTGGTGTTGCCATCCACAGTCTTGCCCAGACGATCGGTACCCTTGGTCATAAAGAGCATCTGCTCGACCAGAGAGGTCTTGCCGGAGCCGCCATGGCCCAGCAGGCAGATATTACGGATTTCGTTGGCAGTCATAAACAGTTTCTCCCTTCGTTTTGTGAAGCACGCCCGCAGACGCGCAAATTGCTCAACAATCGGATTATATATTATTTTTTCTTACCTGACAACCATATTTTTCGGAAATTTTCATTTAAATTTGCAGAATGCCGATTTTCATGCAAAAAAGAGGACGCCGAAGCGCCCTCTTTTGCATCTTTTTTCAATATCTGCGCGTCAGATCTCCCAGCAGCACCGTCGGCAGCAGCCACAGCAGGGCAAACACCAGCACATAACCGGCACCCAGCGCACTGTAAGCCGCCACAGAAGTGAGATAATAGCTCAGCAGCAGGCCGCACAGGCTGCCCAGCCAGCACAGCACCGTACTCCACAGCACCATGCGGCAGCAGCGGCGGCTGCCCACCACCGTCTCGGCAAAGGGCATGAGGCCCTCGCGATAGATGACAGCATTGGCCTCCGGCACCGTTTCCCCGGACTGCTCCGACAGGCTCAGCCGGGTGGACACATCGGGATAGATGGGCTTGGTGTCCACACGGAACATGTTCTTGATGAGGCCCGGCGTCACATTACTGTCACGCACCGCCAGTACCGGCACGATGCGGCTGCGGCGCAGCGCACGCAGCGCCCAGTCCACGTTGCCGGTGGCCTTATACTTGAGGATGAACACAGCGGCCAGCTCACCGTCCACGGCCAGAAAGACGCCGGTTTTCATCTTGGCGTTGCTGTCACGCAGCAGCGGGATCCGGGATTTTTTCATGAAATAGGCGCTGCCCATTTTCACGTTCTCACCGTGGATCGTCACGCTGACACCGCCGTCTTCATAGTAGCGAAGGTCCGTACATTCGCAGTAAGCACCGCCCTGATGGGTCAGCATTTGGTCGAAAATAGGATGGAGAGGGCTGGCGGATGCCCGGGCCACCGTGGCGGCGTAGGGGATCACCTTGCTGATCTCCTCCTTATTGAGCTTCAGATCTTCATAGACCACAGCGTTGAGGGGGAACACGTCGCCGTCGGTGACCACCATGCGGCGCACACCACCCAGCGCCCGGGCGCCGGCATAACCGGCCACGGCGCAGCCGCTGCGATTCAGACGGCGGCTCAGACAGCTGACTGCCAGCGTGCCGCACAGGGGCAGACCCAGAGGCAGACTGGCCGTCAGCAGTGCAGACCAGACATGCAGGAAGTCTTCTGCCCGGTCACCACCGATACACACGACACCGGCCAGCACCGTACAGCCCGACAGCAGCAGCGGCAGCAGGATCGTCTGGCTGGCGGCGGCAGGGTCGCTGCGGCGGCTTCTGTTGTAGAAACCCTCCCGGCGTCCCTTCTGTTTGCAGGCGCCCGCCTTGGTCACCGCCACACCGTAGGGCGGGCAGCCGCCCAGGTCCAGCAGGCGATAGCTGTCCCAACGGCTGCGGCTTTCCAGAAATCCGCCCAGCAGGCACAGCCACACCAAGAGCGCCGCCGGGGCTGCCAAAGGCAAATACTCCATCCGGCCGGTAACTGCGCCCTGAATGCACTCACCCAGCACCGCCAGCACCGCCACAGCGGCAGCAGCTTCTGCAGGGACACGGCGGGCTTTCAGATTCTCCACGGCACGACGCCACACGTCCGGCGCTGCCAGACAGGTCAGCAGCAGCAACCCGCCTGCCACGCCGCAGCGCAGCAGTGCCAGCTCCCGCCACAGGGCCGGCAGAATCGTGGGCCACCACGTATCGATCACCGTGACGGCCAGCAGCGCTGCCAGCGGCAGTGCCGAGATCACCAGCTGGCGTTTCCGCCGCTTGCAGAGGCGGCGCTCTTCACGCAGCGCATCCCTGATCTCCGGCTCCGGCGGTTCGGCACGGCGGCCCGGTTCCTCAGGTCTGGCCGAGGCGGCACGGCGGCGCAGACTGCCCAGCTTTTCCCCAATATTGGCCAGCACGTAGCCGATCTGCTCGCCCAGCGGGAACCGCTCCTCCAGCACCTCGTCGTCTTCCTCTTCCATCACGGAATCCACCGTGTGGGCCATCACGTCCTCCAGAGACAGGCGCATCTCTTCCTCCGGCGTGGGTTCCACCCAGGCAGAGGGGCTTTTCACCCGGCGGACGGGACGAGGCTCTTCCTGCGGAGCAGGTGCCGCCTCTTCCGTCGTTGCTTCTTCCTCCGGCGCTGCTTCTGCCGCTTCTTCGCTGCGGCTGAAGATCTTGGGGAACTGCAGCACCTTAGCCCGGCGGGATCCGGCACCACCGTGGGAGATCGGGCCGGTTTGCCCTGTCGGTTCCTGGGCAGTTTCCTCCTCCGGCGCAGGCTCCGCCGCATCCTGCCCGAATTCGGTCAGGATGGAATTGATGGAGTACTCTTCACCGGTGGGCAGTTCCAGATCACCCACCAGGCGCTTGCTCTCCGTCAGCGTATCGAGAATGTCGTCGCGCCGATCGCTCATAGTTTACCTCGCTTATCCGCGCTGACGGACTGCCTCATACAGCAAAATGGCAGCCGCAGCCGATGCATTCAGGGAAGAGATTTTGCCCTTCATGGGAATACTGACTAAGAAATCGCAGTTTTCGCTGACCAGACGGCTCATGCCGCTGCCCTCGCTGCCGATCACGATGGCGGCGGGACCCTTCAGGTCGGCGTTATACAGCGTGGTGTTGCCGTCGGCAGCGGTGCCGAAGACCCAGACGCCCTGCTTCTTCAGGTCCTTCAGCAGGCTGGGGATATTGGCCACACGGGCCACGGGCATATAGCTGACGGCACCGGCCGAGGTCTTGGCCACGATGGCCGTCAGACCTGCGCTGCGGCGCTTGGGGATGATGACGCCGTGGGCGCCGGCGCACTCGGCGGTACGCAGGATGGCGCCCAGATTATGGGGATCGGAGATCTCGTCGCAGACCACCAGCAGGGGCGCTTCTCCCTTGGCTGCGGCAGCCTCCAGCAGAGACTCCACCGACACATACTCACGCATGGCAGCCAGTGCGATGACGCCCTGATGGGCGTGGGTGCGGCTCATATTGTCCAGCTTGCGCCGGTCGGCCTCCACCACCACGATGCCGGCGGCACGGGCCTTGGAGGCGATATGGCCCAGGGTCTTGTCCGTCTCGCCCTTGGCCAGGTAGATCTTGTCGATGGCGGTGCCGCTGCGCAGCGCCTCGATCACCGCATTGCGGCCCTCGATAATACCGTCGGCCTCGGCCTCAGGCAGCGTCTTTTTGGTTTCGTTTTCTCTCATAGTGTATTCCTCATCTCTTCTGCAGGATGTCATAGTTCAGGATTTTATCAGTATAGCACATTTCGCCCTCAAGATAAAGCTCCATTCATAGAAATTTTACAGGAAAAGAGGAGGTCTTCGACTTGTGGCTTCCCTGTTTTTATGATATACTGCCACAGAACCACGAGTTTTTCTGCCCTTTCTGGCAGTTTGATACGGAAGGAGACATCTATGGACCCTAAAAAGAATTCCCCCGACAAGAAAAATGGGAATAACAAGAAGAATAAAAATCTCAAAGGTATTTTAACGCTGGTGCTGTGGGCCGTGGTGCTGACGCTGGGCCTGAACCTGCTCAACAGCCGTTTGACGCAGGCATCCCAGCACGAGATCACCTACAGCGAGTTCATCTCCATGGTGAAGGCCGACGAGGTGAAGGAGATCCTCTTCGACAGCGGTTTTGTGTATATCACGCCGGTGGATTCCTACGTCTACACCGATGAGGACGGCAAGACCTACGACGCCAAGAATGTCAAGCTCTACACCGCCGCCATTGATAACCCCAACCTGTTTGATCTGTTGGATGAGCATCCCTCTATTTCCTACACCAGCACCTATCAGACAGCTGCAGATCTGATGCTGGCTTTCTTCATTAACTTCCTGCTGCCCGTAGTGCTGATGGTCGGCGCTTTTATGCTGATCATGAAGGTCATGAGCAAGAATGGCGGCGGCATGGGCGGCATCGGCAGCGTAGGCAAGGCCAACGCCAAGGTGTATATGGAAAAATCCACCGGCGTCACCTTCAAGGATGTGGCCGGTCAGGACGAGGCCAAGGAATCTCTGGAGGAGATCATCGACTTCCTGCACAATCCCGGCAAGTACACCGCCATCGGCGCTCGCCTGCCCAAGGGTGCGCTGCTGGTGGGCTCTCCCGGTACCGGTAAGACGCTACTGGCCAAGGCCGTGGCAGGCGAAGCAGGCGTGCCCTTCTTCTCCATCTCCGGCTCCGACTTTGTGGAAATGTTCGTGGGCGTGGGTGCCAGCCGTGTGCGTGACCTGTTTAAGGAAGCCGCCAAGGTGGCCCCCTGCATCATCTTCATCGACGAGATCGACACCATCGGCAAGACCCGTGACGGCGGCCGCTTCGGCGGCAACGACGAGCGGGAGCAGACCCTTAACCAGCTGCTGGCCGAGCTGGACGGCTTTGACCCCGGCAAGGGCGTCATCGTGCTGGGCGCCACCAACCGTCCCGAGGTGCTGGACAAGGCGCTGCTGCGTCCCGGCCGCTTCGACCGCCGCATCACCGTGGACCGTCCCAACCTGGCAGGCCGTCTGGCCACCCTGCAGGTCCACACCCGCAACATCCATCTGGCCGAGGACGTGGATCTGAACAAGATCGCTCAGGCCACCGCCGGCTGCGTGGGTGCCGATCTGGCCAACCTGGTCAACGAGGCCGCACTGCGTGCCGTGCGCAAAGGCCGCAAGGCTGTCAATCAGAACGATCTGCTGGTGTCCTTCGAGGTGGTTATCGCCGGCAGCGAAAAGAAGGGTACTGTCCTCACCGAGGAAGAAAAGAAGATCATCGCCTACCACGAGGTGGGTCATGCGCTGGTGGCTGCCAAGCAGAAGAATGCCCAGCCTGTCAGCAAGATCACCATCGTGCCTCATACCCAGGGCGCTCTGGGCTACACCCTGCACCTGCCGGAGGAGGAAAAGTTCCTCATGAGCCGGGAGGACATTCTGGCCGAGATCCGCACCCTGCTGGCCGGCCGTTCCAGCGAGGAAGTGGTGTGCAATACCATGACCTCCGGCGCTGCCAACGACATCGAGCGTGCCACCGAACTGGCCCGCAATCTGGTGGCCCGCTTCGGCATGACCGAGGAGTTCGACATGATGGCTCTGGGCACCGTCCACAACCAGTATCTGGACGGCACCTACTCCATGTCCTGCGCTCAGGAGACTTACGCCGCCGCTGACCGTGCCACCATCGCCGTGATCCGCCAGTGCCACGAGGAGGCCAAGGCCATTCTGGTGGAAAACCGGGAACTGCTGGACAAGATCGCTGCGTACCTGCTGAAGAAAGAGACCATCACCGGTCAGGAAATGATGGCCATCATCGAAGGCCGCGATCCCGAACTGGTGGACAACTACGGCGCCACCCGGGAGGACGAGCCCAAGCTGTTCCGCCCCAGCACCCCCAGCGTCATCGAGGCCCCCGCCAAGCACATCAATATTGTGTCCGAGCCGGTGCCCATGCCCGACTTTGAGGCTGAGGAAAAGCCCGCCGAGGACACTCCCGCCGAGGCGCCCAAGACGGAGGAATAATTCCCCAAAACGTTGAAAAGACCTGCTGTTTTGCAACAGCAGGTCTTTTTTTATGATTTGGGTTTACTTTGCGTCCTTCAGCCGCTGGCACAGCATGGGGATCATGCGCTCGAACTCCACGCCGTACCACGTCTCATTCTTGTCGGTGATGCGGATGCACTCCAGCGTATAGTCCACCGCCAGCTTCAGGGCATCTTCCATAGACAGATCACGCATCAGACCGCCCATGACCACAGAGGAGAAGATGTCGCCGGTACCGTGGAAGGAAACAGGCAGCTTCTCGTTGAAGTAGGTGAAATACTCGCCGGTAGCGCCGTCGTAGGTCATGACGCCCACCTTGCCCGCTTCAAAGCTGACGCCGGTGAGAATGGCCTTCTTGGCGCCCAGGGCCACCAGGCGGTGCAGCAGGTCCTTGATATACGCCTCGTCGTACTCTTCCTTGTACTCTGCGCCGGTCAGCAGGCAGGCTTCCGTCAGGTTGGGGATCAGTACGTCGGCACGGGCCGCCACCTTGGCCATCTCGGCAGGGAACTCGGGGCCAAAACCGGCATAAAGCTTGCCGTGGTCGGCCATGGCGGGATCCACAAAGATCATGGTATCCTCGCTCTTGAGCATGTCGAAGAAAGCGCACACATCACCGATCTGCTCAGCGCTGGCGAGGTAGCCGGTGTAGATGGCGTCAAAATGCACCTTTTCGTCCTGCCAGTGGCGGGCAATGGGCAGGATCTGGTCGCTGAGGTCGCAGACGGTGAAGTTCTGGAACATGGTGTGGGTGCTGAGGACGGCGGTGGGCACGATGGCACACTCCACGCCCATGGCGGAAATGAGGGGCAGCGCCACGGTGAGGGAGCAGCGGCCCAGGCAGGAAATATCCTGAATGCTGGCAATACGTTTCATCATCATTCTCCTTTGAGAAAAAATCGTGGTATGCGCCAAGCATACCACGATTCTGGATATAAGGAAATCGCCAGTTTTATACCGAATGATAGCACCAGTTTAGTTGTTGATCACAGTGATCTGGCAGCAGGCCATGGTGGTCAGGGCCGCCTGATGGCTTGCGGGGCTGACGCCGGCGCAGCAGGCGGCGTCCACGGTCATATCCGCCTCGGGGAAGGCAGCCTTGAGGAGCATGGCGTTGGAAACCACGCAGATGTCGGTGCAAAGGCCGATCAGCTCCACGGTAAACTCCTCGCCGCCTGCCAGCTGCTCCACCACCTCGGGCAAGGTCACTGCGCCGAAGGTGGGCTTTTCCACCACGGTGTAAGCACGATCAGCCAGATCCTCCGCCACGGCAGCGTTCAGCTGCCAGCCCTCCGTGTCACGGATGCAATGGGGCACCGGCAAAAAGCGGCCCTCACGGGTGTCCATATAGTCTTCTTCATGGGTATCGTAGGTGACGATGATCTCGCCGGCGAAGCTGCGGATCTTCTCCACCACGGCAGGCACGATGGCCTGCGCCTCGGCGCTGCCCAGCGCACCGTCCACAAAGTCCTTCTGCATATCCACAACGATCAAAAAGTTTTTCATCACCAGGGCCTCCTTTGATTTGTTGGCATGATCATACCATATTCTGCCGAAAAAGAAAAGAGTTCTGCCTTTGGGCAGAACTCTTTTTCCTGTTTCATTTGATTTCCGCAAAGTCCTGGCCAAAGACCTTCTCTGTCGTGGCGTGACTGACAGCGGCAGGACCGCCCAGCACTGCACCGGCCTGGATGTTCTCTGCCTGGATATACTCTGCCGCAATGCTCTCAGCACCGGCACGGGTCAGCAGCAGCGGTGCTCCGGCCGCATAGGCCACCGGGCCGCCGCACAGTCCGTCGGGGAAGTTGCGGGAAAAGGCAATCAGTGCCGTCTGGGGTGCATCGAAATAACGCTGGGCGACCAGCACCGACGTATCCTCACGGCGCTCGCCGTACACACGGTCCGGCTTCTTGCCGGCAGCGCTTTCAATAGCAGCGGCCATCTTCTCACTCACCGCAGCGGTGCCGCCCAGAATCGTATAGGCGCTGTCGCTGTGGGCGGACAGATATGCCTGCTGCGCTGCACTCAGGCTCTTGTTGCTGTCCACCAGCAGGATGGGCAGGCCCGTGGCGGAGGCGGACAGGGAGTCGGCAAAGTTGCGGCCCGTGGCCACCAGGATCTCCTCACCGTTGACGCCGGCTTCCTCCAGGATCTTCAGGTTGGTGTCGTAGCGGGTATCACCGGCCAGGCGCTTCACCGTATAGCCCTTCAGCTGGCTGTCCACTCTGGCAGGGACAGCAGCGGTGCCGCCCAGAATGTACACCGTACCGCCGGGCGCCAGATTGTTGGCGATATAGCTCAGGTTCTGCTGCTCCGACTTGTACATATAGAGCAGGATGGGAGCGCCCTTCACCTTGGCCAGATAGCTGCCAGCCAGAGCATCGGCGAAGTTGGAACCGCTGGCGATGATGATGTTGTCAAACTTCTTCACACCCAGCAGGTCCTTCAGCGCATCGGCAGCGGCATAGGCGGTGGCGCAGCGGTCTGCGCCGCTGAGGCGGCACAGCGTCAGCTCGCCTTCATAGAGATGTCCGCACTCGACACAAACCTCGCCCCGTTTGCCGAAGCTCAGCACGGAGGCCTCCTGTTCCATGTCGTCCGTGACGCAGCTGGCTGTCCAATAGTTACCGCAGCCCCGGCGGCAATAACCCCTGTGGGCACGCCAGTCCAGGTCAGGCGCATGGACCGGCACCACATTTTCGTAGTCGCACCGCAGACCTTCCTGCACGTTATCTCTGTAATAGTGTCCGCAATACGTGCACTCATGCTGCGTATAGCCGTCCCTCATGCAGCGGGGCGGGACCACCGTATCCACATAGGTGTGGTCGGTTTCGGGAAGGCTTTCCACCTTGCTGGCGCGGCAGTCTTCGTTCGCACACATGTAATAAACGCTGCCCTGAGATACGCAGGTCGGCTCCACACGGCTGGACTCCACATACTGATGCTCACCGGTAGCATCAACATAGTCCCCGTAAGAACCCTTCAGGCCGCACACACAGCTCCATATCGTATAGCCCTGGCTGCCGCAGGTAGGCGGAACCACCGTTTTCTGGTCATAGACGTGCGGTACCGTGTCCACATAGCCAATGTAAGAGTAATCGCACCGCTGGCAGGTGTAGCGCTCTTCTCCCTTTTCGGTGCAGGTAGGTTCCTTGATCAATTCGCTGGTATAATCATGGCCCAGTGCAGCCACCGTACTTTCAAAGTAACCGGCGCCGCACTCGCACACCCAGGCGTTGCCGCCGTGTCTCGTGCAGGTGGGCTCAATATACTGACTTTCAAACTCGTGAAATGCTAGGCCATTGATGTCGAAAAAGTTCACCTGGTATGTGAGCGTCTGCTCATTGCCCTGACGGTCATAAATGCCGGTGATGGTGACCGTATAGATTCCGCCATACTCATCCACATTGTTGGTACCGGGATGGAAAATGATGCAGTTGCCCTTGGTCTCATAGCTGTTCTCACCTGCAGGCTCCCAGGAGATCACGCCCGCACCCTGGGTATTCACCGTCATGTAAGGCTCTTCGGCCACACCGTCGGCAGGAGGCTCACCGGTGGTGGAATCAAAGGTATAGATGGCGCTGTAATGGGTGAGCGTCACCTTCACCTTGTCCAGTTCCGGGATCATGTACTTCTCAGGATTGAGCGTCACCGACCAGGCTGCCGCCGGATCGAAGAACAGGCTGGGGAACTCACCGGAAGCAGGCCAGGAAATGAAGTCATAGTCGCAGCCGGCACCGCTTCTGTCATGCACATGGCTGTCCATGTAATAGGCGTGCATTCCGTCAGTCGTGTTGGCCTTGGCACAGCCAAAGCCGACATTCAGCAGCGTGGGGTTCAGCAGCCAGCGGCGGTGGCCCACCGAATTCATGTTGCTGTAACTGCCGGTATCGTTCATGCAGCTCAAAACCGCCTGCACCAGCATATATTCCTCAAGATCCCCGACGGAATCGGCATACATGGAGAGGTTGCTCTCCCCGGCAGCCTGATAGCCCTTCTCATAGAAGGCGTCATCCATGTCCGCCGGCTTCGTGGGAAAATGGGACAGTTCGTCGTTGGCCGCCATCAGCACGGCGCCGTGCTGGGCAAGGTCGTTGAGTTCGTCATCCAGCTGCACTTCCGGCAGGCCCGCCAGATAGCGCATAAGGTTGAGGAACTCCACACCCGATTTCAAATATGCGTCGCTGAGCTTACCGGTGGCATAAGGCGCCGTCACAGACGGAGCCTCCACAAATGTGCTGTCAGGCACCTCGATTGGCGCCCACTTTTTGTAAATATCGTGCTGGGACGGCTTTTCCACCGTCAAGTCGCCGCTTTGCATATCGGAGCTCCCGGCGAAGGCCGTGACCGTCAGGCAGGCGATGCTCAGACAAACAGCCAGCATCGTGCCGATCCATTTCTTTGTATTCATATCTTTCCTCCCTTTCGGCAGTTCTTTATCTGCATCATAGCACTACCCTCACTTTTATGCAAGTTAAGATCTGCCATATATTGTCAAAGAAAATGCCGAACCCACGGGCAGATATTTTTCCGCCGCAAGGCTGCCCTCTGCCGGCAAAAAAAGAGCTCTGCCCGAAGGCAAAGCTCTTTTTCCTGTGGATTCCGTTATTCATCTGCAGCAAATTTCAGGCCAAAGACCTTTTCTGCCGTGGCATGGCTGACAGCGGCAGTACCGCCCAGCACCGCACCGGCCTGGATATTCTCTGCCTGGATATACTCTGCCGCAATGCTCTCAGCACCGGCACGGGTCAGCAGCAGCGGGACTCCGGCTGCATAGGCCACCGGGCCGCCGCACAGTCCGTCGGGGAAATTCTGGGAATAAGCCACCAGCGCAGCTCTCGGTGCTTCAAAGTACCGCTGGGCCACCAGCACCGACGTATTCTCACGACGTGCGCCGTACACACGATCCGGCTTCTTGCCGGCAGCATTCTCGATGGCAGCGGCCATCTTCTCGCTCACCGCAGCGGTGCCGCCCAGAATGGTATAGGCACTGTCGCTGTGGGCCGCCAGAAACGCCTGCTGCGCTGCGCTCAGGGACTTGTTGCTGTCCACCAGCAGGATGGGCAGACCTGTGGCAGAGGCAGACAGGGAGTCGGCAAAGTTGCGGCCTGTGGCCACCAGGATCTCCTCGCCGTTGACGCCGGCTTCCTCCAGGATCTTCAGGTTGGTGTCGTAGCGGGTATCACCGGCCAGACGCTTCACCGTATAGCCCTGCAGCTGGGTATCCACCTTGGCAGGCACCGCAGCGGTACCACCCAGAATGTACACCGTACCGCCGGGCGCCAGATTTTCAGCAATATAGTTCAGGTTCTGCTGTTCCGATCTGCCCATGTAAAGCAGAATGGGGGCACTCTTCACCTTTGCCAGATAGCTGCCGGCCAGGGCATCGGCGAAGTTGGAGCCGCTGGCGATGATGATGTTGTCAAATTTCTCTGCCACCAGCAGTTCCTTCAGCATATCGGCAGCGGCATAGGCGGTGGCGCAGCGGTCAGCGCCGCTGAGACGGCACAGCGTCCGCTCCACCTTGCTCACATAGCCGCACACCGCACAAATCTCATTCCGCACGCCGAAGCTCAGCACAGACGCCGGATAACTTTCCGTTTGGAACTGGTGGGTGCAGGCCGGCTGCGTCACTTCAAAGGTCCACTTGCCGTAGGCCGTCTCCTTCCAGGTATACCGCACCTTTCCTTCCTGAAGATGACCGGGCTTGACAAGCACCTCGCAGGTATAGTCCGTCTCGGAAAGCTTCGGCATCGTCACGGTGAATGCCTCGCCGCACTCTGCGCAGGAAACGCTCAGCTTGCCCGCAGCGCTCTGCGTCGGGGCCTTCACGCAGCTATAGCTGTACTGGTGGGTATGGGAGCTGTACACCGTCTCCGGTGCGGCCAGATCGATCTTGTAGAAAACAGGCGCCGAGGCATCGGTCACGTACCAAAGGATGGCATTGTCGTGCAGGATCGGCACGCAGTCCGACAGCTGCCCGGTCCGAGAGACGTAAATCTCCCCTTCCGGCTCTCCCTTTCCGTTCAGGAAGCAGTAGTGCAGCACGTCATTTTCCGTCCAGGTCAGGAAGAAGCGGTCATTTGCGATTTTCAGAAGGTGGGGAGGAGATATCTCCACATCATCCTCTTCGGCATACGATGTCAGCCACCGGACCACCGTTGTCTCGTTGTAAAATTCATTCTTGGGGGTGGCCGTGACGAAAATATTCCGATGCGCATACATCAGATCCTGGCCCTCCACCGTCTGGTCCGCCGAATTGCCGGCCACCAGATAGTGGGTGGAGGAATATTCGAAGCCGCCCAGGGCCACACCGGTATCATTATAGTGGTAGGTACTGTTGACGATCGGCAGGACCTCCACATACTCTGTGCGGCCGTAGAAGGTTTCCTGTCCGGCCGGCTGCCCGTAGCGGAACAGCACCACAGAACGGGGCAGCGCATCACCGTGATCCACCGCCAGCAGCGCAGTGCCGTCCACCTGGACGAACTGGTTGAACGAATGACTTACGTAACCGTAGTTTCTGTTGAGCACTGCGGTCAACTCATCCGTCACCGTCATGTCGCTGATGCGAATGCTGAGCATCACGTTGGCCTGATGGTTCAGTCCGTCACCTGTCGTATACATTTCATGGGACGTTCGGATATAAAGAATGTCGCCGCTGCGGGCAAACCGCACACTGCCGGCGTCAAAGGGGATGATGGTGTTGGCGCCGTACAGGCCGGCCGCCCCCTGCCGCACCCAGTCCTTGCTGTAGCGGGTCACACGGATGACTTCCCTATTGTCATCCTCCTCAAGGTTCATCTGGCCGCTGACCACAAAGTTGTAGTCATCGCACAGATACACGCCGCCGTAGATCGGCAGTTCCAGCGCCAGCTCCCGGGAGGAAACGAAGCACAGATCCTGGTCGTATTGCTCCACCACCAGTGAATCGCCCACATTCTCCACCCGGAGATAGCCTCCGTTTTCAGCTGCCAGTGTGGATGTGATCGGCAAGGCGAAGCGCCCTGCGTTTCCATAGTAGTGCCTATTCAGATTGCTGGTCTCCACCGGCTTATCTGCCGCATAGGCAGCAGGCACCAGCAGCATCGCCAGCAGAAGAAGCACCGTCAACAGAAGTCCCTTTCGTTTCATGCGTTTCTCTCCTCCTCTTGCAAAATGATTGCTGCTTTCATTATAGCACTTTCCACCGCCGACGCAAGCACAAAAGAAGGTTGCACGAAGCGGCTTTTCTATATCGCCCGTTCCGTCAGAAACGGATGTCACGAAAAGAACCCACACTTGTCGTAGACAAATGTGGGTTCTTTTTTGGAGCGGGGTACGGGAATCGAACCCGCCTATGCAGCTTGGGAAGCTGCCGTTCTACCGATGAACTAACCCCGCAGATGAAGTTACTGTGCTATTATAACAGTCCCGGGGGTGATTTGCAAGGCGAAAAATGTCGCTGCACGCATGAATCCCGCCCAAGGTGCATAAGGTGAAAAAAACTGCGGGAGGGATGAAAATGAAACGCTGGATGTGGATCGTGCTGATGGTGCTGCTGTGCCCGGTGACTGCGCAGGCGGTGGAGCTGGACATTGATGCCCCGTCGGTGCTGCTGATGGAAAAGGAAACGGGTGCAGTCCTCTATGCCAAAGGGGAGACAGACCGCCGGGAACCGGCCAGCGTCACCAAGGTGATGACGCTGCTTTTGACCATGGAAGCCATCGAGAAAGGCACCATCGCCTATGATGATGTGGTGACGGTCAGCGCCTACGCCGCCTCCATGGGCGGCAGCAATGTATATCTCGCCGAAGGCGAGCAGATCACGGTGGAGGAATTGATCAAGGCGGTGTGTGTCGCCTCCGGCAACGATGCTGCGGTGGCGCTGGCAGAGCATGTCTCCGGCGTGACGGAACTGTTCGTGGCAGAGATGAACAACCGGGCCAAGGAACTGGGGATGAAGGACACCACCTTCCTCAACTGTCACGGCCTGCCGGCGCAGGGGCATTTGACCTCCGCCCGGGACATTGCCGTCATGAGCCGCCAGCTGATTTTGAACTGCCCGGAGCTGCGGCGGTTCACCACCATCTGGATGGATTCTCTCCGGGGCGGGGCCTTTGAACTGGCCAACACCAACAAGCTGATCCGTTTTTACGAGGGGGCCACCGGTCTGAAGACCGGCTCCACCAGCTCTGCCGGCTACTGCATCAGCGCCACGGCGGAGCGGGAAGGAATGGAGCTGATCGCCGTGGTGCTGGGCGGCGCCACTTCCCAGCAGCGGTTTGAAGATGCCAAGACGCTGCTGAACTACGGCTTTGCCACCTACGCCCTTCACACTGTGGAAGCGGAGGAACCCTTTGCGCCGCTGCCGGTAAAGCTGGGGATGCAGGACACCGTCGCCCTGACGCTGCCGGAACAGGGGCGGCAGGTATTGGTGAAAAAGTCGCAGGCGGCAGGTCTGACCCAGGAGGCCACCCTGCCGGAGTCGGTGGAGGCTCCGGTGGCAGCAGGGCAGCAGGTGGGCACCCTGACAGTCCGGGACGGCGAGATCATCGTCCTGGAGATCCCTATCCGAACGGCGGAAGCGGTGGAAAAGCTGACCTGGCGGGAAACGTACCGACGGATGCTGGGTATGCTGTGCGGCAAGGAATGACGAAAAGGCGGCGAAAGCCGCCTTTTTCCGCAGAAAATTCCCTTGAAATTTGATTGCTGCCGATGTATGATGTATCATACGGAAATATCAAAAACTTTACATACAGGAGGAAATACAGATGATCCAGGTCAATCTGACCAATATGCAGTCCTTTGTGACTCCCAACTACGAAACCGAATTGGCCGCCCGGGTCCGTGACGCCCACGACAAGCTGCAGCTGGGCACCGGCGCCGGCAGCGATTACATCGGTTGGGTGCGCCTGCCCGCCGATTACGACAAGGACGAGTTTGCCCGCATCAAGGCTGCTGCCGCCAAGATCCAGAGCGACAGCAAGGCGCTGGTGGTGGTGGGCATCGGCGGCTCCTATCTGGGCGCCCGCGGCGTCATTGAGTGTCTGTGCTCTGCCAACTACAATCTGAAAAAGAAGAACACCCCCAACATCTACTTTGCCGGCAACGGTCTGTCTTCCGACCAGCTGAGCGAAGTGGTGGAGCTGATCGGTGACGACGATTTCTCCGTCAACGTCATCTCCAAGTCCGGCACCACCACCGAGCCCGCCGTGGCTTTCCGCTTCTTCCGCAAGCTGCTGGAAGAGAAGTATGGCGTGGAAGAGGCTGCCAAGCGCATCTATGCCACCACCGACCGTGCCCGCGGCGCTCTGAAGACGCTGGCCGACGAGGCCGGTTACGAGACCTTCGTGGTGCCCGATGACGTGGGCGGCCGCTACAGCGTGCTGACCGCCGTGGGTCTGCTGCCCATCGCCGTGGCCGGCGTGGATATCGATGCCCTGATGGCCGGCGCTGCCGACATGATGAACACCTGCGCCAAGCCCGAGCTGGCTGCCAACCCCGCATGGCAGTACGGCGCTGCCCGCTATGAGCTGTACCGCACCGGCAAGAAGATCGAGGTGCTGGCCGCTTACGAGCCCAACTTCCGCTTCATGTGCGAGTGGTGGAAGCAGCTCTACGGCGAGAGCGAGGGCAAGGAGAACAAGGGTCTGTTCCCCGCCAGCGTGGAGTTTACCGCCGATCTGCACTCCATGGGTCAGTACATCCAGGAGGGTGAGCGCCACCTGTTTGAGACCGTGGTGCGTTTGGGCGCTTCCAACACCACCAACGTGATCCCCTTCGACACCGTCAACGGTGACGGCCTGAATTTCCTGGCCGGCAAGGATATGGACTTCGTCCGCCAGCAGGCCATGGACGGCACGCTGCTGGCCCACGTGGAGGGCGGCGTACCCAACATCATTGTCAACGTGGACAAGCTCAGCGCCTACTCCCTGGGCGAGCTGATCTACTTCTTCGAGTATTCCTGCGGCATCAGCGGCTACCTGCTGGAGGTCAACCCCTTCGACCAGCCCGGCGTGGAGGCATACAAGAAGAACATGTTCGCTCTGCTGGGCAAGCCCGGCTACGAAGAACTGCGTGCCGCCCTGCTGGCCAAGCTGAACGGCTGATTTTCGCAGAAGAGTGAATAAATTCTCATTGCTATTTTCTTAACCATGTGGTATCTTAGTAGTAAGTATAGGAAACCACTTGGTTACCATATATATTGAAGGAGTGATTTCTATGGTTAGACTGATTATGGGCACCGCCGGTGCCGGCAAAACCAAGCAGCTGATCGAGCTGATCCACACCTGCGTGGAGGCCGAGAAGGGCAGCGTCGTGTGCATCGAGCCCGGTGCAGACATGACTTACGATCTCAGTCACAGTGTTCGTCTGGTCAACGCAGGCGAGTATGATCTGAATAGTTTTGAGTGCCTGCGCGGCTTCATCAGCGGCCTGTATGCAGGTAATTACGATATTTCCCACGTCTTTGTGGACAACCTGTGCAAGATTACCCGCAGCAGCGACGCCCACGAGACCGAAAAGTTCCTGCACTGGCTGGAGCGTTTCAGCGACAAGAACATGGTGAAGTTCACCGTGACCCTGAGCGCTGATGCGGATACCGCCACCGACGGTATGCGCCACTATCTGTAAAGCAAACCATGAAAAGGCCGCGGCCCAGCGCCGCGGCCTTTTTGCCCCATCATGTACTTTGTGAAAAAGGAGGCTTGGTGATGATCGCCTATCGCCTGTTCTGGCTTTTGAATACGGAGGGATACCTCTACCTTGTCACCGATGGGCAGAAAGAGGATTGCACCATCCTGATGACGGCAGCCAGACCGAAAAAGGTTCGCCGCAGCATCACGCTGGGCCTGAACCCGGACGATGCCATGCTGCTGTACGAAGGGAAAGAGGGCGGTATCCTGTGGCATTGTTCCCTGCCGCTGCAGCGCAGCGATGACGGCGCTCTGCAGGTGGATGTGACGGAGCTGCTCCGCACTGCGGGCATTCCTTTCACCTTCTGTGAGCCGGGGAAGCTGCGGACGTATCAGAGCCGCCCCTACGAACTGTGGCGGCGGCTGGATCTCTATCCCTGGGGCTGCCTGACGGCTGCCGAGGGCTTTGCCCTGGATGCGCCCGCCTCTGCCTCGTTCTCCTTCTATCCCGGCAGCTGCCGCTTGTGCGGCGCAGAGATCCGGGGGCTGACCATGGCGGGCTTTGGCTGGGCTCACCAGATGCTGCGCAGCCATGTGAGCGCCGATGTCCGATCGATCGACATGGATGAGGCTGCCGTGTGCCGCTGTCTGGAGGATCAGGGTTCCCTGACCAAGCTGCTGGTGAGCACTCCGCAGATCAGCATTGCCGCCCACCTTTTCTTCCTCACCTCATTCCGGGTGGAGGGCTTTGGCCGGAGTTGGCAGTACGGCGTGAGCCGGAGCCTCTATCAGGAAAACGGCTGCGCCCCCTGTAAAACCGGGCGTCTGGGCCCGCTGGTATGTCGTCTGCTGCAAGCGGCCAACGAGGCGCAGGTGGAGCAGGCCTTGCAGTGGGCGGCAGCAGAGGATATTCTGCACCGCCCGGTTTGACCTGCCTCTTGCTTTTGCTCTGCCGGTGCGGTACAATGAAGCGGCAGTCGGAAGCATGTTCCGACTGCTTCCCATGCGGGTATGGTGAAATTGGTAAACACGCTGGATTTAGGTTCCAGTGCTCACGCTTGCGGGTTCGAGTCCCGCTACCCGTACCATGAAAAACGACAAGTTTCGACAGAAACTTGTCGTTTTTCAATGATATCCGTTCCTGCCGGAACGGGTGATATACCTTCGGTATGATATCGCACTTCGTGCGATGATATATGCCTGCGGCATATGAAGGAACGGATATTATATCATGCTTGCGAAGCAAGTGTATCATACGGCGGAAGCCGTATATCATATTGCGTAGCAATATATCATTTTCTGCAAGAGTTCGAAGTCATACACAAAACTGCCGAAAATATCTTTTTTGTAGCCCATAGGCAAAGAAGTCTCTTTTGTCCACTGACAAGGGAGGCTTTTTTACATGCCGACATCCCCGATTGCATCAACGGCACACTTATGATAAACTAAGAAAAACTAAGGAGGGTGCCTATGAAAGACGGAAAAAAGTGCATTCTTGTTGCCGATGATGACCGGGAGATCCGGGAGATCCTGCAGTTGCTGCTGTCATCGGAGGGATATAGCGTCATACCGGCCGAAGACGGCCTGCAGGCAGTAGAACTGGCAACAGACGACATCGATCTTTTCCTCCTGGATGTGAATATGCCCGGGCAGTCCGGTATTATGGCTGCGGCGCAGATCCGCAGCCGGTGGGAAACGCCCATCGTATTTCTCACCGCCTATTCCGGCGAGTCGGACAAGGTCGTGGGCTTCTCCGCCGGAGCCGATGACTATATCGTCAAGCCGTTCTCCAACGCAGAACTGCTGCTGCGCATCCGGGCGATCCTGCGGCGGCGGCCCATGTTCTCTGCTCCCCAGCCGCAGGACAGCACACTGGTCATTCACGATCTCCTGCTGGATCCGGACAGCCAGTGCGTCCGCCGGGGCAAGGAGATCATCAGCCTGACCTATACAGAATTTGCGATCCTGCATCTGCTGGCATCCAACCGGAAGAAGATCTATTCTCTGGACCACATCTATACCAGCATTTGGAACGATAACGCTGTGGGGAACGATGCGATCATGGTCCACATTAAGAATATCCGGAAGAAGCTGGGAGACAATTCCCGCAATCCCACTTATATCAAAACCGCTTGGGGAAAGGGTTACTACATTGATTAAGAGAAAACAACGCAGACAGCGCAAGCTTTCCCACGAGATCCTGGGCATGATCGCCTTCAGCCTCCTGCTGGCACTGCTCCTGGGGCTGTTTCTGTCCCATGCAGCACTGCGGATCGCAGAATCTTACTGCTTTTATCACGATATTCCCATGACAGAATTCGATTGGATCAGCGTGGACCGCTGGATCTTTACTGTCAGCGCTCTTCTCTCGGCCGGTGTGTTTGCCGTTCTGTTCCTCTCCCTTCTGAATGGTCGGATCACCTATATCCGGAAAATCACCGCCGGCATCGAAGCTCTCCGGGCCGGGCAGAAAGACGCTGCGCTTCCTCTGGAGGGCAGCAACGAACTGACGGAGCTGGCCGGAGCGATCAACGAAATGTCCGACGCCCAGCAGCGTCTGCGGGAAAAGGAGCAGGCGCTGGCGCAGGAAAAGGAACAACTGATCCGCTCCCTGTCCCACGATATCCGCACGCCTTTGACGGCCATCCTCTCCTATTCGGACTACATGCTGTCCCGGGAGCAGCCTTCCCCGGCAGAGCAGAAGGAGTACCTTCAGCTGATCCAAAAGAAGGCGGGGCAGATCCGGGATCTGACCAGCGTTTTGCTGGACGGCGGAAAGCGGAATCCCGAGCATTTCGAGGACGGCCGGCTGCTGTTGGAGCAGATCGTTTCGGAATTTGCAGAGGAACTGGAGGAGCAGTTCGACGTGCGCACGGATCTCTCCGGCTGTGCTGCCTTTTCCGGCGCCTTCGATGTGCAGGAATTGCGGCGCATCTTCGATAATCTCTGCTCCAATATCCAAAAATATGCTGATCCGTCCGCCCCCGTGGTTCTGACCATCAGCCTGACAGCACATGACCTGACCATCCGGCAGCACAACGCCGTGAAGCAGTCTGCCGCCCCGTCGGAAGGCTATCAGATCGGCTTGAACAGTATTCGGCGCATCGTGCAGCACTACGCCGGCAGCGTCACCCTCCGGCAAACGCCGGACGCCTTTGCCATCTGCATCACGCTCTCGGAGTTTTGATCCGATTTCTTTAGAAATCTTTAGATTTTCCTCCCGTTTTTCTTTAGAAACCCATGGTATTCTATCCTCACAAAAGCAAACAACCCAACGAAAAAATGAAAGTGAGGAAAAAATATGAATACTTTTTTGGATTTGCTGATTGTTGTGAGCATGGTGCTGATCACCGTCGGATTACTGTCTGTGGCCCTGATGTTTCTGGTGAAGAACAAGAAAGTCCGGCAGGTATGCTTTTACATCGCTGTTGCTCTGGGCCTGTATATCGGCTATGTGGGCATCCGGATCAACTGGTTCGGCTTTTCCGGCCAGGCTGCTTTCGCCGCCCTGCTGGCCCTGATCGGTGTCGGCGCCTTTGTGCTGGAGCGGGTCAAAAAGGACAGCGACAAGGCCTTCCTGTTCGCCCGGATCACAGCGGCGGCAGCACTGCCCCTCGGCATTATGAATGCACTGTTCCTCTGATGCGCCTCTTTCCCTGCACCGGGATCCCCAACAAACCAAACCGTCGCATCTCCCCGACCATCGGTCGGGGAGATGTTTTTTCCGGCTCTCCCCCTTCGACAACGGCGCATTTTTTCGTGACATCCCCCGCCGCAGGTGCTACAATAGAGAAAAATCCCTTGCGCAAAGGAGTCTTTGCCCATGAGCAACCAACGTGACGCCAAGTTCCTCCGCATGACCACTACGCCCGTAGGCTCGCTGGTCTGCTCGCTGGCAGCCCCTACCATTGCCAGCATGATGGTCACCGCCCTCTACAATCTGGCCGACACCTACTTTGTGGGTATGCTGGAAAACAACAGTGCCACCGGCGCCGTGGGTGTGGTCTTCTCCCTGATGGCCATCATTCAGGCGGTGGGCTTCTTCTTCGGCCACGGCTCGGGCAACTACATCTCCCGTCAGCTGGGCAAGCAGGCCATGGAGGATGCGGAAAAGATGGCCGCTACCGGCGTGGTCATGTCCTTTCTGGCCGGCGTCCTCATCACCGTGCTGGGACAGATCTTCTGCGAGCCGCTGGCAAAGCTGCTGGGCTCCACGCCCACCATCCTGCCCTACGCCAAGGACTATCTGCGCATCATCCTCATCGGCGCTCCCTACATGACCGCCTCCTTCGTGCTGAATAACCAACTGCGCTTTCAGGGCAGCGCCGTCTACGGCATGATCGGCATCGTGGCCGGTGCGGTGCTGAACGTGGCGCTGGATCCCCTGTTCATCTTCACCTTCTCCATGGGCGTGTCCGGTGCAGCGCTGGCCACCATCCTCAGCCAGCTGGTGTCCTTCTGCCTGCTGCTGGTAGGCTGCACCCGGGGTGGCAACCTGAAGATCCGCCTGCGCAATACACAGTTCTCCTTCTACTATCTCAAGGAGATCGGCCGGGGCGGTCTGCCCTCTCTGTGCCGGCAGGGTCTTGCCAGCGTGGCCACCATCTGCCTGAATAACAGCGCCGGCGTCTACGGCGACGCCGCCATCGCCGCCATGTCGGTGGTGAACCGGGCCATGCATCTGGCCCAGTCCGCCCTCATCGGCTTCGGGCAGGGCTTCCAGCCGGTGTGCGGCTTCAACTTTGGCGCCGGACTCTACCACCGGGTGCGGCAGGCCTACTGGTTCTGCGTCCGGTGGTCCACCGTGTTTTTGCTGGCCATCTCCGTGGTGGGCTGGGTCTTTGCGCCTCAGATCATCGCCATCTTCCGTGATGACCCGGACGTCATCGCCTTCGGCACCACGGCGCTGCGGCTGCAGTGCCTGACCTTTGGGCTGTGCGGCTACAACATGATGAGCAGCATGATGACCCAGACCATCGGACAGGTAGGACGGGCTTCGGTGCTGGCAGTGGCACGACAGGGCCTGTTCTTCATCCCCGCCGTGCTGCTTTTGCCCCAGTTCCTCGACCAGCTGGGCGTCCAGATGGCCCAGAGCGTGTCGGATGTCTGCTCCTTCGTGCTGACCATCCCCCTGACCACCGGTTCTCTGCGGCAGATGAAGCGGATGGAACAGAAGGAAAACGTGCAGTAATTTGCAGTTTCCATCTTTACATCCTCACAATTTTTGGATATAATATTTTAGTTACTGAAATATACGCAAAAGGAGACACCAACTATGGCAGTCATCGAATACGACGAGTACAAACAGAAACTTCTCGCTCTGGAGCCCGCCCTGGGCGAGCTGGAGAAGGCACTGGGTATCCCCAAGGCCCGGGAAGAATACGCTGCCCTGCAGGCCGAGACGGAGCAGGACGGCTTTTGGAACGATCTTGCCCGCTCCCAGAAGGTGAGCCAGCAGATCAAGCGTCTGGAAAACCGCATCAAGAAGCACGACCGGCTGGTGTCCGACTGGGAAGACGCCGTGGTGCTGTGCGAAATGGCCCAGGAAGAGGACGACGCCTCCCTGCTGCCCGATGTCATCAGCGCCTACGACACGCTGGAGAAGGAGATGGAGGAGCGCCGCCTGGCCGCCCTGCTCAGCGGTGAATACGACGCCAACAACGCCATCATGACCTTCCACGCCGGTGCCGGCGGCACCGAGGCCCAGGACTGGACCGAAATGCTCTACCGCATGTACACCCGCTGGGCCGAGCGTCACGGCTACACCTATCAGCTGCTGGACTACGAAGCAGGCGAAGAAGCCGGCATCAAGAGCGCTACCATCTCCATCGAGGGTGAAAACGCCTACGGCTACCTCAAGAGTGAGAACGGCGTTCACCGTCTGGTGCGTGTGTCTCCCTTTGACGCCAACGCCCGCCGCCAGACCAGCTTTGCCGCTGTGGAAGTCATGCCCGAAATGCCCGATGACAGCGACATCGAGATCCGCCCCGACGAGATCGAGATGCAGGCCTGCCGCTCCTCCGGCGCCGGCGGCCAGCACATCAACAAGACTTCCTCCGCCGTGCGTCTGACCCACCTGCCCACCGGCATCGTGGTGTTCTGCCAGACGGAGCGCAGCCAGTTCCAGAACCGTGACAACGCCATGAAGATGCTCAAGGCCAAGCTGGTGGAACTGAAGATCCAGCAGAACGCCGAGAAGATCAGCGACATCAAGGGCGTGCAGATGAAGATCGAATGGGGCAGCCAGATCCGCTCCTATGTCTTCATGCCCTACACTCTGGCCAAGGACACCCGTACCGGCTACGAAATGGGCAACATCCAGGCCGTGATGGACGGCGACATTGATGGCTTCATCAACGCCTACCTGACCGCCAGCGCCAACGGCGAACTGAAGAAGTAATCATAAAAGGTGAGGTCGCTGCGGCGGTCTCACCTTTTCGTGCAGAAGGAGTATACATTATGGAAAAAGTCATCCTCTTTGATATGGACGGCGTGCTGGTGAACACCGAGCCGCTGCACTACAAGCTGTGGACGCAGGTCTTTGCCGAGCAGGGCGTTGACCTGGATTTCGAAGTCTACAAGGGCTGCATCGGCGCCAACGGCAAGCGGCTGATGGAGCTGGTATGGGAACACATGGGCCTGGACTTCCGTGGCGATCCTGCGCTGCCCCGCCGCTACTATGAGCTGAAATCCGACTATCTGCGTCACGGCGACATTCCCCGCATTGAGGGCGTGAACGAAACGCTGGCCGAGCTGCAGCGCCGGGGCTACCGCATGGCCGTGGCCTCTTCCGCCACCCAGGAGTATATCGAGCTTTGCACCGACCGCACCGACATCGCCCCCTATTTTGACGTGCGCTTCAGTGCCGAGCGGGTGAAAAATACCAAACCCGCCCCCGATGTATTCCTGGCCGCCGCCGAGCGCATGAACGCCCGGCCCGAGGAATGTGTGGTGGTGGAGGACTCCACCAACGGCACCCTGGCCGCCAGAGCCGCCGGCATGCGCTGCATCGGCTTCGCCAATCCCGACTCCCCCGGTCAGTGCCTGGACGCCGCCGAGCAGACCGTTTATCCCTTCTGCCGCCTGCTGGACGTGCTGAAATAGGAGCGCATCATGGACCGCTTCATCATCTTTGATATGGACGGTGTCCTCATCAACACGGAAGCCATGTGCTATCAGGTGTGGAAGGATCTCTTCGCTCAGCTGGGCGTAGAGATCAACATGGACATCTACAAGTGCTGCATCGGCTCCAGCGACGATGTGCTGATGGAATCGGTGTGGCAGCACTGCGGCAAGGATTTTCGTGGCCGCACCGATCTGATGGAGTTCTTCGAAACTCGCAAGCTGCAGGAAATCGCCGAGCATGGCGTTCCCCCGATCCCCGGCGCTGCCGAAACGCTGCGTGCGCTGCAGGCACGGGGCTATCGCATGGCGGTGGCTTCCGCCTCCCCGCCGTCCCATATCCGGCTTTGTCTGGAAAAGGTGGGGTTGCTGCCCTATTTTGAAGTTCTCTTCAGCGGCGAAGAGGTGGAGCGCACCAAGCCCGCCCCGGACGTATTTCTGGCCGCAGCCGCTGCCATGGGTGCAGCGCCAAAAGATTGCACCGTGGTGGAGGACTCCCGCAACGGGACGCTTGCCGCTCAGGCCGCCGGCATGCGCTGCATCGGTTTTGTAAACCCCGACTCCGGCGATCAGGATCTGAGTGCCGCCGATGTGCTGATCTACCGTTTCGCAGAGCTTTTGGACGCCATTTGATCCCATGTTATTCCCCGTTGCTTGCCGCACGAGCCGTTTTGCCGTAGGATAAAGGCAGGCAAAGGAGGTATATCCATCATGTTGAGTGAAAATCTGCAAAATCTGCGCAAGGCCAAAGGTCTTTCCCAGGAGGAACTGGCCGAGCGCATCCACGTGGTGCGCCAGACCGTATCCAAGTGGGAAAAGGGCCTGTCCGTCCCCGACGCCGATCTGCTGATCCGTCTGGCCGACACCCTGCATACACCGGTGAGCACGCTGTTGGGCGACACGGTAGAACCGGAGGAGACGCCGGAAATGCAGCAGCTCTCCGAAAAACTGGCCCGGCTGAACGAGGAACTGGCGCAGCAAAAAAAGCGCAGCCGCCGCCGGCAGCTGCTGCTCTTCTCGCTGGTGGCCACCGCCGCTGTGGGCATGCTGCTTTTTGATCTGTCCCAGGCCTTCCATCTCCGCAGCGCCATGGAGACCATCGGCGGCATCGATGGCCCTACCTCTATCTTCGTCACCTCTGCCCCCTCGCAGGGTATCCGGGATGTGCTGGCCATTCTGGTGCTGATCCTCGCCGCGGCGGGCATCTGCAAAAACGCAAAACGATGAAAAAAAGACCGCCCATGGCGGTCTTTTTTGTTCTCTTTTTTTGCAACGGCTCTGCTTTCAACGAAAAATTTGACATAGCGGAATTTAGTGATACAATGAAATAGTAATTATCTGCTCGTTTGCAAGGAAAGGAGTCTTTTCTATGTTCTGTCCGTCCTGCGGAAAAGAGGCCACCCCCGGTGCAAAGTTCTGCACAGAGTGCGGCAAGCGCCTGCCGGAGGAAGTAAACGCACCTGTCGACACTTCCCCCGTTGATTCTTCTCCCATCGATCCTCCGAAAAAGAAGAAGATTCCCGTCAAGTTCATTCTCGCCCTCGTCATTCTGGTGGCTGTGCTTGCCTTGGGTGGAAAGCTGCTGAGCGGTTTTATCTCTGGCAACGGTGGCGGCGGCAAGGGCAGCATCGTGGCTGTCACCAACCCTAACTTCCGCCTAAACGATGGCTTCATCGTGCCTGTCGAACAGCAAAAGTCTGCGCCCACCGGCTTTATCCCCATCTCTACCGCCACAGAATTTGATAAGATTCGTCAGAATCCCTCCGCCGACTATATCCTGATGGCCGACATCGACCTGTCCGGCTGGTCCTGGACCCCCATCAAGCAGTTCAACGGCACGCTGGATGGCAACGGCTACACCGTCTCCGGTCTGAATGCCACGCTGATCGAAGAAACCAAGGATGCTCTCATTCAGAATCTGAGTGTGCACGGCCAGATCACCGACGATGGGGCCGGCATCGTTCACGAACTGAAAGACAGCGTTCTTTATAACTGCTGCTTCTCCGGTTCGGTGGACAACAGCAGCGGCAGTGCCGCCGGTCTTGTTTACACCGTTAATGATTCCACCGTGGACAGCTGTTACAACACCGCCAACGTTACCGCCAACAAGTCTGTTGCCGCCGGTTTGGCCGCACGCGGCACCGGTGACCGCTACGTCATCCAAAACTGTTTTAATCAGGGTAACATTCTCAATCTTGGCAATGACACCTCCTCACTTTCCTATAACTACGCCGCCGGTATTCTTGGCCGGAACGAAAGATGCTCCGGCACGATCCGCCATTGCTATAACTCAGGCTCCATCCGCTGCAAGGACAACGACGATTATCCCATCTACTCCTACTACGGAACCGCCATGGCCTGCGGTATTCTGGGCTACGCTCAGGTTGTGGAAGGCGACCATCTGTCCGTCAGCCTGTGCTATAACAGCGGTACCGTTGAAGGCGGCGATCTCGCCTTCGGCATTGGCTTGGCATGGGGCACCTCTGCCCTCCGTACGCAGGTGAACAACTGCTACAACAGCGGCGAGTTCGTCCACAGCAACAGCTATGGCATCGCCGGCTGCGTCAGCGACTCGGGTAATATTGTGGATCTGCCCATCACCTATTGCTACAACGCTTCCACCACCGGCGCTGCCGCCATTTCCAACAACAGCACTAACCTGTATCAGTGCTACTATCTGGATGAGGTGTCTGAGGCTGTTCCCGGCGGTCCCTTGTTCTCCGACGTGTTTGCACTTAGTGCGCATGAGATGGCCAAGAAGGACAGCTTCGCCTTCGATTTTGACACCGTTTGGACCATGGGCAAGGGTGACTATTCCTACCCGGTGTTCGGCTATCGGAATTTCGAGATAGTGGATGCCATCGCCTAAACTTACTTTTTCCCATAAAAAAGACCGCCCATGGCGGTCTTTTTTGCGTTCTTCTGTTGTTTATTCGCCTTCCTTGCGGATGAACTTGTCACCGGGGCAGCCGCACAGGGGGCAGACGTAGCCGTCGGGCAGCTTCTCGCCGTGATAGACAAAACCGCACCAGGGGCAGACCCAGCTGCCCACCTCTTCCAGCGTGCGGTACACGGTGGCGGTGGGAGGCACGGCGGCAGCGCCCTTGCCCAGGAATTCGTCCACCGTCAGCATCCGGCCCTCACCCAGGATCTCACCGTCCACGCCGTCACACAGGAACAGCACGTAGCGGCCCACATCCATGGTGTCCACCACCTTGCAGCTCACACGGGCCACCATGCCCTCCTTGACGAAGGGGTTGCCCTGGCTGTCGGTAAAGGTTTCGTAGGAAGCGAACTTATCCGTCACACGACTGGACTTGTAACCGAAGAGGTTGATGAGCTCCTTGGGGCAGTCCTTGCCTGCCAGCGTCACGGCAAAGGTGCGGCTTTCCAGCAGCGCCTTGCAGGTCTCGTTGTCACGGTTCAGCGTCAGGGTAAACTTCTGGGGCAGGTTGCTGGTGACCTGTGCAAAGGAGTTGACCACGCAGCCCACACGCTTGCCCTGATACTGGGTACCCACGACAAACACACCGTAATTCATCTTTTCCAAAACTTTGCGATCCATATGTTTACCTCCCGAAAATGTATTGGTTTATGATATTATTATACGCCGTTTCCGCCGATATTTCCGTGATATATGCAACAAAAACCGCTCTCCCGGACATTTTTTTGCCGTTATTTTTTCTGCCGGATCATGCCCTCATGCAGCACCACCATAGCCAGCAGGAATGCCAGCAGGTAGACGGGAAAGAGGGCGGGCGAGATGTACTGAGCCACAAGGCCAAACAGCGGCGGCATAAAGGAAGTGGCCACATAGGCACCGGCCATCTGCACGCCGATAACGGCCTGGGAGCGGTCCGGGCCGAAATAAGCGGGCGTGGCATGGATAAAGCAGGGATAGATCGGCGCACAGCCCAACCCTATCACCAGCATGCCTGCCGCCGCACCTGCAGCGCCCAGCGGCAGCAGCAAAATCGCAATGCCCACCATCGTCAGCGCCTGACCGAGGCGGATCATCTGCCGATCGCTGAGCCGCATGGTCACAAACCCGGCCAAGGCCCGGCCCACCGTCATGCCCAGATAGAAAAGGCCGCCCAGACGGGCTGCCTCCGCCTCCGGAAACGCCCGGCACAGCACCAGATAGCTGGCGCCCCAGAGGAAAACGGTGGTTTCCATCGCACTGTAGCAGAAAAAGGCGGCGATGGCACGCTTCACACCCGGAAGAGCCAGTACCTGCCGCAGGGACAGGGCGTTCCCGCTCTGCGCTTCCGCCGGCAGCTTCTGCCCTTTCCAGAGATACAGCGAGCAGAAGAGGAGCAGCGTCAGCACCGTCTGGATCAGCGCCACCGTCTGGTAGCCGCCGCTCCAGCCCTGCGCGCCCACCAGCGCCCGGGACATGATGTGCGGGCCCACGGATGCGCCGATGCCCCACATGCAGTGCAGCCAGCTCATATGATGGGAGTCGTAGTGCAGGGCCACATAGTTGTTCAGCGCCGCATCCACGCTGCCGGCACCGAGGCCGTAGGGGATGGACCACAGGCACAGCTGCCAGAAAGAACCGCTGACACTGTAGCCCCACAGAGCCGCAGCGGTAGCCGCCACGCTGAGGGCCGTCACCTTTCCTGCACCCAGCGCACGGGTCAGCCGGTCACTCATCAGGCTGGACACCACGGTGCCAAGGGAGATGATCATATACACAATACCGGCCCAGGAAACGGGAACGTCCCACTGCTGATAGATCACAGGCCATGCGCCGCCCAGCAGCGCATCGGGCAGGCCAAGACTGATAAAGGCCAGATAGATCACGGCCAGAAGAAGATGGGTCATAGGAACCTCTCGCAAAAGAAATCCCTCGCATGATAGCACAAAAGCCTTCCTTTGGCAAGAAAAAAGCGGACGCTGTGCGTCCGCTTTTCCTTAACCTACATACTCTGCAGGATCGATCACTTTACCGTCACGAGAGACAGAGAAGTGCAGGTGGGGTCCCATATTGCTCTCCGCCGCTGCGGTGGTCCCCACATGGCCGATGATGTCTCCGGCGCTGACGCTCTGCCCCTCATCCACAGGAGGCGCCTCCTGCAGGCTGCTGTACTGGGTGGTATAGCCGCCGGCATGCTGAATGATGACGGTGGTGCCCATCAGCTCATCGTCCACCACCTGCAGCACCGTACCATCTGCCGCCGTCTTTACCGCATCCCCCTCGGCGGCCTGGATGTCCAGTCCGTCGTGGGTACGCCAGTCAGCCATGGTTTCATCATAGATCAGCTCCGTCATGCTGAACACCGTCACCGTGGTGCCGTCCAGCGGCGAAATCACCTGGGGCAGCAGGTCCTCTACCTCCGGGATTTCCACCGGGGCGGATACCGGCTCTTCCTCCTCCGGTTCTTCCTGCCTTGTGTTAATCGCTTCAACTATCTGCGGCATCAGTACATCAACAGCCTCTGCTGCGCGGTTTTGTTCCTGTTCGTTTAGGATAAAAAGCCCCAGCGCCCCCAAAAGAAGAAGCGTTCCGAGTATGATA
>JAFQFC010000064.1 GCA_017415775.1 Oscillospiraceae bacterium
AACCGTGAGCTCAAGAAAGTCGGAGAGAAGGTGAAGCTGTTCATTCCCGCAGAGGAGCTGTACTACTTCGACGCCGACCAGAACCGTACCGACACCGTACAGACCGGAGAGGTGGTGAGCGTATTCCATGTCGACGCCTAACAACACTGAGATCCGCGCTTTCCGCAAGCTGGAACTGAAAAAGCACAGCAAGGGCTACAAGATCCTCAACGGTGCGCTGAAGAATCCCTACGTGCTGATGGCACCGGCTGTGATTGCCGCTCTGGCAATCTCCTGCTTCGCCATTGTGTACTGCATTATCATCAGCTTCTTCAAGTGGGACCTGATCGCCGATACCCGTACCTTTGTGGGCATGTATAACTACCAGTACATTTTCCAGGATCCCATTTTCCTGCAGGCCCTGAGCAATACCGTTACTTATGCCATCTTCATCGTCATCATCGGTACGGCGCTGAAGGTGCTGCTGGGTGTGTTCCTGAACAAGAATACCCCCGCTCACAACTTCGTTCAGACCATCATGTTTACCCCCCACATCATCGCCTCCGTGGCCGTGGCTGTGGTGTTCCGTTACATGATGATGCCTGACGGCGGTGTGTTCAATACCATTCTGAGCTGGTTTGGCCTGCCTCCCAGCCGTTGGTACATGGGTCAGGAGTCCGCACTGGCTTCCCTGATCTTCATCGCTCTGTGGCATGGTCTGGGCTACGGCGTGCTGATCGCTATCTCCGGTCTGCGTGCGATCCCCGACTATGTGTACGAGGCTGCCCGTCTGGATAAGTCCAGCCGGACCACCACCATGATGAAGATCACCATGCCCCTGCTGAGTCCCACCATTTTCTATCTGCTGATCACCACCTGCGTGGGTGCCTTTACCACCTACGATATCGTGGACCTGATGACTCAGGGCGGTCCTAACAACGCCACCATGATGCTGACCTACTACATCTACGAGCAGGGCATCCGCTTCATGCACTATGGCCGCGCTATGGCTGCTGCCGTCATCCTGATGATCATCTGCAGCTCCCTGACGCTGCTGAGCTTCAAGGCTTCCGCCAAGAAGATCCACTATCAATAAGAAAGGAGAGGTGAACGATGTCTTTTATGTCTATGGCCATGGCGCCTGCCAAGGCGGCTAAGCCCCCCAAGATGAAGAAGAAGGAATCTATGGTCAGCAAGATCCTTACGGTCCTGCTGCTGGTGGCCTTGTTCCTGATCTTCATTCTGCCGTTCTACTACATGCTCATCTCCTCCTTCAAGAGCCTGCTGGAAGCCATCAGCCCCACCCCCGTGTGGTGGCCTGAGGAATTCCTGTGGGAGAACTATCAGAAGGCATGGCAGATCTCCAAGATGCCCAAGTATGCCATGAACTCCGTGATCCTGTCCGTCAGCTGCTCCGTCGCCTGTATCGTGGTGTCGGTGCCCTGTGCCTTCGCTCTGGCCCGGATGGAGTTCCGCGGTAAGGCGGTCATGTTCGCCATTTCTCTGAGCAGTATGATGGTGCCCGCACAGTGTGTGTTCCTGCCCATCTTCATCATGTTCTCCAAGTTTGGCTGGCTGAACACCTACTGGGCCATGATCCTGGTGTTTACCCACTCCGGATCTACCATCCTGTTTATCCGCAACGCCTTCAAACAGGTCAGCAACGAAGTGCTGGAGGCTGCCCGTCTGGACGGCGCCAGCGAACTGACGGTGATGTTCAAGGTCATTATGCCCATGGTCAAGCCTGCGATCATTACCATGGCCCTGATGATCTTCATGCGCCGCTGGAACGACTACTTCTGGAATATCTCCCTGACCACCAACGACAATGTTCGTACCCTGCCCTATGCGGTGAAGAGCATCACGGCGGCTACCGACGGCGGTATCCCCGAATATGCCGTGCAGATGGCCGGTGCCACGGTGCTGATGGCCCCCATGCTGATCGCCTACATCTTCGCCAACAAGCAGATCAAAAACGCCTTCGTCTACACCGGCATCAAGTAAGGCCGGGGCGAAGCAGAAATGCAGCGCATCAAAAGCGGCCTCTGCGGAGGCCGCTTTTGCGCAAAGGGAGATGCGAATATGGTTGAAAGAGACGGGAATATCGTATTCCGGACTTGCCGTTTGCGGCATAAGAGAAGAGGAGGAGCATCATGACAACGGTCTATCTGATCCGCCACGCACAGTGTGACGGCAATCTTTACCGCCAGTACGACGGGTGGTACAACACGCCCCTGACGCCCCTCGGCCGTCAGCAGGCGGCGGCACTGGCCAGACGGTTTGAAACGATCCATCTGGATGCTGTCTATTCCAGCGACCAGACCCGGGCGATGGAGACGGCCTGTGCGGTGGCCGGGCCCAAGGGCATGGCGGTGCAGCCCCATCGGGGCCTGCGGGAGACCAATCTGGGCATCTGGGATCACATGGACTGGGGTGACATCCGGGCATTGTGGCCGGGCCAGACCGAGGTATACGCAAAGCAGATGCACATCTGGAAGGCGCTGGGCGCCGAACGGCTGAGGGATGTGGGCTGCCGGGTGGTGGACGCCCTGTGGGAGATCGCACGGGCCAATGACGGCAAGACGGTGGCGGTGGTGAGCCACGGTGACGTGATCCAGATGGCGGTGGGCCTGCTGCGGGGCAAGACACTGGAGCAGCTGGGACACACCGGGAATTACAGCACCAACACGGCGGTGACCAAGCTGGAGTTCGACGGCGGGCAGGTGCGCTTTGTCTTTGAATACGATTTCACCCATCTGCCGCCGGAGCTGGTGAGCCGCTTTGAAAACGACCAGAAGTGGGGCATGCGCTACCGCCTGCTGGGATTTAACGACGCCTTCCCGCTGGAAGGCGCGGAAAATGTGCCGGACCGCACCGAAGGCATATGGATCGCCGGCTATCTGCGGGATGAACCGGCGGCGCTGGTGCAGCTGCGGTCTACCGCCTGCGGTGAACCGGGTGAGATCGGTTTTTACTGGATCGTGCCGGAGTTCCGGGGCCGCCGCATCGGCATTCAGCCGATGGGCAAGGTGGTGGATACGCTGCGTGCGCTGGGCGCGCCCAGTGTGCGCATTTGCCTGAAAGATGAAAAAATGCGGGACTACTTCGCCAAACGGGACGATTTCCATCCCATTGGCGGTGATGTGTGGGAGCGGCCCATTCCGCCGCTGGCTGTTCTGGAACCGTAAAAAACGAAAAAGCGCCTGTCGCTCCCGGTGGAGCGGCAGGTGCTTTTTTGACAAAGGTGGGGGAAATGGCAGAAGACGGGCGGGGGAATTTGTGGATTTTGATGGAAAGAAAACGATACCGACCTTGACGATTGTGCATAAATGCGGTAAAATGAGCATGGAATATTATTCGTAAACAGAAAAATGCCATCTTCGCCGCCATTCGCCCGTTTCTGCGAGGCGGCGGTGCTATGCTTTTCTCGAAAGTGAGGCGATCGGATATGGATCGGGAAATGGAACTGTTTTACGGCGGCAAGTGGGATCGGGCCTACGAGTATTTCGGCGCACATCCCATGGAGCAGGACGGAAAACAGGGATACTTGTTCCGCTTGTGGGCGCCCCACGCCAGGTCTGTGACACTGGCAGGTGACTGGAACGGCTGGAGCCACGACGCCATGGCCCGTGACGGGCAGGGCGTATGGTCGCTGTTTGTGCCCGGCGCCAAGGAGCTGGACAGCTACAAATACATGGTGGAAGGCGCAGACGGAAAGAAGCGCTGGAAGACCGACCCCTTCTGCTTCCACACCCAGACCCGTCCGGAAACCAGCAGCAAGCTGTACCGGCTGGGCAATTACAAGTGGAAAGATGAGAAGTGGTTTGAAAAGCGGCGGGGGACCAAGCCTGCCGAGGGACTCATCAATACCTACGAGGTCCATCTGGGCTCGTGGCGGCGGGGCGAGAACGGCCGATTCCTCAGCTATCGGGAGACGGCGGATCTGCTGGTGCCCTATGTGAAGGAGCAGGGCTACAATTATATTGAACTGCTGCCGGTGACGGAGTATCCGCTGGACGACTCCTGGGGCTATCAGTGTACCGGCTATTTCGCTGCCACCTCCCGTTACGGCAAGCCGGAGGATCTGATGTATCTGGTGGACAAGTGCCACCGCGCCGGCATCGGCGTGATCCTGGACTGGGTGCCGGGTCACTTCTGCAAGGATGAACACGGTCTGGCCGACTTTGACGGCACCAGCCTGTACGAGTACAGCGATCCCCTGAAGCGGGAGAACGAGGGCTGGGGTACCCGGGTCTTCGACTTTGCCAAGCATGAGGTGCGCAGCTTCCTGTTCTCCTCCATGGCTTTCTGGCTGCGGGAGTACCATTTCGACGGCATCCGTGTGGACGCCGTGGCCTCCATGCTGTATCTGGACTTCGGCAAGGCAGGCAAGGCGTGGCGTCCCAATGTCAACGGCGGACGGGAGAATCTGGAGGCGGTGAGCTTCCTGCAGGATCTCAACCGGGTGGCCTTTGGGGTGAATCCGGAGGTGCTGATGATCGCCGAGGAATCCACCTCGTGGGCAGGCGTGACCATGCCGCCGGAGAACGGGGGCCTGGGCTTCAACCTCAAGTGGAACATGGGCTGGATGAACGACATCTGCCACTACCTGAAGATGGATCCCTACTTCCGCCAGCATCATCACAAGGACATCACCTTCTCCATGATGTATGCCTTTAACGAGAACTATGTGCTGCCCATCAGCCACGATGAGGTGGTGCATATGAAGGGTTCGCTGCGGGGCAAGATGCCCGGTGATGACTGGAAGGCACTGGCCGGCGTCCGTGGGTTCTACGCCTACATGCTGGCCCATCCCGGCAAGGTGCTGACGGTCATGGGCTGCGACCTGGCCCAGTGGCACGAGTGGGATTTCAAGGGCCAGCTGGACTGGTACCTGCAGGACAATCCCCAGTATGCCGCCACCCAGGCCTGCATCCGGGAGCTGAACCATTTTTACCGCAAAAACAAGCCCCTGTGGGAGAATGACCGGACCTGGGACGGCTTTGAATGGCTGTCTGCCGACGATCATACCCGCAACCTCATCGCCTTCGTTCGCCGGGACAAAGCCGGCAAGGAACTGGTGTTTGTGGTCAATTTCTCCACCGAGGCGTGGGAGAATTACAAACTGGGCGTCCCTGCCAAGGGACACTATGTGGAGGTGTTCAACACCGATGAAGCCCGCTGGGGCGGCAGCGGTGTGGTGAACATCGGCGAGATCAAACCTGTGTGGGAGCCTGTCCACGGCAAAGATTGCTCCGTATCGCTGCGGGTGCCGCCTCTGGGCGCACTGGTGCTGCAGGGCAAGGGCCGTCTGGCCAAGGCAAAGAATACAAATGGAGGAAAGAGGAAATGAAGAAAGAATGTGTAGCCATGCTGCTGGCCGGCGGTCAGGGCAGCCGTCTGTATGTGCTGACCGGCGACATGGCAAAGCCTGCAGTCCCCTTTGGCGGAAAGTTCCGCATCATCGACTTCCCCCTGTCCAACTGCACCAACTCCGGCATCGACACCGTGGGTGTACTGACCCAGTACCGGCCTCTGGAGCTGAACAGCTACATCGGCAACGGCCAGCCCTGGGAACTGGACCGTATGCACGGCGGCGTGCATATCCTGCCCCCTTACCAGAGCGCTACCGGCGCCAGCTGGTATAAGGGCACCGCCAACGCCATTTATCAGAACATCGGTTTCGTGGATCTGTATGATCCCGAGTATGTGGTGGTGCTGTCCGGCGACCACATTTATAAGATGGACTACTCCGACATGCTGCGCCGCCACAAGGAGGCGGAGGCTGACTGCACCATCGCCGTCATGGAGGTGCCCTGGGACGAGGCGCCCCGCTTCGGCATCATGAACGTGGACGGCGAGGACACCATCGTGGAGTTCGAGGAGAAGCCCAAGAATCCCAAGAGCAATCTGGCCTCCATGGGTATCTACATCTTCTCCTGGCAGAAGATGCGTGCCTACCTCATCGCCGACGAGAACGACGAGAATTCCTCCAACGACTTCGGTAAGAACATCATCCCCAACATGCTCGCTGCCGGCGAGAAGATGGTGGCCTATCGCTTTGAAGGCTACTGGAAGGACGTGGGTACCCTGGACTCCCTGTGGGATGCCAACATGGATATGCTGTCTCCCGCCAGCGGCCTGAACCTGCTGGACAGAGCCTGGCCCATCTACGGCCGCACCCCCTCCTGCCCGCCCGCCTTTGTGGGTGAGAAGTCCGACGTGGGCAACAGCGCCATCGCCAAGGGCTGCGTCATCGAGGGTGAAGTGAAGAACTCCGTGCTGTCTGTGGGCGTCACGGTGAAGGAAGGCGCTCAGGTCAGCTACAGCGTGCTGATGCCCGGCGCCGTGGTGGAAGAGGGCGCTGTGGTGCAGTACGCCATTCTGGGCGAGAACACCGTGGTGGCCAAGGGCGCCAAGGTGGGCTGCGCTCCCGAATGCGCAGAAGATCCCGGGAAGTGGGGTATCGCCGTTCTGGGTCCCAACACCAAGCTGGCAGAAAATGAGATCGTTCCGGCAAAGACCATGCTGGACAAGACGCATCAGGGGGTGTAAGCATGAAAGGTATGCACGGAATTATCTTCTCCTATGAGAAAAAGACGGGCCTGCGGGAGCTGCTTGAGCACCGCATCCACGGCTCCGTTCCCATCGGCGGCGACTACCGCGTGGTGGACTTCATGCTCAGCAACATGGTCAACGCCGGTGTGCAGGACGTGGGCATCATCATGCAGGGCAAGTGCCAGAGCATGCTGGACCACCTGAGCAACGGCAAGAGCTGGGACCTGAGCCGCAAGCACGGCGGCCTGACCCTGCTGCCCGCCTTCGCCTATGCGGAGAACCGGGGCGGCGTGGGCAAGTTCCGTGGTAAGGTGGAAGCGCTGGCCTGTGTGCTGGACTATCTGGTGGAGGATGTGCGGCAGGACTATGTGGTGCTGGCCGACAGCGATCTGGTGATCAACATTCCTCTGGACGACGTGCTGCAGGATCATATTGCCGCCGGCGCCGACATCACCTGCGTGTGCACCAGTGTTCCCGGCGAGAGCAGCGACACCTACTTCAAGCTGGATGACAGCGGCCGCATCGTGGACACCGCTTATGACCTCTACAATCCCGAGGGCTACCGCAGCCTGAATCTGTACATCCTGGCCACCGACCTGCTGATCCGCCTGGTGCGTGACTGCATGGCACATAATCAGTACAGCTTCCGCCACAACATCCTGCAGGAGATGGGCAGCAAGCTGCAGCTGCGCGGCTATGTGTGGGACGGCTATGCCGCCCGCATCAGCACGGTGCAGAACTACTACGACCGCAGCATGGAACTGCTGCAGAGCGACATCCGGGCCGAACTGTTCTGCCCCGAGCGCCCCATCTACGCCAAGGAGAGCGATGCCTGCTCCACCTATGTGGACCCCGACGGTGAGTGCATCAACTCCCTCATCGCCGACGGCTGCGACATTCAGGGCAGCGTGAAGAACAGCATTCTGTTCCGTGGCGTCAAGGTGGAAAAGGGCGCCAAGGTGGAGGGCTGCATTCTCTTCAAGAACACGGTGGTCAAGAAGGATGCTGTGCTGCACAGCGTCATCGCCGACAAATATGTGGTCATCAATGAGGGTCGTCAGCTGATGGGTCACGAGCACTATCCGCTGGTGCTGGGCCGCGGCAGTGAGGTGTAAGCACAGCGTTTGCCCCGCAGACACCTCCGGTTGTGTGATACTTTGACGAGAAAGACAACGGAGGAGTGCATCTTCTCCGTTGTTTTTTCATAATTTTATCGTAGTGGAAACGTTTTCTCTTGCAAATTCCGGAGAAATATGAGACAATAACCAAGTTCAAGCTTTGAAAGGAGCTGCATCTATGAAGATCTTGTATGTGACCAGCGAAGCTGCCCCCTTCTGTAAGACCGGCGGCCTGGCCGATGTGGCCGGCAGTCTGCCTCCCGCCCTCGCCGCCAATGGCGACGATGTGGCCGTGATCCTGCCCCTGTACGGTCAGATCGGCGGCCAGTGGAAGATGAAGATGACCTTCCGTGGCTATATCTATGTGGACCTGGCATGGCGGCACGAGTACTGCGGCCTGTACAGCCTGGAGCACAAGGGCGTGACCTGGTATTTTATCGACAACGAGCGGTATTTCCAGCGTGGCCAGCTGTACGGCGAATTTGACGACTGCGAGCGTTTCGCTTTCTTCAGCCGTGCGGTGGTGAGCCTGCTGCCCTCTCTGGACTGGGTGCCCGATGTGGTGCACTGCAACGACTGGCAGAGCGCCCTGGTGCCCATCTACATCAAGGATGAGACGGCCCGCGGCAACGAATATACCGCAGGCATCCGCACCATGATCACCATCCACAACATCGAGTATCAGGGCCAGTTCGGCGAGCAGGTGGTCTGTGACCTGTTCGGCCTGGACTTCGGCTGGTATGCCGACGGTACGCTGGAGATGAACGGCTGCGTGAACCTCCTGAAGGGCGCCATGCTGTGCGCCGACAGCGTCACCACCGTCAGCCCCACCTACGCCAAGCAGCTGCACAACAGCTTCTATGCTCACGGCCTGGAGAACATCGTGGACATGATCGGCGACAAGATGGAAGGCGTGCTGAACGGTCTGGACGTGGAGGGCTTCGATCCCGCCGCTGACGGCGCCCTGTACGCCAATTATTCCGCCGACGATCTGGCCGGCAAGGCCGTGTGCAAGGCGGAGCTGCAGCGTCAGCTGGATCTGAATCAGGACCTGAACGCACCCCTCATGGCCATCGTCAGCCGACTGGTGAGCCACAAGGGCGTGGATCTGATCTGCCAGGTGCTGGACGGCATGATGGACACCGGCCTGCAGCTGGTGGTGCTGGGCAAGGGCGATGCCGGCTATGAGAATTTCTTCCGCATGGCGCAGGAGCGCTATCCCGGCCGGGTCAGCGCCCAGATCGTCTATTCCGACAAGCTGTCCCGCCAGATCTATTCCGGCGCCGACCTGTTCCTGATGCCTTCCAAGAGCGAGCCCTGCGGCCTGAGCCAGATGATCGCCATGCGCTACGGTACGGTGCCCATCGTCCGTGAGACCGGCGGTCTGGCCGACACGGTGCGTTCCTGCCAGGCCGGTCAGGGGAATGGAAACGGCTTTACCTTCGCAAACTATAACGAGTACGATATGCTCTATACCATCGGTCAGGCGGTGGCTGTGTACCGTGACAACCGGGAATTCTATGCGCAGGTGCAGAAGAACGGTATGACCGACGATTTCAGCTGGGGCGCCAGCGCCCGTTCCTATCGGAACATTTACGCAAGTATCGTGGGGTAAGGTTACCCCAATATCACGGAGGATTGTATGACCTATCACAAAGAAGCACTGAAAGAAGCCATCGTCCGGAAGCTGCGGCTCAACTACGGCTGCACCGAGCTGCAGGCCAACGACGGTGAGATGATGAAGGCCTGTGCCATGGTGCTGCGCGACATCATGGCCGAACGGGGCGTGCAGACCCGGATGGACATCAACCGCCACGAGAAGCGGAAGGTCCACTATATGTCTCTGGAGTTCCTGATGGGCCGGAGCCTGATGAAGAATGCCTACAATCTGGGCGTGGCAGAGGCACTGACCGAGGCCATCGGTGAGCTGGGTTTCAAGGCTGCCGACATTTTCGACATGGAACCCGATGCAGGTCTGGGCAACGGCGGTCTGGGCCGTCTGGCTGCCTGCTATCTGGACAGCATGACCACCCTGGACATTCCTGCCACCGGCTATTCCATCTGCTACGAGCTGGGTATCTTCAAGCAGAAGATCGTGGAAGGCCAGCAGGTGGAGCTGCCTGACGACTGGCAGACTCTGGGCGACGCATGGCTGATGCCCAAGCCTCAGGAGGCGGAGGAAGTCCACTTCGGCGGTAAGATCCGCTCCTACTGGGACAACGGTCACCACATGGTGGTCCACGAGGACTACACCCGTGTGCTGGCCATCCCCTGCGACATGGAAGTGGCCGGTTACGGCACGGAGCATGTGAACACCCTGCGCCTGTGGGACGCCAAGAGCCCCAAGCCCATCGACATGCAGCTGTTCCGTCAGGGCCAGTATCTGCGCAGCGGCGAGGAGCAGGCCATGGCCGACGTGATCTCCAAGATCCTGTATCCCGAGGACAATCACTACGAGGGCAAGTCTCTGCGCCTGAAGCAGCAGTACTTCTTTGTTTCCGCCACCGTGCAGTCCATCACCCGCCAGCACATTCAGGTGTACGGCACGCTGAAGAATTTCCACGAGAAGAACGTCATTCAGATCAACGATACCCACCCTGCGCTGGTGGTGCCGGAGCTGATGCGTATCCTCATCGACGACGCCGGCCTGAACTGGGAAGAGGCATGGCACATCACCGTCAATTCCGTGGCCTACACCAACCACACCGTGCTGGCTGAGGCTCTGGAATGCTGGCCTCAGAAGCTGATGGAAGAGCTGCTGCCCCGTGTGTGGCAGATCATTCAGGAGATCTCCAAGCGCTGGCAGAACCGTGTGGAGAGCTACTACCGCGGCGACATGGAGAAGGTGGCCAAGATGGCCATCATCTGGGACGGCAGCGTCCACATGGCGAACCTCTGCATCGCCGGCGGTACCGCCGTCAACGGCGTCAGCGCCCTGCACAGCGACATCCTGCGCAACGACGTGTTCCGTGATGCCTGCACCATGGAGCCCAATAAGTTCAAGAACGTCACCAACGGCATCGACCACCGCCGCTGGCTCAGCCAGGTCAACCCCGGTCTGGACAGCCTGATCCGGGAGCTGACGGGCGGCGACGCTTATCTGACCGTACCTCAGACCCTGCGCAAGCTGGAGAACTTTGCCGATGACGCCGCCGTGCTGCAGCGTCTGGAGGCCATCAAGGCCGAGAACAAGAAGGCCTTTGCCAAGTTTGCCAAGCGCCAGCAGGGCGTGGTGCTGAACACCGACGCCATCTTCGACGTGCAGGTCAAGCGCCTCCACGAGTACAAGCGCCAGCTGCTGAACGTGCTGCACATCATCAGCCTGTACCTGCAGCTGCAGGACGATCCCAACATGGACATGGTGCCTCAGACCTTCCTGTTCGGCGCCAAGGCCGCTCCCGGCTACGCTGTGGCCAAGCGCATCATCCAGCTCATCAACTCCCTGGCCGATCAGGTGAACAACGATCCTATCTGCAAGGGCAAGCTGCAGGTGGTGTTCCTGGAGAACTACCGTGTGTCCATGGCTGAGATGCTGATGCCCGCCAGCGAGGTGAGCCAGCAGATCTCCACCGCCGGTAAGGAGGCCAGCGGTACGGGCA
>JAFQFC010000065.1 GCA_017415775.1 Oscillospiraceae bacterium
GGGTTGGTCTGGTCCATGAACTGGCTCAGGGGGCTGGAGCCGAAGAACTCCTTGATGGCGGCGGTGACGGGACGGATGTTGATCAGGCTCTGGGGCGTGACGATGTCCAGATCCTGAATGGTCATACGCTCACGGATGACACGCTCCATCCGGCTGAAGCCGATGCGGAACTGGTTCTGCAGCAGCTCGCCCACGCAGCGCAGGCGGCGGTTGCCCAGATGGTCGATGTCGTCCTTGGTCACCAGACCGGCGGCCAGGGAATTCATATAGTTAATGGAAGCAAAGATATCGTCGATGATGATGTGCTTGGGCACCAGCTCCTCGGCACGCAGGCAGCACTGCTCGATCAGTTCTTCGCCCTGATAGTTGGCGATCAGCTCCTGCAGCACGTCGAAGCGGACACGCTCCTTGATGCCGCACTCGGCCAGAGGATCGAAGTCCACATAGCGGCTCATGTCGCACATGCCGTTGGTGAAGACCTTCAGGGTCTGGCCGTTCTCCAGCTTCACGAAGATCTCACGCACGCCGATGGCGTCCATCTCACGGCACTCGTCGCCGGTCAGGACGTGGCCCTCGTCGAACAGGATCTCGCCGGTAGCGGGATCGGCCACAGGCATGGCCAGCTTCTGGCCACGGACACGGTGCCACAGCGTCAGCTTCTTATTGAACTTGTAACGACCCACGATGCTCAGATCGTAGCGGCGGGGATCGAAGAACAGGTTCTGGATCAGGGTCTCGGCGCTGTCCACCGTGGGGGGCTCGCCGGGACGCAGCTTGCGATAGATCTCCAGCAGGGCCTCTTCGTAGGTCTTGCAGGTATCCTTTTCCAGGGTCACCACCATGCGCTGATCGTCGCCGAAGCGTTCCAGGATCTCGGCGTCGGTCTTCAGGCCCAGGGCACGGATCAGGCAGGTAACGGGCAGCTTGCGGTTCTTGTCGATACGGACCCAGAACACCTCGGAGGTGTCGGTCTCATACTCCAGCCATGCGCCGCGGTAAGGGATGACGGTGCTGGTCATCAGGGGCAGGTCGGTCTTCAGGTCGATCTCCTTGCCGTAGTAGATGCCGGGAGAACGAACGATCTGGCTGACCACCACACGCTCGGCGCCGTTGATGACGAAGGTGCCGGACTGAGTCATCAGGGGGAAGTCACCCATGAAGATCTCCTGCTCCTTGATCTCGCCGGTCTCCTTGTTGTGCAGACGCACGCTCACCTTCATGGGTGCGGCATACGTTGCGTCGCGGGCCTTGCACTCTTCCACGTCATACTTGGGCTTCTCGTCCATGCTGTAGTCGATGAAGCTCAGCTCCAAATTACCGGCATAGTCGGTGATGGCGGCCACATCGGCGAACACCTCACGCAGACCGGTCTCCAGGAACCAGCGATAAGACTTCTTCTGGATCTCCAGCAGGTTGGGCATAGCCATGATCTCTTCGTGTCTGGCAAAATTCTTTCGCAGCGTTTTGCCGTAGTACTTATCCTTGGCCATTTTCAATACTCACGCCTTTCTTCTTGCTATTTCCACAACTGAATTGTAAACGAATCCACCCTTTCCGCCGTATGACACACGTGGCTCTGTTGTTTCTTTCGAAGCAGTTCCTCTTGTCAATCCGGCGGTAAGGTGCTATACTGTATCCAGAGTTAAATGGGGCGGTAGGCCCACTCTCCGAATATATAGCAATTCATTATACCAAATGCTGCGGCGCTTGTCAAGCCTTCCCTCTGTCGGATCCGAAAGTTTTTTCGGGTCTTTTTTGTTTTTTACCCGGTTCATATTGTCTTTTCGATTCCTTTGCGCTACAATAGAAAAGATGAATGCATTTTTCACAAGAAAGGACCCCGCACCATGAAAGAATCCCGTTTTGACATTTCCTCCGCCGGTCTGCATATCCTGGGCATGGTCATCATGCTGATGGATCACGCCTGGGTCACCATCGCCCCCAGCCACGACTGGCTCACCTGGGTCGGCCGCATCGCCTTCCCCATCATCGCCTTCCTCACCGCCGAGGGCTATTTCCGCACCAAAAACTTCAAGGGCTACCTGGGCCGCATGATCCTCTTCGCTCTGCTGGCCGAGATCCCCTTCAACCTGATGAACACCGGCGGCTCCGGCTTTTTCTATCCCCTGCACCAGAATGTGCTGTTCACCTTCGTCATCGCCCTGCTGCTGATGCGCTGCATCGACAAGGTGCGTGACAAGTTTGAGAAGAAGGCCGCACTGGTGATGTTCTTCTCCGGCGCTATGCTGCTGGTGGGCTACCTGCTGGGCAGCTTCCTCTTTGTGGACTATTACGGTGCCGGCGTGGTCACCGTGCTGATCTTCTACTTCTTCCATGAGCGCAAGTGGTGGGCCTTTATCCTGCAGGCCATCTGCCTGTACTATGTCAATGTAGAGATGATGGGCGGCCTGACGGTTCCCATGGAGCTGTTCGGCCAGAGCTTTGAGCTGCACCAGCAGTCTCTGGCCCTGCTGGCCCTGATCCCCATCTGGCTCTACCGTGGCCGCAAGGGCAACGAGTCCGTCCTGTTCCGCTTCGGCTGCTACTTCTTCTACCCCGCCCATATGCTGCTGCTGGTAGCCCTCATGCTGCTGGGCGTGCGCATCTGATCTTCCCGTCAACGATAAAACGACCTGTCCCGTGGGACAGGTCGTTTTTGTTTTTCTTTCACACCAAAAACCCTTCCAGCCACGCCAGCAGACGGTTGTACTTTACTTCCCGCCGGTCGCTGACCCGTCGGGACAGCGCATGCTCGGCCCGGACGCTGTCCATCAGCGCCTCCGCCGTATCACCGCCCCGGCGCAGGAAAAAGTTCAGCTCATCCAGCTGCCGGAACGCCTTCCTGGTGATGTTGCACGAGCCGAAGGATACCCAGTTCTCATTCGCCACCAGCTTGGTGTGGACCATCTTCGGCGAAGCATACACCGTGATGCCGTTATCCGTCATCCCCAACAGCTTTCGCACCGTTTTGCTGTTGCTGTCACTTTGGAAATTGGCCCGTTCCGGCACCAGCACCGTCACCTGCACGCCCCGGCGGTACGCCGCCGCAATGGCCTGCGTGAACTGCGGCAGGGGCGAAAAGTAAGCCATGGTGATGGTCAGTTCCTTTTGGGCCTCGCCGATCATGGCAAGGTACAGCCGCTCCATGTCGAACCGCCGCACCGGCACTTTGACGTTGGCACCGAAGAACCAGTCTTCGCCCTGTCCGCCCCGGCCACGCAGCGAAAAGCGCAGGGATTCCACAAACTCCGACCCCTCCAGCTTCACCATGTAGTCCTGATAGGCCCGGCCCTGCAGGTCGCAGCCGTTCTCTTTGTCCTCGATGTTGATGCCGCCCATGATGACGGTCTCCTCGTCGAAAACGTAGAACTTGGAGTGGTCGGCCTTGAAGGTCTCCCGCTCCACCCGGATGTTGGGATGGGCCATGAGGCGGCGGTACAGCGCCGTCTCCTCATCCCTCGCCCGCTTCGGCGCACCCGGCATGGGGTACAGCACTTCCAGCGTGGCCGTCTTGATCTTCTCCGTCAGCGTCTGCTGCTTGTGGAAGAAGGAACGTTTGCACTCCTCCGCCTTTTCCAGCACCACGCCGTAGCGGTCCACGCTGATGTCCACCTGCACGCCCCGGTCCGCCGCCGCCAACAAAGCGGTTGCGATGCGGTTGCCGATGGCGTCGTCACGCCAGATGAACATATTCACCCGGACAGACCTTTGCGCCGCTGCAATACAACGCAAAATTTCGGGAAAAGCTGCTTTTCCGTCCACCAAAAGTGTCATTTTTCTGTCAGTTTTTTGCATATTCCTGCTTCATCACCCGCAAAATTTCCTCCGCCGCCAGTGCGCTGCCCGGCATGGAGGGATGCAGCAGGTCCGGGTCGTACAGCTCTGCCTCCGGGTGGGTCGCCTTGTAGGCCAGGAAGGCCCGACCCACCTGCGCCACCGGCAGGCCGTACTTTTCGCCTGCGGCGTCATAAGCCTGCGCCAGCTTCTCTGTCAGCTCGGCGCTGCTCATGCCCAGCTGCGCAAGATCACTGTGCCCGTCCTGCCGTCCCGGCGTGGCATAGAGCATGAACCGCTTCGCCTGCGGCGCCAGCAGCCGCAGCAGCCGTGTCAGACCGTCGTCGAAATATTCCGGCTCCGTCACAGGCCGCAGGCCCTGCTCCTGCAGCACCACCATGTCGTAGTGCTGCCCGGCGATGGCGTCACGCAGCTTCTGCCCCGCCCGGTCAGTCTCGTCGGCAAAGCGGGACAGGGTACAGTTGCCCACCGCCACCATGGTTACGGTGCAGGGGAACTCCGCTGCCCTGGCCATGGGGGCAAACAGCGCCTCCGGCATATCGCTGTAATAAGTATAGCTGTTGCCCACGAACAGAATGTTTTTCATCATTCCCGCTCCTTTTTCTGCCGGGGATGGGCACGCCGCTCCTCCCAGGCATCGGTCAGAATGTTGTACAGGCCATCCTCGCTGAGAACGCCCCGCTTCAGGCTGCGGGGCAGCAGGCCCCGCTCGTCAGTCTCATAGTCCAGACGCCACAGGCCGTTTTCGTAGTAGTCCTCCAGTACACGCAGCTGCCGCATCCGGTACCAGGGCCAGGTACGGCTCTCGTCCTTCCGGGCGGCAATGACCTCATCCATGAGCCGCTCCATATAGCTGATGCGGTGCACCGCCTCGTCCAGTTGCGGACTGTAGGTAAAGGCCGCATCCTCGTCACAGACAGCGCCGCACGGATCCTTCTTCTCCTCCGGTGCGGCGGCGGCAGCTTCTGCCTCCCACGCACGGCTGAACTGGGTGGTGTACAGCTCGGTGTAAATGCCGCCGGCCTTCACCAGCTCGGCGTGAACACCCCGCTCGGCGATGACGCCGTCCTTGATGACCAGGATCTCGTCCGCCGCCAGAATGGTGGACAGGCGGTGTGCGATGAGGATGCTGGTGCGGGAGTGGATGATGGGGTCGATGGCGTCCTGGATCTTGCTTTCGGAGATGGAGTCCAGGGAAGCGGTGGCCTCATCGAAGATGAACACGGTGGGGTCCTTCAGCAGCACACGGGCGATGGAAATGCGCTGCTTCTCACCGCCGGAGAGCTTCAGACCACGGTTACCCACCATGGTGTCCAGCCCCTTCTCCTGCCGCTGGACAAAGTCATAGATGTTGGCCTTCTTGCAGGCCTCGATGAGTATCTCTTCCGTGGCGTCGGGCCGTGCGTACAGCAGGTTGTCCCGGATGGTGCCGTTGAAAAGATAGGTCTCCTGGCTGACAATGCCCACATGGTCACGCAGGAACTTCAAATCCAGCTGCCGCACATCCACGCCGTCAAAGGTGACGCAGCCGCCATTGACATCGTACAGGCGGGGGATCAGGTTGACGATGGTGCTCTTGCCGGAGCCGGAGGGACCCACAATGGCAATGCTCTTGCCGGCCTCCAGCGTAAAGTTGATGTCCTTGAGGATCTGGCGCTGACCGTCATAGGAGAACTCCACATGCTGGAAGTCCACCTCGCCCACCGCCGCAGCGGGGGTGATGGCGTCGGGGGCGTTCTTGATAGTGACGGGCATATCGAAATACTCGAAAATGCGGGTAAAGAGGGCCATGGAGCGCATCCACTCCACCTGCATATTCAGCAGGGAGTTGACAGGGCCGTACATCTTGCCCAGCAGCGTCACCAGCACCGTGATGTCACCCACGGTGAGGCTGGCGTCGTGCTTCATGATGAGGATGCCGCCCACCAGATACAGCAGCATGGGGCCCACGTTGGAGAAGGTGTTGATGATGACCATGAACCACCGGCCGGCCATGCTTTCCTTGATGTTCAGGTGGATCATCCGGCCGTTGGCCTCTTCGTAGCGGTTATATTCGTAGTCCTCCCGGCCGAACAGCTTCACCAGCAGCTGACCGCTGACGGACAGCTTCTCGTTGAGGATGCCGTTGATCTCGTCGTTGCACTCCTGACTGGCCTGGGTCAGGGTCCAGCGGGTCTTACCGGCCCAGCGGGTGGGAATGGTGAAGAGGGGGATCACCAGTGCGCCCACGGTGGCTAGGATCCAGTTCTCCCGGAACATGATGATGACCGCCGCCGTCAGGGTGATGGTGTTGGACAGGATGGAGGTAAAGGTGCTGGTAATCACACGCTCCACGCCGGAGATGTCGCTGGTCATGCGGGTGATGATGTCGCCCTGATTGTTGGAGGTAAAGAAGCCCTGGGACATGCTCTGCAGATGACGGTACATCTTGTTGCGCATGTCGAAGGTAATGTGCTGGGCGATCCAGTTGTTGAGGTAGTTCTCCCCCACACGGATCAGGTTGGAGCCCAGCGTCACGGCGAGGGACGCCACGATCAGCACGATCAGGCGATTCAGGTCACGGCCCAGGATGCCCTCGTCAATGATCTTGCCCGTCAGGATACTGGGCAGCAGGCCCATGACAGACGACAGGGCGATGCACACCAGCACCAGCACGAACTGCTTCCAGTAGGGGGCAAGGTAGCTCAAAACACGCTTGATGAGGGGCAGGGTGATCTTGGGCAGCGCCGCCTTTTCTTCAGCGGACATGTACCCTCTGGACATTCTTCCTCCGGGAGGCATAGGAACACTTCCTTTCTATGTATAGGGGGTTAAAATTCTTATCAATGGTTTCGCAGTTTATGTCCCTTCCGCCTGCCGTTTCTCCTCCTCTTCCCTTGCCAAGCGGATGCGTTTCATCATCACAAGGGCCAGCGGGATGGCGGGGATCAGCGTCAGCACGTCGGCCACGGCCTGCACCGAGGCCACGCCGTTGACGCCGAAGAAATGGGCCATGGGGAACAGGATGGGCAGGAAGCAGGTGCCCTGCCGGGCGGTGGACAGCAGCAGTGCGCCCCGGGCATTGCCAAGGCCGGCGCACAGCATATTCACCACCGCCACCCAGGCATGGATGGGCAATGCGATACACTGCAGGATGATGCACAGGCGGCCCACCTCACGCATCTCCGGGTCGGTGCCGGCAAAGGCCACGATCAGCGGGTCGGCAAAGGCGATCAGCAGACCCGCCATCACCGCTGCGCCGAGAAAGGCGGCACGGGAGGAGAACCGGTAGCTCTGCTGCACACGGTCAAACCGCCGGGCGCCCCAATTGAAGCCGGCCACCGGCTGGAAGCCGTTGCCGAAGCCCAGAATGATGCCGAAGGGGAACATCATCACCTTGTTGCACACGCCCACGGCAGCCAGCACCGAGTCGGAGATATTGCCGGCGATGTCGTTGAGCAGAATACCCGCCACCACAGCCAGGCCGCTGCGGAACATGGAAGAGGAACCCACACTGAGCACATTGCCCACAATATCCCGGCTGAAGCGGACCTTGCGGATGGACAGATGCAGCATGCTGCGCCGTGTCAGGTAGGGGAAGATCAGGATGGCAAAGCTGACCCACTTGGAGATGGCGGTGGCGAGAGACGCACCCGCCACGCCCATGTCCAGATAAAAGATGAAGATAGGGTCAAGGATGATATTCAGAATACCGCCAAAGCTCATGCCCACCATGGAAAGGGTGGCGCTGCCCTCGCCCCGCAGGCAATGGTTCATGACGAAGTTGGCAGCCATGAAGGGGGCGGCCAGCAGCACATAGGTGGCGTAATCCACGGAGTACTGCTCGCAGGTGGGGGTGGCGCCCAGCAGCCGCACCATGGGCAGCATGAAAATGGAGCCGAACACCGTCAGGAGAAGGCCCAGCGCAAAGGCCGAGAAGAAGGCGGTGGAGATCACCTGGCTGGCCTTTTCGTCCTTGCCCTCGCCCATCAGTCGGGCGATATAGCTGCTGGCGCCTACCGCCAGCATAGAGCCGCACATCATGATGAGCTGGTCCAGCGAGCCGTTAACGCTGACGGCGGCGGTGGCGTTGGTGCCCAGAGAGCTGACGAAATAGGTGTCTGCCAGATTGTAGATAGAGGTGATCAAAAACGAAATGATGGTAGGGATCGCCATCTTGGGGATCACCCTGTGCACAGGCTCATTGAGCATCAGCATGCGCCGCTGCTCCTGCCTTGTGGTATCTTTTTTCTCCATATTTCGCCGCCTTTCGTTGGTATTTTGATCGTCTTACGTTACACCCACAGGGGGTTGTCCCACTGCACCAGTTTGGTGCCAAGACCCATTTCCACCGCATTGCGGTACAGCTTGTCGGCAATGGTCAAGTCCAGGCAGCCCATACCGTACGTGCCGCAGAAGATGAACTCGTCATCGTTCTCCCGGGCCGCCAGCTGACCGGTGGCCAGCTCGTGGATGTGGTGGACACGGTCCGAGTCGATCATGCCGGCGTCGTGCATCTGCTGGAACACGTGGCCGGGCAGATGGGTCATCTGCTCCCAGCTGTCGAGGATGATGCGGTCGGCAGAGAGGATCACGTCCTTTTCGAAGGAGTGGGCCTCCATCTGGATGAGGGTGGCGTTGCTCTTGAGCCAGTCCTTGGGAATGAACTCCTTGCGGGAGGTAGTCTCCGTTACGATGAGGTCGGCGCCGTCGCAGGCAGCCTTGGTGTCGCAGTAAGGCACCACGTTATCGATACCCGCAAACTCTGCCGCCATGGCCTCGGCTTTGGCCATGTCCAGATCCACGATGCGGATCTCCTCCAGCGAAGGCACCGCCTCACGCATGGCCATGATCATGGTGCGGCCAATGACGCCGGCGCCGATGAGGGCGGCCACTTTGCTGTTCTTCCGGGCGGCGTACTTGGCACACACACCGGCAGCAGCGCTGGTACGCATGGCGGTGATGATGGTGCCGTCCATGATGGCCTTGGGGTACATGGTCTTGGGGTCGCTGAGAAGCACCATATCGAGGCCGTAGGGCATGCCGGGCTGGGTGGAGTTGTACACCGACTCCGCTGCCCACTTGAAGCCGATCACCGGGTGCTCGCCGCCGATATAGGCGGGCATGGACATGCCGTAGGACTCCCAGTTCTCGTCGTTGGGCACGCCCAGGAAGATCTTGTTGGGCTGGCGGATCTGACCCTCGCCCAGCAGGCGGAAGGTAAATTCCGCCACCTCGATGGCCTGATGCATATCCAAAAGGCCTGCCTGAATGACTTCCTCCTGCTTGAGGAAGAGGATCTCGGATTTTTTCATAGTGCTTCCTCCTGTATACGGCAGCTGTGCCGCAAAAAATATTCGTTCATTATAATTCTACCGCAAAACAAAAGGACAGGCAACCCTTTACAGGTCACCTGTCCGTGTTTTTTTGATGATTACTGCACCTTGCAAAGGCACACGACGGATTCGCTAATCATCAGTCCCATTGAAATCAATCATTAGCGATTAGTTTACTTAATGACCATGACAATGCATCAATTGCCTTGGTAGAAACTGAGCCGTAGAGAGAAGGATCGATAGCTTCAAACTCAAGAACTTCCCATTCTCCATTAATATCAGTTTGAAGCAGATCAACCCGCATAAACAATAAATAGTTGGATTGAAATCTATTTTGAATATAGCGAAACAGTTTTCTGCACACATTGACCGCTGCTTCCGGTGCATCGTTTGCAAACGTGTATTTTCCTCCATATTGCGGTTGTACTCGCCAATCAGATTGAGAAGGAGTTTTTCTGATGAATAATTCCGGATTCCCTGAAACCATGATTACTGACAATTCTCCATCATGGATACTCTTTCGGAATGGATTCACAATACTATCCACCTTTACAGAAATGGATTCGCCCAACTCTAATATTTGCGCTCCAGATGCACCGAGGCCAACTACTGGTTTGACAACGGACTTGTTCTCTCTTTCTGGAACTATGCATCCAGCAGGAAAGAATTCACATGGCACAATGGGAATTCCCGCACGCTGCAGATCAAATAGGTACTGTTTATTTATGTTCCACTCGATTATTTCCAACGGATTTACAGTGGTTATTCGCCGCTCTCTTACAAGATTAAGAAAATGCCGGAACTTATCAAAATAATCTGGATAATCCCATACCGTTCTAATAAGTAATACATCATCGAAAACGGTTTGCTCAATTAGTTGTTCATATATTTCGTGCCAATTTGTAAGCAATACCTCAAAACCATATTTTTTTAGAGAGTGTACCATGCTCAGGTTTTCAGAGTGAAGATCCGGGTAGTTTGTTTTGTCTGTTGTAACGACATGAATCTTTCGGCTCATTTACTACTCCTCTTTATTTTTCTTCTGAATAAGTTTATTAAACAGAGGGTGCCACGAGGGGTTTTTCTCATGAAAGCTTTTGATTACGTCGCTCGAAGAATACACCCCTATCATAAAATCTCGCCACGAATCCTTATCTATTTTTTTCGCCTTCTGAATATCATGTTCCACCCATTCAAAAGTGTCAAGAAACATCTCTGCGATGACTTCAATCCTATTATTATCTTCCAAATTCAAGTTCTCAGGCTTTTTGTTATCATAGAAATACGGTCTCAATTGTGGATACTCTAAGAACGGAGCATTTAGGTTATTGAACAGATTAGTTACATGTTGATATAGATTTACTCCAACATCTCTCTTACCAACATATATCTGTGCCCCCAAGGATAAAAATGCTGCTACTACAGCAATTATAGCAATAACATCTGAACTTTTCATTAGTATTTCATCCTTTCACAGTTTTGATTAGTATAGAACCTATAAAGCATCTTCCTGATGTGCCTGCCTTTTCATGCCGTAGCACATTGGTTTATCAGGCGTTTGCGAGAAGCCGAGATATTCGCAATAAGGTCTGAATCCGTTTGCCGTGTATAAACGCAATGCAACGTGATTATGCTTTAGTACACATAGCTCCATTTCTTTGCTCCCATAGATTGAAACAAACTTATTGAGCATAAATGTACCAACCCCGTGGCCACGATAGGAATTATTCACACAAACATTAATTAATGTAATGGTGTTGGTAAGAGATTGTTGATTTGATGTATTACCTTCTCTCCAAAAAGCGTTGTTTACGTCAGCCACATTATGATGAAATAGTTGCACCCCAACTTCTGCTGCAGAACGAATAAAGTCTTCATAGTTCCATGTTATCTTTTCGAAACACCACAGAATCACACCGATGATGTGCGAACCCTTAAAGCAGACGAATAAATTATTTTTATTATACATCCGATCAGTTCCATTTTTCAGAACGTGTGAAATCACGTCTGCAGCAGACTCTCTTGGATTATCATTTCCTTCGAAAAGCGCCGGAAAAATCCATTTGTCAGTATCATATATTAATCTGGCAATATCTCTATATTGAGTTTCGGATAAAGTATCATCCGTTGATAGCTGTTGAACCGATAAATCCTGATGAAGCATTATTTCCATAAACCCCTCTAGTATGTGGTTATTTTTTTCTGTTTTCTCTAAAAGACACACCGTCTCTATGTTCGCTGTTCCCGGGAACAGGTCCACGGCGGTGGCGTGGGTGACTTCATAGCCGAGGGCGGCGAAGCGCTTCACATCCCGGCCCATGGTGGCGGGGTCGCAGGAGACGTAGACAATGCGGCGGGGATCCATGGCGGCGGCTGCCTCCACCACTTCGGGGGCCAATCCCTTACGGGGCGGGTCCACGCAGATGACGTCGGGCCGCAGGCCTCGGTTTTGCAGCTCCTGCGCAATCTGGGAGGCATCGCCGCAGAAGAACTCCACGTTCTCCACGCCGTTGCGCTGTGCGTTCACTTTGGCGTCGGCGATGGCCTCCGGCACGATCTCGGCGCCGATGACATGCCCCGCCTTCTGGGCCATCACCTGGGTGATGGTACCTGCGCCGCAGTAGAGGTCCAGCACCAGCTCGCTGCCGGTGAGCCGGGCATAGTCCACGGCACGGTTGTAAAGCTTCTCCGCCTGATGGCGGTTGACCTGATAGAAAGACGGCACCGACAGGCGGAAGGTCAGGCCGCAGAGGGTGTCAAGGAGGGTATCCTCACCCCAGAGGGTGCGGTACTTCTCGCCCAGAATGGTGTTGCCCCGGCGGGTATTCTCCCCCAGCACCACGCCCACGGTCTGAGGCACCGCCTCACGCAGCATGGCCACCAGCTCTGCCTCGTGGGGCAGCTTCCTGCCGTTCACCAGCAGGCAGATGAGGCTCTCGCCCTTGGCATTGGTGCGGACATAGAGATGACGCAGCAAGCCCTTCCCCATCTTTTCGTCATAGCCCGGCACGGAGAACCGGCGGATGTACTGCCGCACTGCCTCGGCGGCAGCGTCGGCTTCCCGCTTTTGGATGAGGCAGCCCTCCGTCTCCACCACCTCATGGGTGCGGGCCCGGTAGAAGCCCACCCTGCCGTCGGCGGAAATGGGGTACTGGCTCTTGTTGCGGTAGCGCAGCGGCTCGTCTGCACCGATGATCTCCTCTACCTCGACACTGCTGCCGCCCAGACGGGTCAGGGCGTCCTGCACCCGCTGACGCTTGGCCACCAGCTCCTCTGCGTAGTCCATGTGGCGGAAATCGCAGCCGCCGCACTTGCCGTAGTAGGGGCAGTCCGGCTCCCGCCGGTGAGCAGACGGGGTTTCGATGGCCACCACCTTGCCAAATGCCGCGTTTTTCAGCACCTTCAGCACCAGAATGTCGCACACCTCGCCACGGACGGCACGGTGGACGAACACCACCTGCCCGTCGATGCGGGCGATGCCCAGGCCCTCGGAGGAATAGCCTTCGATGACGGTGCGATATACCTTGTTTTTCTCCAATCCTGCCATAACGGCGCTCCTTTGTCTGTGATTAAAAAACGGGCAGGCGCTGCCTGCCCGTTTCGGAGTCGTTGTTTTCTTAGAAATTGTACTTGTCCTTCAGCTTGTTGACAGCGTCGATGAAGGACTCCAGCGTCTTGTTGTCCCGGCCCTTGCTGCGGCGGATGAGGGACATGAGGGAATCGCCGGCGCTCAGCAGCCGCTGATACAGGTTGTCGGCCTTGGCACCGCCGGAGGTGACCTTCTTCTCCTTCTCGGGGATATAACCGGCCTTGATCTGCGCATTGGCGATCAGGTCGTACTCCTCGGTGTACAGCGGGCCGTGGGCGCTGTAGCCCAGATCCTCCAGATCCTTGACGAACAGAGGCACCACCTCGGCGTCGCCGTGGACCACGAAGATGTGCTTCGTTGCCTCAGGCTTCACGGCCTTGGCCCACTGCACCAGATGGTCGTGGTCGGCGTGGGAGCTGAGGCCCTGGAAGTTGACGATCTTCGCCTTGACGGAGATCTTCTCGCCGAACATCTTCACGCTTTCGGCGCCTTCCAGCAGATGGCGGCCCAGCGTGCCGGGAGACTGGAAGCCCACGAACACCACGCTGGATTCAGGACGCCACAGATTGTGCTTCAGATGATGGCGGATGCGGCCGGCGTCGCACATACCGGAGGCGGAAATGATGACCTTGGGGGTCTTATCCATATTCAGGGCCTTGGACTCGTCGGTGCTTTCGGTCAGGTGCAGACCGGGGAAGGAGAACATATGGGTGCCGTCACCCACCAGTTCTCTGGCATCGTCATCCAGATAGCCCTGCAGGTCGCCGCAGAAAATGGTGGTGGCCTTTTTGGCCAGGGGGCTGTCCACATAGACGGGGAAATCCTGCACGGACTTCACCAGGTTCTGGTCCTTGATCTCACGGATGAAGTACAGCAGCTCCTGGGTGCGGCCCACGGCGAAGGAGGGGATCACTACATTGCCGCCGCGGCCCAGGGTCTCGTCAATGATCTGGGCCAGCTCGTCAGTATAGCTCCACACCTCGGTGTGGTTGCGGTCGCCGTAGGTGCTTTCCATCACCACGTAGTCCGCCTCGCTGAAGGTCTGGGGATCACGGATGATAGGCTGATCCACGTTGCCGATGTCGCCGGAGAAGACGATGGTCCGCTTCTCGCCGCCCTCGGTGGCGGTGACCTTAATGGTAGCAGAGCCCAGCAGATGGCCGGCGTCGATGAACTCCGCCGTCACGCCCTCGCACAGCTCCACCGTTTCGCCGTACTCGCAGGTGGTCAGGAATTCCCGCACACGCATAGCGTCGGCCACGGTATAGATGGGCTCGACGAGCGGACGTCCGGCACGCTGATTTTTCTTGTTCTCGTACTCAGCGTCACTTTCCTGAATATGGGCAGAGTCCTGCAGCATGATGTCCAGCAGGTCAGCCGTCAGCCGGGTGGTGACGATGCGGCCGGAGAAGCCCTGCTTGATGAGCATGGGCACACGGCCGGAGTGGTCAATGTGGGCATGGGTCACCAGCACCACGTCGATGGTATTGGGCGCAAAGGGCAGAGAGGCGTTGTCGATCTCGTCCTGTCCCTGCTGCAGACCGCAGTCCACCAGGATCCGTTTGCCGTTGACTTCCAGACAGTGGCAGCTGCCGGTCACGCAATGGTCAGCGCCGAAAAAGCTGAGTTTCATATCCATTTTCCTTTCCAGAACTCATGGTTTCACGGCGGTGAAAGCCGCCGTACGGACATTGTTTCTCTCTCTTGTTCATATTATATCACCATTTTTCCCGGGGAGCAACAGGAATTGCAATTCCTGTCGCCATGGAGTATAATATCATCAACTCCCACGGAAAGGACGTCCCGCCATGGTGCTGCGCTACACGGTCGTTGACCCTACCAAGAATATCACATTGCTGGTCACCACCCCGGTGCCCCGGGCTTTGCAGCCCCAGACCGCCGCATGGCTGCTGCGCCTGGAGAAGGACGCCGAGCAGGTGGGCTTTCTGGAAACCTCCGACACCGCCCCTGCCCGGCTGCAGATGATGGGCGGCGAGTTCTGCGGCAACGCCACCATGGGCCTTGGCGCATGGCTGTGCCGCCGGGACAGACTGCCCCACGGTGTGACCCACGATTTCCTGCTGGAGATCTCCGGCGCCGACGCCCTCGTGCCCTGCGCCGTGACGCCGGTCCGCTACGGCTATCTCGCCACAGTGAAGCTGCCGCTGCCGGAGAAGATGGAGCAGCGCACCTTCCCCACCGCCGCCGGTGAAGTGACGCTGACGGTGGTGTTTCTCCCCGGCATCTGCCACATCATCGCTCCCCAAGGCACCGTCTGCCGTGAAGACGCCGAGGAGCTGCTGCGCCGCTGGAGCGCCGATCTGCCCGGTGAGGCCGTGGGGCTGATCCTGCTGGACGAAGAACGCACCGCCATCGACCCGCTGGTATATGTCAAGCCCACCGACACCGCCGTGTGGGAGCGGGGCTGCGGCAGCGGCAGCGCCGCCGTCGCCTGCTACCTCACCGTCAGGCGGGGCACAGCGCAATGTCTCAGCATCCGTCAGCAGGGCGGCACCATCGCCGTCGTGACGGCATGGAACGGACAGTGCGTTACCCAACTGCACATCACCGGCTCCGTAGCCCTCATGGGCGAGAAGGAGACGGATGTGGTGTTTTAAGAAAAATCTTCCCTAAGCCGGACGAAAGTCCGGCTTTTTTCCTGCAAACTTTTTGTAAACACCGCACTTTTCGTCCCATTTTCCTTTGCATATGACACCGCTTTGTGGTATAGTGTATGGGTATTATTATGTCAAAATACCCTTTGAGAAAGGATCGCAATAGAAATGGGACTGTTTACCAAGATTTTCGGCACTTACAGCGACCGTGAGCTGAAGGCCATCTATCCCATCGTGGACAAGATCGAAGCGCTGGAGGAGGAGTATAAGGCCCTCACCGACGCCCAGCTGCAGGCCAAGACGGCGGAGTTCAAGGAGCGCCTTGCCAATGGTGAGACGCTGGACGACATCCTGCCCGAGGCCTTTGCCACCGCCCGTGAGGCATCCTGGCGTGTGCTGGGCCTGCGCCCCTACCGGGTACAGCTGATTGGCGGCATCGTGCTGCATCAGGGCCGCATCGCCGAAATGAAGACCGGTGAAGGTAAGACGCTGGTGGCTACCCTGCCCGCCTATCTGAATGCACTGAGCGGCAAGGGCGTTCACATCGTCACCGTCAACGACTATCTGGCCAAGCGTGACTCGGAGTGGATGGGCAAGGTCCACCGCTTCCTGGGTCTGGAGGTGGGCCTCATCATCCACGGCGTGGAGAAGGAAGAGCGCCAGAAGGCCTACGCCGCCGACATCACCTACGGCACCAACAACGAGATGGGCTTCGACTACCTGCGCGACAACATGGCCCTCTATGCCACCGAGCAGGTGCAGCGTGGTCACAACTTTGCCATCGTGGACGAAGTGGACTCCATCCTCATCGACGAAGCCCGCACTCCCCTGATCATTTCCGGCATGGGGGAAAAGTCCACCCAGCTGTATGACATGGCCGAAATGTTCGCCCGCACCCTGCGCAAGAAGGTGGTGGCAGAGGTGGACGCCAAGGAGGAAGAGGACGTCAACATCGACGCCGACTACGTGGTGGACGAGAAGTCCCGCACCGCCACCCTCACCGCCCGGGGCGTGAAGAAGGCCGAGCAGTTCTTCCATCTGGAAAACCTGTCCGACCCGGAAAACTCCACCATTTCCCACCACATCAATCAGGCCATCAAGGCCCACGGCACCATGCGCAAGGACGTGGAGTACGTGGTCAAGGACGGCGAAGTGGTCATCGTGGACGAGTTCACCGGCCGTCTGATGTTCGGCCGCCGCTACAGTGACGGTCTGCATCAGGCCATCGAGGCCAAGGAGCGCCTGTCCATCCAGCGTGAGAGCAAGACCCTGGCCACCATCACCTTCCAGAACTATTTCCGCCTGTACAGCAAGCTCTCCGGCATGACCGGTACCGCCCTCACCGAGGAAGAGGAGTTCGGCACCATCTACAAGCTGGATATCATCGAGATCCCCACCAACCGTCCCATCGCCCGTGTCGACAACGAGGACGTGGTCTACAAGACGGAGATGGGCAAGTACCGTGCCGTCATCGCCCAGGTCAAGGAGTGCCATGCCAAGGGCCAGCCCGTGCTGGTGGGTACCGCTTCCATCGAGAAGAACGAGCTGCTGGGCAAGCTGCTGAGCCGTGAAAAGATCCCCCACAATCTGCTGAACGCCAAGAACCACGAACGGGAAGCCGAGATCGTGGCTCAGGCCGGTAAGCTGGGTGCCGTGACCATCGCCACCAACATGGCCGGTCGTGGTACCGATATTATGCTGGGCGGTAACGCCGAGTATCTGGCCAAGAACGATCTGCGCAAGGCCGGTCTCACCGACGAGCTGATCGCCGAAGCCACCGGCTACGCCGAGACGGACAATCAGGAGATCCTGGACGCCCGTGCCCTGTTCGCCCAGCGTCTGCAATTCCACAAAGACGCCATTGCCGGCGAAGCCGAGAAGGTCCGTGCCGCCGGCGGCCTGTATATCATCGGCACCGAGCGTCACGACTCCCGCCGTATCGATAATCAGCTGCGTGGCCGTGCCGGCCGTCAGGGTGACCCCGGCGAGACCCGGTTCTACATCTCTCTGGAAGACGATCTGATGCGCCTGTTCGGCGGCGAGCGGATCAACAGCATCATGGACAAGATGCAGCTGGATGAGGATACTCCCATCGAGCAGAAGATGCTGACCAAGGCCATCGAGCAGGCCCAGACCACCGTGGAGTCCCGCAACTTCCAGTCCCGTAAGTCGGTGCTGGAATACGACGACGTGATGAACAAGCAGCGTGAGATCATCTACGGCCAGCGCAAGCAGGTGCTGGATGGTCTGGACGTGAAGAGCATCATCATGAACATGATGAATACCGCCATCACTTCCCACGTGTCTGCCGCTTTCGGCGGTCAGTCCCGTCTGGACATGGCCTCCTGCCGTGAGATGCTGCGTGGTCTGGAAGGCGTGTACTTCCCCAAGTACGCCGTCCGTTTCACGGAGGAAGAGATCATCTCCAAGTCCGCCGAGGAATTTACCGACGCTTTCATTGCTGCCGCCGCCGACTTCTACGAGAAGAAGGAACGGGAGCTGGGCAGCGAGCTGATGCGTGAGCTGGAGCGTGTGGTGCTGCTGCGTGTGGTGGATGAGCATTGGATGGACCACATCGATGCCATGCACGAGCTGCGTCAGGGCATCCGCCTGCGTGCCTACGCACAGGACGATCCCGTCATCGCCTACAAGCGGGAAAGCCTGGATATGTTCGAAGAAATGATCTCCTCCATTCAGGAGGAAACCGTCCGCCGTCTGTACTCCGTCCGACTGAATAAGGATCAGGAGATCAAGCGTGAGCGTGTGGCCAGCGGTATCACCGAGAACCACGGCGGCGACGGCACCGTGAAAAAGCAGCCCCGCAAGGTCACCAAGGTGGGCCGCAATGAGCCCTGCCCCTGCGGCAGCGGCAAGAAGTATAAGCAGTGCTGCGGCAGAAATGCCTGAGTCACCGTAAAGGAGAACCCCATGCCCTTCCGGACCCACGAAAAACAGGGCCTCATCTGGCTGACAAGTGAATCTCTTGCCCTACCCGGTGTGCGCCACGGCTTTTCCACCCGCCCCGGCGGCGTCAGTCTGCCGCCGTGGGACAGTCTGGATCTGGGCATCGGCCGGGGCGACAGCATGGACCACGTGCGGGAGAACTACCGCCGGTTCTGCGCCGTCATCGGCACCGATCCCCGCCGCACGGTGCTGAGCCGTCAGGTCCACGAGGACAACGTCCTGTTGGTGACAGAAAACGACATCGGCAAGGGTCTGTGGCGTGAGCGGGATTACACCAGCGCCGACGCCCTCATCTGCCGGACGCCGAACATCGCCCTCACCGTTTTTTCCGCCGACTGCGGCATCATTCTGCTGTATGACCCGGTCCGCAGGGCCATCGGCGCCGTCCATGCCGGCTGGCGTGGCGTGGCCATGGGCCTTGTGCAAAAGACGGCGCTGGAGATGCAGCGTCATTTCGGCACCGATCCTCACGACCTGCACTGCGCCATCGGACCCGCCATCGGGCAGTGCTGCTTTGAAACCGACGACGATGTGCCCCAAGCCCTGCGCACTGCGCTGGGCAGCGACGCCGACGCTTTTATGGAGCGTCGGGGCAGCAAGTGGCACATCGATCTGAAGGCCATCAACGCCCACTGGCTGCAGCGTCTGGGCGTCGCCTCGGTGGAGATCTGCGACCTTTGCACCGCCTGTCACCCCGATCTCTTCTGGTCCCATCGGAAAATGGGGCAGGCCCGGGGTGTCCAGTGCGCCATGATCGCCCTCACCGGCGGGGAGGACAGCCTATGAAACGCCTGCTCCTCTGGCTGCTGCTGGCAGCCATGACCCTCTCCCTCACCGCCTGCGGCGAGTGGGCGGACGAACCCCAAAACGACCTCTATCAGACGCTGGTCGACTACTACGGCGCCGGCAAGAAGGAAGAGGAACCCCAGATCCTCACCTCCTTCGCCCTGCCCTATCTCTCCGGCCAGACGGCAGACCCCATCACCTGCGCCGACGGCGCCCAGCGCACGCTGGGTACCCTGCTGTATGAAGGACTCTTTACGCTGGATCCCGCCTTCCGTCCCCAGCCTATGCTGGCCGACACCTGGAGCTGCGACGATACCTGCCGCACCTACACCATTACCCTGCGCCGGAATGTGCATTTCTCCGACGGCAGCGACCTGACCGGCCGGGACGTGGTCTACTCTCTGAAGCGGGCCATGGCCTCTGAGCGCTACGGCGCACGGCTGGCAGACGTCAGCTCCGTCTCCGCCGACGGCAACACCATTACCATCAAGCTGAAAACGGGCAACGCCTCCTTCATCACCCGGTTGGATATTCCCATCATCAAGAACGCCACCGGCAGCCGCACCTTCCCCATCGGCACCGGCCCGTATTACTACCGCAACGATGACACCGGCATCCATCTGGCCCGCCATGAAAATTGGTGGCAGCACCGCCCCATGCCGCTGCAGCGGGTGGAGCTGGTGAAGTGCAAGGACAGCGACACCATGTCCTACGCCTTCTATGCCCGGGAGATCCAGCTGCTGATGTGTGACCTGACCGCCACCGACACCTCCAACGTCTACGGCAGCGGCAGCTACACCGACGCAGCCACCACCACCATGCATTATATCGGCATCAACACTGGCAGCCGTGCCGTGAAAAACCCCGCCGTCCGCCGGGCTCTGCAGCTGGGCGTCGACCGGCAGGGCTGCATCGATGCCTTTTTCCTTGGCCACGCACAGGCCGCTCAGTCCCCTCTGTCCCCCGCCAGCGACCTTTATCCCCACAGTCTGGATGTGCCCTACTCCCCCGACAACTTTGACACTGCCATGGCCGAGGCCGGCTATGCCGACGGCGGTACAGTGAAGCTGACGCTGATCGTCAACCGGGAAAACGGCTTCAAGGTGGATGCCGCCAAGCGCATCGCCGCTGATCTGTCCCACCACGACCTGCAGATCACCGTCAAAGTCCTGAGCTGGGACAAATATCTGGAGGCCCTATCCTCCGGCGCTTTTGACCTCTACTACGGCGAGTGCCGCCTGACCGCCGACTGGGATCTGCGCAGCCTCATCGGCACCGGCGGTGCGCTGAATTACGGCGGCTACTCCAACGCCGAGACAGACGCCCTGCTGGGCGAGCTTCTCCTTGCCGGCGACAGCCAGCGGCCTGCCGCCATGCTGGCCCTGTGCCGGCAGCTGCAGCAGGAAGCACCCATTCTGCCCCTGTTTTTCAAGAATGTGTCGGTGCTGCTGCCTTCCGATGTGGTGGGCCCCATCACCCCCACTGCCGCCAACCCCTTCTACGACTTGGCCCATTGGGACATCGAAATCGAATGGAATTAAAAAAGAGAGCCTTCGGGGCGGTCCAATAAAACAGTATAATAATGTTTTCGGGAAGGCGGCATGAGTAATCATGCCGCTTTTCCGTTCATAACGTCATAGAGTAAATTGGCGGGAAGTATGCCGATATAGTTGTAGCTGATCGTCACATCCTGCACTCGATGTCCACTGGACTTGTCCGGTGCATGAACATATACGGCGTTGACCATATCGTTCAGAATGGTGGGTGTCAGCTTCTCCAGATACAGGTATTTCTTTGCCTGTCGGATAAACCTATCAAC
>JAFQFC010000066.1 GCA_017415775.1 Oscillospiraceae bacterium
CCTCGCTGAACATTCTGGCGGCGGTCATTATCGGTGGTTTCCGCTCCATCTGGGGTGCCGTGTTCGGCACATTCATTATGTACGGCTTGCAGACCATGCTGCTAAACCGCATCCCCTTCCTGCAGGAGAATCCCGTGATCATCACCTTCGTCTCCGGCATCCTGGTGGTGCTGGTGGTGATGTTCTACCCCGGCGGTGTGGCACAGCTGGTACAGGAAGTCCGCGGTAAGATCCGCAAGAAGCGCTTGGCAAGAAGGGAGGCAAAGTATGGCAAAGACTAAATTACTCCCCTCTGCACAGCAGCGTCTGCTGAAGCTGCAGCGTAAGCGCCGCAGCTTACAGCTGGAGCTGGAGGAACTGGAACACGTTCTCTCCCTCCGCCGTGAAAAGAGCTTGAGCCGCTACGGTGCCAAGCTGGATAAGGATCTGATGAAGGCCGCTTTTGCCGCCTGCGACAAGGAAGAATACGCACAGCGTCAGCTGGATGCAGCGCTGCAGCGGTTCGATGTGAAGCAGAATCTGGATCGCCGCGCCGTGAACCACGGCTGCGCCAAGGCCATCTTTGAGGCTGTTTCCAAGGGTGAGGATTGGAAGCCCCTGCTGGAAAAGCAGCGCACCGACCTCGCTGCCCTTGAGAGCAAGCGCGCAGGGGAGGCCGCCCGACTGGAGAAGGAAAAAGAAGCCTTCTTAGCAAAGAACACCACTGCTGATGAAAGCGCCTACGAAACTGCCAAGGCAGCGGCGCTGGAGCAGTACAACAAGAAAAAAGCGGAGCTGGAGAGCAAGGACAGCGCCGCTTTGGAGAAAAAGCAAGCCACCCTTCGCAGCCGTATCGCCGCTTTGGACAGCAAGATCGAAGCCCTCCACGGCAGCGCTAAGAGCATTGAGCTCCCCGAAGATGTGCTGCTGCGTGTGGAAGGTCTGAAGATGTACTTCGGCGGCCTTAAGGCCGTGGATGATGTGACCTTCGATGTGAAAAAGGGCGAGATCTTCGGTCTCATCGGCCCCAACGGTGCAGGTAAGACCACAGTCTTTAACTGCATCACCCGTTTCTACGATGCCACCGACGGCGACATCCACTTCTGCAACAAGGATAACGAAGTGGTCGACCTCCGTGGCTTCCAGGTCCACGATGTGATCTTGCAGGGCGTGGCCCGCACCTTCCAGAACGTGGAGCTGGTGAAGGAGATCAGCGTGTTGGATAACCTGCTGGTGGCCTGCACCCGCGAATACCGCTCCAACCTGCTGGTACAGGCGCTGGGACTGCCCTCCCTCCGCCGCGAAGAGGAGGCCTTGAAGGAAAAGGCACGGCGCGTGCTGAAGTTCATGGGCTTGGAGAGCTATGCCAACTGGCTGGCCTTCGGTCTGCCCTACGGTATCCTCAAAAAGGTGGAGATCGCCCGTGCCCTGATGTCCGATGCCCGTCTCATCATTATGGATGAGCCCGCCGCAGGTCTTAACGACAGCGAGACGGCGGAGCTGACGGAGACCATCCGCCGCATCCGCGATGAGTTCGGTGTGACCATCCTGCTGGTGGAGCACGATATGTCTCTGGTGATGAATGTGTGCGACACCGTCTGCGCCATCTCCTTCGGTAAGATGCTGGCCATCGGCACCTGTCAGGAGATCAAGCAGAACAAGGCTGTGCAGGAAGCCTATTTGGGTATTGAGGAGGTGTGATGGCATGGAACTGCTGAAAATTCAGGGTTTGAAAATGAATTACGGTGCCGTCGCCGCCCTCAAGGGTATTGACCTTACCGTTTCGGAAGGACAGATCGTGGCGCTGCTGGGTGCCAACGGTGCAGGCAAGACCACCACGCTGAAAGCGGTGTCGGGACTTTTGAAGCCCACCGGCGGCGAGATCCTCTTTGAAGGGGAGAACATCGCCGGAAGAAACGCCCATCAGATCGCCCGCCGCGGCATCATGCAGTCGCCGGAAGGCCGCCATGTGCTGCTGGGTTTGTCGGTGGAGGAGAATCTCCGCGCCGGTGCCCACACCTTAAAGACCCGCGAGATCAACGGTGTGCGCGTCAGCGCCAAGCAGCAGCTCAATGACAACTTTGAGCGTGTCTATCAGCTCTTCCCCCGTTTGAAAGAGCGCGCCAAGCAGCCCTCCGGCACACTCTCCGGCGGTGAGCAGCAGATGCTGGCCATCGGTCGTGCCTTGATGGGCAGCCCCCGTATGCTGGTGCTGGATGAGCCCTCTCTGGGTCTTGCACCGCTGCTGATCCGCGATATCTTTGAAGCACTGCAAAAGATCCGCAGCGAGGGCACCACGATCCTTATCGTGGAGCAGAACGCCCTTGCCACACTGAAGATCGCCGACTACGCCTATGTGCTGGAACTGGGCAAGATCCGTATGCACGGTCCGGCAGAGGAACTGCTCCACGACGAGCGGCTCATCGAGGCGTACTTGGGCGGTTGAGAACATGACTGTAGTCCCTCTCAGGAATGAGAACAAATAAGATGAAAAAAGGAGATCAAATCATGAAGAAGTTTTTAGCTTTGGTTCTGGCCCTCGTCATGGTGCTGGGTCTCGTCGCCTGCGGCGAGAAGGCCCCTGCTGCCGAGGAGCTGAAGGGTGTCACTGAGGACACCATTCTGGTGGGCAACACTGCCGGTACTACCGGTGCGCTGGCTACCATCGGCGGCCCCTTCAATATTGGTATTGAGGCCGCTTTCGCTGCCTACAACGCCGAGGGTGGCTTTAACGGCAAGTCCGTGAAGCTGCAGCATTACGATGACGGCGGCGTGGCTACCCAGTCCGTGACGCTGACCGAGCAGCTGATCCATGAGGATGAGGTGTTCGCCATCGTCGGCAACTTCGCCTCTAACTGCGTGGCAGCCAACCTGCCCATCATCAAGGAAGCCAATGTCCCCATGGTCTACGCCGCTGCCGGTAACAACGAGCTGCTGAACGAGGCCGCTGAGGGTGCTGACAGAGGTATCTTCCCCGTCCAGCCCCTGAACTTCACCGAGGGCAGAATGCTGATCCTCCGTGCCTTCGCTCCTCTGGCCAACGGTGGCCTGGGCGGCACCAAGGTGGGCGTCCTGACCAACACTGTGGAAGCCAGCCAGACCATTCTGAAGGGCATCGAGGCTGAGGCAGCTGATCTGCCCGCCGCTCAGAAGGATGCCATCACCTATCAGAACGTCACCTCCACCGACTTCTCCGCTGCCATCAACGCGCTGAAGAACGCCGGCTGTGATGTGGTGGTCATGGGTGTCATCGGTGCTGACTTCACCTCCGCTCTGACTGCTATGGCTAACGCCAACTACTATGTCCCCGTTCTGACCTCTTATAACAACGCTAACGCCGGTATCCTCAACGATGCCGCTACCACCATTCTGGCTGAGCAGTACACCGACGTGCTGACCAACATCCCCATCTA
>JAFQFC010000067.1 GCA_017415775.1 Oscillospiraceae bacterium
CATGAACGCCGCCAACATCCTCAAGCCCGCTCTCTCTCGAGGCGAGCTACAGGTCATCGGCGCCACCACCCTCAACGAGTACCGCAAACACATCGAAAAGGACACCGCGCTGGAGCGCCGCTTCCAGCCCGTTACGGTCAACGAGCCCAACATCGAGGATACCCTGAAGATCCTGCGTGGCATCGCCCACTACTACGAGGCCCACCACGGCGTGCGCATCAGCGACGGCGTGCTGCGTCAGGCGGTGGTGCTCTCTGAGCGGTATATCACCGACCGCTTCCTGCCCGACAAGGCCATCGACCTCATCGACGAGGCCTGCTCGGATCTGAACCTGAAGAATGAGGACATCAACCGCCTGCTGGAGGCGAAGCGTGATCTGGAAAACGTCACCTTTGAGCGGGAGTCTCTCATGAGCGCCGACCCCGAGGGCGCCGACATGGACGAGCGCTATGCCCGCATCGCCGAGCTGCGCAGTCAGGAGATGCGCCTGCAGGCCGAGGTGGAAGCGCTGGAGGCCAAGGGCGTGCCGGAGCTGACCATGGAGAACATCGCCCGGGTCATCGAGCTGTGGACCAAGATCCCCGCCAGCCGCATCCGGGAAGAGGAGTTCAAGCGCCTCTCCGAGCTGGGCGACCGGCTGAAAAAGCACATCGTGGGTCAGGATCAGGCCATCGACGCCGTTGCCGCCGCCATCCGCCGCAACCGGGTGGGCATTTCCCCCAAGCATAAGCCCGTCAGCTTCATCTTCGTGGGTTCCACCGGCGTGGGCAAGACGGAGCTGGTCAAGCAGCTGGCCGACGATCTCTTCAATGCTCCCGAGTCCCTGATCCGTCTGGATATGTCCGAATTCATGGAGAAGCACTCCGTCAGCCGCATCGTGGGTTCGCCCCCCGGCTACGTGGGCTACGACGAGGCCGGTCAGCTGACCGAGAAGATCCGCCGCAAGCCCTACAGCGTGGTGCTTTTCGACGAGATCGAGAAGGCCCACCCCGACGTTCTCAACGTGCTGCTGCAGATTCTGGACGACGGTGAGATCACCGACGCCCACGGCCGCAAGGTGAATTTTGAAAACACCGTCATCGTCATGACCTCCAACGCCGGCTCCGACAAGGGCGTGGGCAGCGTGGGCTTCGGCCGCAGCAGCGGCGATCAGGACAAGGACCGTGTGATGAAGGCGCTGCAGGAGTTCCTGCGCCCTGAGTTTATCAACCGTGTGGATGAGATCATCTATTTCAACCGCTTGACCGAGGCGCATTTCCGTGACATCGCCGGCATCATGCTGGGCGAGCTGAAGGATTCCCTGAAGGACAAGGGTTATACCTTCACCTGGGACGAGGGTCTGGTGGACCTGCTGGTGGAGAAGTCCTATTCCGCCGCCTACGGCGCCCGCAACCTGCGCCGCACCATCCAGAAGGAGCTGGAAGACAAGATGGCCACCGCCATCATCGACAGCTACGACAACCCCATCACCCAGATCAAGGCCGTGGTGGAGGAGAAGGAAGTCAAGCTTTATACTCTGTGAGCGCAAAGCGCTCACAATGAATTGCCGTTGGCATGAATTGCCCTGCGGGGCATAAGGAGGAAGAACCATGAGTCTTTTCCGTAAAAATATGGAGCCCCGGTGCGAATACTGCGACAAGGGCAGCCGCATCAGCGACACGGAGGTGGCCTGCGTCAAGCGGGGCATCGTGGCCTGCGAGCATCACTGCGGCGCCTTCGTCTACGATCCCCTCAAGCGGGTGCCGCCCCGGCCGGTGAAGCTGGCAGTACAGAAACCGGAAGACTTTGCGCTGTAAGGGAGAGGACGGCTATGCGTATCAGAAACGTGTGGGCAGTATATTTCAGCGCCACAGGCACCACGGAGCAGACGGTGAAGACCATCGCTGCTGCCGCTGCCCGGGAGCTGGGCTGTCCCTGGCATGCCATCAGCTTCACCCTGCCTCAGGAGCGGCAGGAGAAGCTGCAGTTCTGCACCGGTGATCTGGTGATCCTGGGCACGCCGGTGTATGCCGGCCGTGTGCCCAATGTGCTGCTGCCCTTTTTGAAGGAGAGCATCAAGGGCAACGGCGCTCTGGCCGTGCCGGTGGTGCTGTTCGGCAACCGCAATTATGATGACGCTCTCATCGAGCTGCGCAATCTGCTGCAGCTGCGGCACTTCTCCTGCGTGGCAGCCGCCGCTTTTGTGGGCGAGCACGCCTTCTCCACGGTGCTGGCGGCGGGCCGACCCGACGATGAGGATCGGAAGCTGATGGACGGCTTCGGTGAGACGGTGGCCGGAAAGGTGCTGAACCTGGATTTCGTGCCGCCGGAGAAACTGCCCATTGCCGTGTCGGGCTGCGACCCCATCCGGCCCTACTACAAGCCCCGTGACCGGGAGGGCAACTTCATCAACATTTTGAAGGTCAAGCCGGTGACGGATGCGGAGAAATGCACAAACTGCGGTCTGTGCGCCGCCAAATGCCCCATGGGCTCCATTTCTGCCGACAACGTGGCGGAGGTGGCGGGCATCTGCATCAAGTGCTGCGCCTGCGTCAAGGGCTGCCCCACCGGGGCCAAGTACTTCACCGACGAGGGCTACCTCTACCACCAGCACGAGCTGGAGGAGATGTATGCCCGGCGGGCAGAGAATGACATGTTCCTGTGATGGCGGACTTACCCAAGCGAAAAACGCCCCGGCTGCCGGGATGGGATTACTCCTCGCCGGGTGCGTATTTTGTGACCGTGTGCACCCAAGGTCGTAAAAATTTGTTTGCACCTGTAGGGGCGGATTCTATATCCGCCCGCATGGTTGAGCGCACTTTTTTGGAGACGATCGGCCGGTATAAAGGTGTGTCGTCGCCCAAATATGTGGTGATGCCCAATCATTTTCATGCCATGATCACGATAGAACGGGCGGATATGGAATCCGCCCCTACGATTCCACGGATCATGCAGGATTTCAAGCGGTATTCCACGCTGGAATATATCAAATTGGTAAAGCGAGGGATTTTGCCGCCTTTTGAAGGCCGCATCTGGCAGCGGTCCTATCACGACCACATCATCCGCAGCGAGGTCGATTACCTGCGTGTATGGGAATACATGGACACCAATCCTGCCAAGTGGCGGGAGGACTGCTTTTACTGCGAATAAAAAAGCCACCCGCTGGGGGTGGCTTTTTTATATGCAAAATGGGGGTTGTTTTTTGAATAAACATAAGGTATGATGTATATCGCTGTCGCTTTGCGGCGGAAATTTTCCATCGGATAAGGAGCTGCCATGAAACTGCTGCATGACAAACGCTTTTATCGATTTCTCCTCCCGTCGCTGGTGGGTATGTTCCTCTTTGTGACGCCCATCATGCAAAACGGCAATCTGACCATCCCCATCGCCGTGGCCGCCAACGGTCTGCTGGACCTGATGGGCGAGGGAAGCCTCACGGTCATCTGGCTGCTGATCTGCATCAGCACCGTGGTGACGGTGATCCACCGGCTGCACCCGCTGGCCATTTTGAAGAAGAACCCCAAGCTGGACAACCTCTTCTCCGTGAAGGGCTTCTGGCTCGTTGTGCGGCTTATCGGCTTCGTGCTGGCCAACATGATCTACTTCGATCTGGGCCCCGATTTCCTCATCGGTGACGCCACCGGCATGGTGGTCATCGGCGACCTGATGCCGATTCTGGTGTGCGTGTTCCTGCTGGCCGGTTTCCTGCTGGCCCTGCTGCTGAACTACGGTTTGCTGGACTTTTTCGGCGCCCTGATGATCCGCCTGATGCGGCCTGTGTTCAACCTGCCGGGCCGCAGCGCACTGGACTGCGTGGCCTCCTGGCTGGGCGACGGCTCCATCGGCGTGCTGCTGACCAGTAAGCAGTATGAGGAAGGCTTCTACTCCAAGCGGGAAGCCACCGTCATCGCCACCACCTTCTCCGCCGTCAGCATCACCTTCTCTCTGGTGGTCATCACCCAGGTGGGTCTGGAGCACATGTTCCTGCCCTTCTACCTGACGGTGTCCGTGGCCGGCATCGTGGCGGCTATCATCGTGCCCAAGCTGCCGCCCCTTTCCCGTGTGCCGGACAGCTATTATACCGAGAAGCCCCACCGTGAGGACATCCCCGAGGGCATGAGCCCCGGACGCTATGGACTGAAGCTGGCGCTGGACAAGGCGGAAAAAGCCCCCGGCGTGAAGGAATTCGTGCGTGAAGGCGTGGAGAACGTCTTTGAGATGTGGTTCGGCACCCTGCCGGTGATTTTGGCTATGGGCACCATCGCTCTGGTCATCGCCGAGTTCACCCCCGTGTTCCACTGGCTGGGCATCCCCTTCACCTACCTCTACGAGCTGCTGCGCCTGCCGGAGGCAGAGCTGGCCAGCCGGACGGTGATCGTGGGCTTTGCCGACATGTTCCTGCCCAGCGTCATCGCAGGCGGTATCGAAAGCGACATGACCCGCTTCGTGGTGGCCGCCACCAGCGTGACCCAGCTCATCTACATGTCCGAGATCGGCAGCATCATCATGGGCAGCAAGATCCCCGTGTCGCTGCTGAATCTGTTTATCATCTTCCTGGAGCGCACTATCGTCACCCTGCCGGTGATCGCCCTGTTCGCCCATCTGCTGTTCTGATACTATATTATATAATTATATAATGAAAACGACCACCCGTTGTGGGTGGTCGTTTTTTATGCAGATGTGGCGGAGTTCCAAAAGAATTCTCTTACAAGGGAGAGGTGTTGGTGGTGAAAATCTGTTCGATAGATTGGAATTTATATTTCAGCCAAAATGGTCAATGTGTTTTTGGAGCTTCTCGACGAACAGGCCGACGTGATATCCGTCGCAGACAGCGTGATGTACCTGTATTGCGAGTGGAAGCATGCGTTTACCTTCCCGCTCAAAGTA
>JAFQFC010000068.1 GCA_017415775.1 Oscillospiraceae bacterium
GCAAATGCCACCCCCCTTGCGGCATGGGGGGTATTCCCCCGCCCTCGGGGGCGTGGGGGTAGGTCTTGTCGGGCGGGCCGACCCCGGCCCGCCGGAGGGGGATGCATTTTGGACCGTCGAGGACGCCGGTCCCTACGCACACATTTTTTGCGGCGCACATACCTTTTTCCACCCCCAAAAATCTCCCTGCCGCCTATCTTAGCAAGTTTACATAAAACAAATTATCCGCAACCAATGCGGGCGGGCAATGCCCGTCTGCCGAGAATGCGCCGCAAACGGTGCGCCCCACCGAGAATCTGCATAAACCATCGTCGCCGCCTATCCTTGCAAGTCGACATAACAACAATTATCCACAACCAACACGGACGGATGACCGCCTGCGGTATGCTTTGCGATTCGCCTGTGGGCAGGCAGCTCTTTTTTCTTGCGCCGGGGCAGGGAAGGGGGTATAATGGAGAAAATCTGCGAAGGAGGCTGTGCCATGGTTCACCGGCGCATCGACCTGCCCACTCAGGGGGCCTATCTGGAAACTTACTTTTGCGACTATTCCGACCGATTGAAAAACAGCCTGTCCCGCCCGGTGATCCTCATCTGTCCCGGCGGCGGCTACGGCTATACCACCGACCGTGAGGCCGAGCCGCTGGCCCTGACCTTTGCCGCCCGGGGCTACCACGCTGCCGTGCTGCGCTATCCCTGCGCCCCCACCCGCTATCCGGCGGCGCTGGTGAGCCTGTGTCAGGCGGTGCTGTGGCTGCGCAGCCATGCCGGGGAGTATCACATGGACGCAAGCCGCCTGTGCGTGGCGGGCTTCTCCGCCGGCGGCCATCTGGCGGCCAGCCTGGGCGTGTTCTGGCACCGGGATTTCCTCCATGAGCTGGTGGGCTGCACGGCCGGGGACATTCGGCCCCAGGCCCTGCTGCTGGGCTATCCCGTCATCCACGACGGACCTGCCGGAGACGGCTACACCCTGCGCAATCTGCTGGGGGAGGAGGCCGCCGCCGAGGAGGTGGACTTCCAGTGCCTGGAGCGCCATGTGACGGATCGGACGCCCCCCACCTTCCTGTGGAGCACCAACACCGACGAGCTGGTGCCCATCGTCAACAGCATCGATTTTTCCGCCGCCCTGTGCCGTGCCGGCGTGTCCCAGGAACTGCACATCTATTCGCTGGGCGAGCACGGCCTGAGCCTTGCCAATGCCGCCACCGAGGATACGCTGCCCGGGAAGGCCCGGGTCTGCCCCGACTGCGAGGGCTGGGTGGACATGGCCGTGCGGTGGCTCAAGCGGCAGTTCGGCGTGTGAGAAAACAAAAAAGACCTGACCACATCGGTCAGGTCTTTTGATTTTATGATTCCTGCGCAGACTCCTGCAGCGCCAGCGCCAGCAGTTCCTTGCGGCTGGATACGCCCAGCTTGCCGTAGATGTTGCGGTTGTGGTACTTCAGCGTGTTCTGGGTGATGTTCAGTTCCTCCAGCACCTGGGCCGTGGATTTGCCCTGCAGATACAGGTCGTAGACCATCCGCTCCGTGGGCGTCAGCTCCGGCAGGTGGCGGTGCAGATAGCTGCAGCGCTCGGCGTCCGCCGATGCCTGCGTGGGCTGGTCGGGGGCGTCTGCCGGCAGGGCCTGGGCCGGGGCGTTGCTCAGCTCCTGCAGCATCAGATACAGGGTGAGGAGGAAGAGCTCGCTGATGAGATAGGAGATGCTCAGCAGCTCAAAATCGGTGTGGACCAGCTGCTCCAGCAGCCATACGCCGATGTTCACGCCCACCGCCAGAAACAGAATGGTGGCGTGGCTGGGGGAACGCAGCGTCTTTTTCCGCTGTGCGTGGACGATCACGATCAGCATGGAGAGGAAGTAGCCCACCAGGAAGAAGAGATACAGGGAATGCCACGGGCCATAGACCTTGCGCAGCACCGTCGCGCCGCCCACGGTGGCGAGGGTCACTTCCTTGTAGTAGATGTCCGAGTAGCCGGGACTGGCCGCCACCAGAAACACCAGCGTACCCACCGCCGTCAGCAGAGGCATCACCCAGCGGGGGCGACGCAGGGCCGACACGTCCAGAATGATGTTCAGCATGGAGAAGGGCAGCAGCGTCGCACCCAGATAGGACACCCGGTTGGCCATCAGCGCACCGGCCAGCGTGTCCGACAGCGACAGGGCCAGATAACCGGCGTCCACCACCATCACGGCGGAGAACAGCAGCAAAAACCACGGGTCTTTTTTCTTGATAAACAGGCAGTAGCCTGCCAGCATCAGCACCGACAGCAGTGTGGCAGCGCCGTAGATCAGCGATACCGTGCCGCCCTTGTTGCCCACCGGGCCGCAGCCGGTCAGCAGCAGGCACAGCGCAGGTGCCGCCATGGCGAAGATTCGTTTCATCGGCTGCCGCCTCCTTTCTCTGGCGTGTCCCACCCCTTTTCCCACCCCAAACGGTGGATTTCCCACCCCGAAATCCGGGACAGGGGTGAGGACAAAGGGGGAATGCGGTGGTATAATGCACTTAAATCGACTCCGCTGTTGGGCGTCGGTGCGTATGGCTGTATTACCAATTAGGATAACACAGTCCGGCACCTGCGTCAAGCAGGATCGATTTACTGTGCATGGCGGCCCCGTTTCCGGAAACGGGGTCGGTACAGAGGACTGCGCCTGCGATGCAGGCTGAGAGGATCCGCCCCGCCGGTGCGCCATTCGCTTCCGGCAGAGGGGAAGGCGTTGCGGTGCGGCGGATCGGCCATTGGGCCGCAGTTTGTAACAACGACGCAGCAGTTCCTGACGGTGGGCAGCGTGGAAGCCGACCCGGGGAGCCATCCGATGACATGTGCAAAAGAAAAGACCGGCGTGGTGACCCGGTCTTTTTCTTTTGCCTTCGTAGGTTTACATAATGCAAATAGTGCGGGCGAGTGCATGGCCGGCAAGGGGGATGCGAATGAATTGCGCCGGTGGGCGCTTGCCACGTCCCGCCGGGGGGATGACAATTGAGAATTAACAATTAACAATTAACAATTAACAATTAGCAATTAACACCCCCGGCCTGCCGGGAACACACCGCAAACGGTGCGCCCCGCCAAAAATCTGCATAAACCATCGTCCCGCCGATTCTTGCAAGTTTACGTAACAATAATTATCCGCAACCAACAGGGGGTCGTGAATCACCTCCTACAGGACGGAACGATCCTGCCAGGCTCCCCGTTTTTCCCCGCACGCCCCCAAAAAACCGTCTCGCCGCCTATGCTTGCAGGTTTACGTAACAACAATTATTAGCAACCAATGGCGGCGCATGACGGCGGGGGCAAGCCCCCGCCCTACGGGGTGGATCGGTAGTCCTTGTAGGGCGGGCCGACCCCGGCCCGCCGTTGGGGGGTACAATGGACCGTCGGGACGCCGGTCCCTACGCACGCATTTTCTGCGTCGCACAAACCTTTTTCCACCCCCAAACCAGCGTCCCGCCTATCTTTACAGGTTTACATAACAACAATTATCCGCAACCAACGGGCGGCGACATTTTCTCCCCCTTGCAAGGTGCGGCGAAATATGCTATAATCAACTCTCAACACAGCGGAAAGGAGGCGCGACCCCATGGAAAAGAAGGGAATCAAGGTAGCGGTGCAGAATCGCAAGGCCTTCCACGACTATTTCGTGGAGGAGCGCTACGAAGCCGGTATCGAGCTGTTCGGTACCGAGGTCAAGTCCATCCGGGGTGGTCAGGCCAATCTGAAGGACTCCTTCTGCGTGGCCAAGGACGGCGAGATCTACGCCTACCAGCTGCACATCTCCCCCTACGAGCAGGGCAACATCTTCAACCGTGACCCGGACCGCCCCAAGCGCCTTTTGATGCACAAGCGGGAGATCCGCAAGCTGTACGCTCTGCAGAAGCAGGACGGCTATGCCCTCATCCCCCTGTCCCTCTACTTCAAGGACAGCCGGGTCAAGGTGGAGCTGGGCCTTTGCAAGGGTAAAAAGACCTACGACAAGCGGGAGGCCATCGCCGAGCGTGACGCCAAGCGGGAGATGGACCGTGCGGTGCGGAACAAGAATTACAATTAAAAGTTAATGATTAATTGACAAGGAGTGGACATATGAATCCTATCGCAACCATTACCATGGAAAACGGCGCAAAGATCGTTTGCGAGCTGTATCCCGACATCGCACCGGAGAGCGTGCGCAACTTTATCTCTCTCAGCAACCGTGGCTTCTATAACGGCCTCATCTTCCACCGTGTCATCCCCGGCTTCATGATCCAGGGCGGCTGCCCTCAGGGCACCGGCATGGGCGGCCCCGGCTACTGCATCAAGGGTGAGTTCGCCTCCAACGGCGTGGAGAACAACCTGCGCCACAGCCGTGGCGTGCTGAGCATGGCCCGTTCCCAGGCGCCCAATACCGCCGGCAGCCAGTTCTTCATCATGCATGCCGACGGCTATTTCCTGGACGGTGAGTATGCCGCCTTCGGCATGGTCATGGACGGCATGGAAGAGGTGGACCGCATCGCTTCCGTGCGCACCAACAGCCAGGATAAGCCCTTCGAGAACCAGACCATCGCCAGTATCACCGTGGAGACCCACGGCGTGGAGTATCCCGCTCCCCGTCTGCTGGCCGATCCCTTCGCACGGTTCAGATAAGTAAGTATTTTGCTCCGGGGTGGGGATCTCCCCGCCCCGGGGAGAAAATAAATCAAATCCACCTCACCCATATACACGGGGGCGTACCGGTTTCGACGGGGGCGCGGAGGCCGGATAAGCGGGCGGTGGCGCCTGGCCACCATAAAACGGGCAATTAAAAATTAACTAACAACACTAACACTGTTGCTGTCGCTGCCTAAGCAGTGACCGTCTGAACCGGAGAGGCCACGGGCCGGGGAGGGCGTCGTTTACGTGGCGTCCGTGCGGCGGGTAAGAGTTGCCCCGCCCACGCATGATGACTCTACCAAACTGCCAAGTCTGTTAAGTGCCTTGTCAGGGCGGGAATCCTGAAACTTAACTGCGCCCGGAGAAAGTCTTGTCAAAACGCTTTCGGACAGGGGTTCGACTCCCCTCGCCTCCACCAAGAAAAACGACAAGTTTCGACAGAAACTTGTCGTTTTTCAATGAAGCGTTCCCTTCGGGAACATGGTGTCGCTACGCTAATGATGTCACTTTGTTAATGATGTGTTGCTTCGCAACATGTAGGAACGCTTCGCATCATAAATGAGCGAAGCGAATTTACATCATATTGCGCACAGCGTAATGCATCATATCGACGAAGTCGATGCATCATTTTTGTAAGAGCTCGAATTCATACGAAAAATCGTTAAAATGTCTTTTTCGTAGCCTTTACACAAACGCAAAAAGGCCGCCCAGTCGGGCGGTCTTTTTGCGTTTGGTAGAGGGTGAGTCGAACGAACAAAATGTAACAGTCCGGCGGACTGTTATGCGCGACGGCTTGACGGAGCGCAACCTCTATTTTCGTTCCATTGGAACGAAAATGCAAATTGACGAACCCGAGCCTCCGCCACCATCCAATCACCCACAGGGGTGTCTCTTTTTTGGCCCCGGCTCGGGGTGCGTCGCCCCACTCCACCCCCCGAGCCGGGGCGGGGGAGGGGCGGCAAAATTTTCAGGAAAACTCTGTCACCGGTTTGCCTGAAATCTGTGTTTTTATAAAAAGAGGGCGAGTTTCTGCAAAAACGGTGCATGTTGTCAACTTGCACAAAATTATCACCATTCTCTCTCTCTCTCTCGTTATATTGACAGATAGCGGGCGGGATGATACAATGGCATCACAAGAAAAACCGACAAAAGAAACGAGGTGCGCATTTGATGAAAAAACTGCTTTCCGTCTTTTTGAGTGTGCTGCTGGTGGTCCAGCTGGTGGTCCCGGTGTGGGCTGCGGAACCGGCGGCAGAAACAGACCTCTCTGCCCCCGAAACGGCCGTTGAAACGGCGGCCGATGAGGCTCCGGAAGGAACGCTTCCTGCCACCGATGTGGACCCCGGTGCGCTGTCCGACGCAGCCCGTCTGCTGACCGACGGCAAGCTGGAAGGCTCACTGACACGAAAGCCCCTCTATGCTGCCGCTAAGGACAACGGCTACTACACCGATGTGGCGGAGGCGATCCTCTATCTGCGTGAGCGGATGGTGGGGCGCAGCCAGTATAACGATATCCCGCTGCGGGTGAGTAAGACGGACGTTCCCGGCGAAGCGGAGATGGAAGCCCTGATTCTGGGCATGCTGGCTTTGGCCACGGCCCATACCGGCGTGGGCAACGAAGGCGACTACCTGCTGTGGCAGCTCAAAACCGTCGAATACAGTGCTGAATATACGGAAAAGGACGGCTACTACTATCTGGATATTCGCTATTACTTTGGATACTATACGTCCTACATCTCCGAAGAGTCTTACGTTTCGCAGCAGGTCAAGGCCATTATTGACGGCTTCGGCTTCACGACGTCCACGGATGACTACACCAAGATCCTGTCCATCTATTCCTTCGTCTGCGATACGGTGTCCTACGACTATGACCATCTGGAGGACGAGAGCTACACGGCGCATTTCACCGCTTTCGCCGCCCTGCGTGACGGCAAGGCCGTGTGTCTGGGCTATGCGGCGCTCATGTACCGCCTGCTGCTGGAGGCCGGCATCGACTGCCGCATCATTGCCGGCTACGATGCTGAGACCGGCGTCGAGCATGCGTGGAACATCGTGCGGCTGGGCGATGTTTACTACAATCTGGACAGTACGTGGGATGCCGGTTATGCCGATTACGCCTACTTCCTGAAAAATCAGGCCTCCTTCGCTGACCATATCCGTGAGGATTCCTTCAATACTCAGGATTTCCACACCCTGTACCCCATGGCTCAGCAGAACTACACCCTGACCTTCCCCGTTATCAGCAGCGGCAGCTGCGGTGCCAACGTGCAGTACACCCTTTACGCCACCGGCGAGCTGGAGATCACCGGCACCGGCGCTACCACCGAGTGGGCCGACGCCAACAGCACCCCGTGGAAGGCCTATCCCAGCTATCTGCGCTTTGTCTGGGTGGACGAGGGTGTGACCGGTCTGGGCGCCTATGCATTTACGGAGATTCCTTACATGCTGGTGGTTTCTCTGCCGGAAAGCCTGCAGTCCGTTGGTGTTTCGGCGTTCCAGTCCTGCAGCAGGCTGGAGGGCGTGTTCATCACCGATCTGGCCGCTTGGTGCGGGATCGACTTTGGCAATCTGGATGCCAATCCGCTGCTCAACAAGGCTACGATCTATCTGGATGAGCAGCCGGTGACCGAACTGGTGATCCCCGACGGCGTTGCCGAGATCAAGCCGTACGCCTTTGCCGGAGCCAATCTGTCTTCCGTCACCTTTGCTGATCCGACAGTGGATATCGGTGCCTATGCCTTTGCGTACTCGCCGATGAAGTCCATTACCCTGCCGGAAGGCATGACGAGCCTTGGTGAAAGTGCCTTTGCCTATTCCGCTCTCGAATCCGTGACCCTTCCCTCCACCCTGTCGGTCATCCCCGCTTACGCTTTTATCGAAACCAAACTTCAGTCGTTGGTTCTGCCCGAAGGCGTCGCGGAAGTGGGCAAGGAAGCCTTCTATCTTTGCGCAGCGCTGGCGGAGATCACTGTCCCCTCGACGCTGAAAAAAGCGGGCTCCGTCGCTTTTTACAGATATTCCAGAAACGGACAGATCGTGCGGAAGGTTTATATCAGCGATCTGGCGGCGTGGTGCAAGATCGACATCGAGGGCGGTGGTTCTCCGATTGGAAATGAAGCATATCTCTATCTCAATGGCGAAAAGATTACCGATCTGGTGATTCCCGAAGGCATTGAGGTGTTGAAGACCGGCGCTTTTGCACATTGCTGCAACGAAATGACCGTTACCCTGCCTCAAAGCCTGACCCGGATCGAGGCAGAGGCGTTCTCCGGTCTAAAGTGCAAGACCCTCTACATCCCCGAGAATGTTACCTACATCGGTCGGCGTGCCTTTTACGGTGCTGATCTGGAGCAGGTGACCCTCGCCGGTGTGGAGCATCTGGATGAGGGTGCCTTTAATACCTGTTTCAACTTGAAAACGGTAGATTTCGGTGACAAGCTGCGGGAAGTGGGTGGATATGCATTTAATAACGGTGCATTGGAAGTCGCCGTATTCCCTGCCACGCTGGAAAAGCTGGGTTCGCGTGTGTTGTTTGGCTGCCATGAGCTGGCAAGCATTACCTTTGAAGGCGATGCCCCGGCTTTTGAGTACTACAGTTTTAACGACATCAACACCACCGCTTACTATCCTGCCGATAACCCCACGTGGACAGAAGAGGTTCGCCAGCAGTACGGCGGCAAGATCACTTGGGTGGCCCTCTGTTCCGGTCCCCACACCTTTGAAAATGGCGTTTGCACCGCCTGCGGCTACCCCGACCCCGACTACGTAGCACCTCCCGCTGACGTGACCCGCATTTTCGGTGCGGATCGCTACGAAACTGCCTTCAAGACTGCTGAGGTTTTGAAGCAGCAGCTGGGTGTGGAGAAGTTCAACAACATCGTGGTGGCCTGCGGCGACAACTTCGCCGACGCACTGGGCGGCAGCTATCTGGCCGCCAAGAAGAATGCACCCATCCTGCTGGTGAAGAGCAGCAAGATCGACGCTGTCAAGTCTTACATCAAGGCCAACCTGAACCCCGGCGGCACGGTGTACCTGCTGGGCGGCACGGCGGCGATTCCTGCTGCCATGGACACGGGCCTCGACGGCTTCAACGTCAAGCGCTTGGCCGGCGCTACCCGCTATGACACCAACCTGCTGATCTTGGAGGAGGCAGGCGTCACCAACGAGGATATCCTCATCTGCACCGGCAAAAGCTTTGCCGACAGTCTGTCCGCTGCGGCGGCGGGCCGTCCCCTCCTGCTGGTGAAGGACAGCCTCAACGACAGTCAGAAGGCCTTCCTGCAGAGCCACGCCGCCAATAAGAAGTACATTCTGGGCGGCACGGCAGCCGTCAGCACCAGCGTGGAAAATCAGGCCAAGGCCTACGGCACGGTGAAGCGCATCGGCGGCAACACCCGCTACGAGACTTCCGTGCTGATCGCCAAGGAGTTCTTCCCCGACGCCACCCAGGCGGCGCTGGCCTATGCCCAGAACTTCCCGGACGGCCTCAGCGGCGGCGCTCTGGCCTACGCCATGAAGGCACCCCTGGTGCTGACCGCCAGCGGTAAGGAAGCGGCAGCGGCTGCTTACGCCAAGGAGCAGGGCATCACCTCCGGCGTGATTTTGGGCGGCTCCGGCCTTATCAGCGACAAGGCCGTGCGGACGATTTTCCAGATGCAGAGCGATGATGTGATCAAGATCGGCTGAGCATATGACACGCAAACCCGTTCTCGAAAAAAAAGAAAACTGATTAATACGAAAAGTGCAACAAGGCCACCCAGTCTTGTTGCACTTTTCCCTTTTTCTTGTTGCACCTGCCTGGATTTTAAGGTGCGTCTAATCTCTTTAACTCGCTAAAGTTTGTTGCGCTAGTTGCACTTTTTGAGGGTCTTGTTGCACCTCGAAAAACCCGCAAAGCCTTGCAAATACTAGTTTTTTTACTTACTGCAACAAGTGCAACTACTGCAACAAAGAATTTAAGAAATAGCCAGATAAGAAGAAATTTATAGCTGTATAGCCTTATTAGGGTATTTATAGAGAAAACGCTGTTGCGTTGTGTGCAGTAGTTGCACCCCTTCCCTGCTGGGTGCAAAAAATCCGTCTTGAATTTTGGATAAATGAAGATATAATACAAGCATCTAATATTACTACGGAGGTGTACCGGCATGAGCTACGAAGGAGTAAGCAAGAAAAGCGTTTCCTGCGCCTGCGGTAAAGGCCGTGTAGTTCTAACTGTTTCTGAAAATGACTGGAACCAAGTTCGGGAATCAGTTTCCATTGAATGCGAGTATTGCAGAAATGTCTATCGCATTGAAAGCAAATACTGTTGCCCTAAACCTATGCACGATTATACTATCTACTATTTGGTGGAAATCGATAATCCAGGAAACAAGAGGCAACTTGACCTATAACGAAAGTAAATTCCGAATAGAATCGAGCATATTATATTGATATAATGGTAGTGTAAAGGACTGGGCGGCAAGCCTGGTCCTTTTCTTATACGCCGGTATAGGAGAGGCTGGCGAGGTGGGTGGGTGGGAACATAACAGCCAAAGGGTGAATACAATCTCGGATTACAACACTTCATCTCGCATATTTCAAACATAGCCGTTGCAAGCGTCATATGGACTCTATCTTACATGGTGTCTGTCAGCATTTATGCGGGAATCTTTTTTGCGATCTCAATAAAGCATAAAAAGCAAAACGAAAAATATAATGCGACATTAAATAGGTATAAGAATCAATAAGAACTATCGGGGCAGGAGATATCTTCTCCTGCCCCGATAACTATAGAATACTGTCAATAAAAACGGAAAATCCGAACATATTGCTAACTTCCACCCGCTCTCACCCCACGATGCGGCCGTCGGTGGAGACAGTGACCACCCTGAACGGGAGCTGCTTGCCGCTGGCCGCCACCGCCAGCTCCGCCGCACGGCTCAGGCCGCCGCAGCAGGGCACCGTCATGCGCACCACGGTGACGGAGCGGACGTCGTTATGCCGCAGGATCTCCGTCAGCTTTTCCGCGTAATCCGCCCCGTCCAGCTTGGGACAGCCGATGACCGTCACCCGGCCGGCCATAAAGTCACGGTGGAAGCTGCCGCAGGCAAAGGCGGTACAGTCGGCGGCCACCAGCAGATGGGCCCCGTCAAAGCAGGCGGCGTGGGGCGGCAGCAGACGCAGCTGCACCGGGAAATTCTTCAGCTCGCTCATCCGGTCCCCTGCCACGCCCTGACAGACAGTGCCGGGGCAGGCGCAGGGGGCGGCCTTCTCCTTTTCCCGCTTGGCTGCCAGCACCGCCGCCTCGTCATAGGCGGGGGCCTCCCGCTCCTCAAAGGAGATGGCCTGCACGGGGCAGGCGGGCAGGCAGTCCCCCAGCCCGTCGCAGTAGTCCTCCCGCAGCAGCCTTGCCTTACCGTTCACCATGCCGATGGCGCCCTCGTGACAGGCGGCGGCACACAGGCCGCAGCCGTTGCATTTTTCCTCGTCAATGGTAATGATCCGTCGAATCATCGTCAGCCCTCCTTTGGTTTTCCCCATTATACCGAACAATTTGCCGTTTTTCGGTTGCAAATGTCACATCGCCAGTCCCTTTTGGGGGAAAGCGGGCAGGCGGCAGCGGCATCACCCCCTTCCTGTCCATGGCCTACGCCATCCGGGACGGCATCGAGGACTTCCACCTGACCATCATCTTCGGCAGCCGCACCGAGGAGAACATCCTCTTCCGTGAAGAGCTGGACGCCATCTGCGCCGCCTGCGACAAGGTGAAGGTGGTCCACGTCCTCTCCGACGAGGAGAAGGAGGGCTTCGAGCACGGCTTCATCACCGCCGACATCATCGGCAAGTATGCCCAGGAGCCCTACAGCGTGTTCATCTGCGGCCCCGAGGCCATGTACCGCTTCGTCAGCGGTGAGATCGACAAGCTGGGCCTGCCCGGCAAGAACGTCCGCCGTGAGATGCTGGGCGTCACCAAGAAGGTCTGGGAGCAGCCCGGCTATCCCGCCGAGTGCAAGGACAAGACCTTCAAGCTGACCATCCGTCAGGGCCCCAACGAGTACGTGGTGGATGCCTCCGCCAACGAGCCTCTCCTGGTGGCCATCGAGCGTGCCGGCGTGGCCGCTCCCTCCCGCTGCCGCAGCGGCGAGTGCGGCTGGTGCCGCTCCAAGCTGGTGTCCGGCCAGTACTTCACCCCCGCTGAAAACGAGGGCCGCCGCCACAGCGACGTGGTCAACGACTACATCCATCCCTGCTGCACCTTCGCCCTGTCCGACATGGTCATCGAGGTGCCCGGCGAATACCTGAAGTAAGACGATCCTGCATAAAAAAACGCCCCGAGGTCACGTACCTCGGGGCGCTTTTCTTTCTCACAGTTCTTCGGTCAGCTGCTCCAGCTCCGTGTCCGGCCTGCCGTCGGCGGCAAACCACAGCGACTCATGGGCGACCGGCCGCAGGGCAGCCAGGGCCCGGTCCAGAAACCGAAGATGCACCATCAGCGTGCTTTGGGCCAGTGCGATCACCTCGCCCGCCAGTGCGGCGGCACGCTGCGCTCTGTCCATGGGCTGCTCCCCCCTCCCTGCGTTCTGATGGGCTCCATTATACCTAAAAAGGCGAAAAAGCGCAATGCCGAAACATTTTCGGCAGCGCAGGCGCCCGCTTGAAAAAAGAAGCCGGACACCGCATCAGCGGTCTCCGGCTTCTTGAAGCATGTTGATAATCATGATACGGTTTCAAAAGGTTTCATATGGTTTCACTCAAACAATGAAACGATTAAGCGGGAAGTGAAACTCTCTTTCAGGACTGAAACGATGCGAATCAGTTTGTCAAATTGGAATTTACTCAGTTAGTAATCTTTCAGTTTCTTCCATGTCCTTTTCAATCAGGGGTCGCATACTGTCCTTGTACTTCGATAAATCAGCGCCATGAAAACAGGACAGTATCCTTGGAATGTATTGTGGTTTTGCC
>JAFQFC010000069.1 GCA_017415775.1 Oscillospiraceae bacterium
CAGGCCTCACGGTGCTGGAAGAAGATATCGCCATTCTCATGGCTGCCGCGCATGTGAGGATGCTCGGGGTTCAGGGCGTGCTTGCGGAACTCGGCCACGGCGTCCATGTCGCACATATCGGCCAGATCCTCGTAATCCCAAACAGCGATCTTCTGGATCTCGTGGGAGGTACGGAAACCATCAAAGAAGTTGATGAAGGGAACCTTGCCGGACAGGGCGGACAGGTGAGCCACAGGGCTCAGGTCCATGACTTCCTGCACGTTGCCTTCGCACAGCATAGCAAAGCCGGTCTGACGGCAGGCCATGACGTCGGAGTGGTCACCGAAGATGTTCAGGGCGTGGGTAGAAACGGTACGGGCGCTGACGTGGAACACGCAAGGCAGCTGCTCAGCAGCGATCTTGTACATGTTGGGGATCATCAGCAGCAGACCCTGAGATGCGGTGTAGGTGGTGGTCAGGGCACCGGCACCCAGGGAGCCGTGGACAGCACCGGCGGCACCGGCCTCGGACTGCATCTCGACAACCTTCACCTGGGTGCCGAAGATGTTCTTCAGACCGTTGGCGGACCACTGGTCCACAAAGTCAGCCATGGGGCTGGACGGGGTGATGGGATAGATCGCAGCGACCTCCGAGAACGCGTAGGACACGTGGGCGGCGGCGTTGTTACCATCCATGGACTTCATTTTTCTTGCCATAAACGAGCCTCCTTAATTATCACAAGTTCCGTTTTCCTCGCCGGAACTTTGTATACTTTACCTGATATTCGCACGGAATACCAGCCTTGTCTATGTTATCACAATGCGTCAAGTATGTAAACGGCCTTTTTGTGGTTTCTTCTATTTTTTTGATTTTTTCTTTATGCTGCACAAAAATTATTATGCCTTTTTCGGCCTTTTTCCCCAAAAATCCCCGCTCTTTTTTCGATCTAACACCTCCCTCCTGCTGCACTACTGAAAATTTTCTCTTTTTTAACAAAAATCTTTCCCATTCTCCGCATTTTGTGATATGATAAAGTGTAATTTTCTGTGCGGGGAAAGGGGCGGTATTCATGGTCGTCAATGTGCGCTCGCTGGGCCTGTCGGGCCTGAGCGGTTACGAAGTGAATGTGGAATGTTTTCTCTCCGGCGGTCTGCCCGCCTTTGATGTGGTAGGCCTGCCCGACGCCGCCGTCCGCGAAGCACGGGAGCGTGTCCGGGCTGCGGTGAAGAACTGCGGCGCCAAGTTCCCCGTCAGCCGCATCACCGTCAATCTGGCCCCCGCCAGCCAGCGCAAAGAAGGCACGGTCTACGACCTGCCCATTGCTTTGGGTATTCTGACAGCCTGCGAGGACATCCGCCATCTGCCCCAGGACGCCGCCTTTATCGGCGAGCTGAGTCTCAGCGGTGCGCTGCGGCCCGTGGCCGGCGTGCTGCCCATGGCGCTCCATGCGGCACGCTGCGGCGTAAAGCAGCTGTTTGTCCCGGCGGAAAACGCCGCCGAGGCCACGCTGGCCGGGGACATCGCCGTGTACGGCGTGGAGACGCTCTCTCAGCTGGTGCTGCACCTGCAGGGCGAGCAGCTTATCGCCCCCACCCCACGGTGGACCCCCGATCCCGCCGCTGGCCCGTCGGTTCCCGACTTTGCCGACGTGATGGGACAGGAAAACGTCAAACGTGCGCTGGAGATCGCCGCTGCCGGCGGCCACAATGTACTTTTGATGGGCTCCCCCGGCTCCGGTAAATCCATGCTGGCACGGCGCCTGCCCTCCATTTTGCCCGATATGACCCGGGCCGAGTCGCTGCAGACCACGGAAGTCTACTCCGTGGCCGGAATGACCAGCGCCAGCCATCCCCTCATCACCCAGCGTCCTTTCCGCAGCCCCCACCACACCGCCTCGCCGGTATCCCTCTCCGGCGGCGGCACCATGCCCCGGCCCGGCGAGATCTCCCTGGCCCACAACGGCATCCTGTTCCTCGACGAGCTGCCGGAGTTTGACAAGGCGGCATTGGAGACGCTGCGCCAGCCTTTGGAGGACGGCTGCCTCACCATCACCCGTGTGTCCGGCTCCCTGACGCTGCCCAGCCGCTTTATGCTGGTGTGCGCCATGAACCCCTGCCGCTGCGGCTGGTACGGCCATCCCTCGGGCCGCTGTACCTGCTCGGAAAGTCAGGTGGAGCACTACATGCGCCGCATTTCCGGTCCGCTCCTCGACCGCATCGACATGCACATTGAAGTGCCGTCGGTGGAGTACGAAGCCATGCGCCGCCGGGAAGCGCCCGAATCCTCCGCCGCTGTTCGTGCAAGAGTCAACGCCGCCCGGGAGATCCAGAAGAAGCGCTTTGCCGGGACGGCCGTCACCTGCAACGCTTACATGACCCCGGCCATGATCGGCAAATACTGCGCCCTGGACGCCGCCGGCGAAAAGCTGATGAAGGGCGCCTTTGACCGGCTGGGCCTCACCGGCCGCAGCCACGACCGTATTTTGCGCATGGCCCGGACCATCGCCGATCTGGACGGCTGCGAAAACATTCAGGCTGCCCATTTGGCCGAAGCCATCCAGTACCGCAGCAACAACGTATTGAAATAACATGTAACATTGATGATACAAGGAGACAATCACCCATGCAGGAAATGATCCTTTGCAAGCTGGGCGAGGTGGTCCTCAAGGGCCTGAACCGCCGCAGCTTTGAAATGAAACTCATGAGCAACATCCGCCGCCGGGTCAGCCGCTTCGGCAAGTTCAAGATCTACTCCAAGCAGAGCACCATCTATGTGGAGCCCACCGAGCCCACCTGCAACGTGGGCGCCGCCGTGGCCGCCTGCAAGCAGATCTTCGGCATCATCTCCGTGGCCCGTGCCCTGCCCTGCGAGAAGGACAAGGACGCCATTCTGGAGACCGCCAAGACCTACCTGGACGACGCCATGCGTGCCGCCCGCAGCTTCAAGGTGGAAAGCAAGCGGGCCGACAAGACTTTCCCCCTCGGCTCCATTCAGCTGAGCCAGTATGTGGGCGGCCATCTGGCCGAAGCCTTCCCCGATACGAAGGTAGACGTGCACAACCCCGAGCTGACCGTGTTTGTGGAGATCCGCGAGGATGCCGCCTACGTTCACGGCCCTGCCGAGCCTGCCGCCGGCGGTCTGCCCATCGGCATGGGCGGCAACGCCGTGTCCCTGCTGTCCGGCGGCATCGACTCCCCCGTGTCCAGCTACATGATGGCCAAGCGTGGCGTGAAGCTGGAAATGCTGCACTTTGCCTCTCCCCCCTACACCTCCGAACAGGCCCGGGAGAAGGTGCTGCAGCTGGCCCGTGACCTGACCCCCTGGTGCGGCCGCCTCACCATGTTTATCGTACCCTTCACCGAGATCCAGGAGGAGATCCGCCGCAACTGTCCCGAGGATCACTTCACCCTCATCATGCGCCGCTTTATGATGCGCCTGGCCGACATGCTGGCCAAGGAGCTTAAGTGCAAGGCCCTTGTCACCGGCGAGTGCCTTGGCCAGGTGGCCAGCCAGACCATGGACGCCCTGCGTGTCAGCGGCGATGTCACCGATCTGCCGGTCCTGCGCCCCCTCATCGGCATGGACAAGGAAGAGATCGTCCGCATCGCCCGCCACATCGGCACCTTTGACACCTCCATCCTGCCCTATGAGGACTGCTGCACCGTCTTTACGCCCCGCCATCCCAAGACCAAGCCCAACGTGGAAGAGGTCCGGGAAATGGAGGCCGTGCTGGACATCGAAGGTCTGTGCCAGCGGGCCATGGCCGAGCGTGAGATGATCAAGATCCGCTATTGAGGATGTGATTGCATGAACTATACCGCCGAGATCATCGCCGTGGGCACAGAACTGCTGCTGGGCAACGTGGCCAACACCGACGCACAGATGATCTCCGAAGCCCTGTCCACCGTGGGCGTCAACGTGCTGTACCACACCGCCGTGGGCGACAACGCCCAGCGGCTGGAGGAGGTAACGCAAATCGCCCGGAAGCGAGCCGATCTTTTGATCTTCACCGGCGGACTGGGGCCCACCTACGACGATTTCACCAAGGATGTGGTCTGCCGCACCTTCGGTAAGGAGCTGGTCTTCTTTCCCGACGCAGCAGCCACCATTCAGCACTACTACGACACCGTATTCTGTCGCCCCATGCCGGAAGGCACGCTGCGGCAGGCGTGGCTGCCGGAGGGCTGCACCTTCTTTCGCAACGATGCCGGCACCGCACCGGGCTGCGTGTTTGAAGCAGACGGCACCACCGTGGTGCTGCTGCCCGGCGTGCCCAGCGAATGCACCTACATGACCCAGCAGCAGCTGCTGCCGTGGCTGCGCAGCCGCAGCCCTCAGGTGATCCTCTCCCGGGATATCCGCATCTTCGGACTCAGCGAGCCGAAAGTGCAGGCCATGCTCAGCGAAGTGATGGACGAGGCGGTAAACCCCTCCCTCGCCCCCTACGCCAAAACCGGCGAGGTGATGCTGCGCATGACGGCCAAGGCAGACGCCGAAGAAGCCTGCCTCCGCCTGATGGAACCCATGCTGGCGCAGGTACGCACCATTCTGGGCGACCACATCTATGGCGAGGATGTGGGCAGTCTGGAAGAAGTGGTGGTCAGACTCCTGCGGGAAAAGAAACTGACCCTTTCCGCCGCCGAAAGCTGTACCGGCGGTCTCATCGCCAAACGGCTGACCGATATTCCCGGCGCTTCCGCCGCCTTCTGCGGCGGGGTGGTCAGCTACACCAATGAAGTCAAACACGCCGTGCTGGGCGTTCCGCAGGATCTTCTGGACGAATACGGCGCTGTGTCCGAGCCGGTGGCCCGAGCCATGGCCGAGGGCGCACGACGCATCACCGGCGCCGATTTGGCCCTGTCCGTCACCGGCGTGGCCGGTCCGGACAAAGATGACCGGGGCAACGAGGTGGGCACCGTGTTTGTGGGGCTCAGCACCCCGGAAGGCACTGCGGTGCGGCAGCTGGCTCTGGGCCGAGGCCGGGAGCGCATCCGCACCATGGCTGCGCATTACGCATTGGATATGGTCCGCCGGTATCTCACCGACACACAACAGGAATAAAAGGAGAAAACATCATGGCAAAGAACAGCAGCGGTACCAACCGCAAGATGAATATGGTCAGCGACTATGACCAGCAGCAGGCCAACATCCGCAAGGCCAAGGGCAATCCCAACAAGAACGTCCACCAGAAGAAGAACGGCTCCAACTACAAGGGCTATGCCGCCGCCAAGAAGGAAGCCGAGACTGCCAAGCTCAGCCGGAACCACGAAAAAAACCAGATGCCCCTGTGGGTCACCCTGACGATGGTGTTTATCTTCATCCTGTTGGTGGTCATTCTGGTCCTGATGAACACCTCCATGCAGGACAATCTGCTCTTCGGCCAGATCGCCACCATCCTGATCGGTGCGTGCTGCGGTGTCCTGTTTTCCCTGCGCCGCTACTCCAAAACCAAGGACAGCAAGTTCCAGGATATCCTCTATATCATTCTGGCCGTCATGGCCGTGGTGCTGATCTTCATGGGCGGCTACGGTCTGCTGAAGGTGCTGCAGATGTAAAATCCCGCCTTTTGAGGCGAAAAAAGTCCTTTTTCCCGTTGACAAACGGAGCAAAAGTGGTTAATATGTTTCTGGTATAGCGATATAAGGCGATGAAGGGGACAAGTAGCGCTTCTTCCGATGCACAGAGAGCCGCCGTTTGGTGCAAGGCGGAGATCGGAGCAGCTGTGAACATCACCCCGGAGCCGGGATGCCGAAACCAACAGTAAGCGTCCACGGAAGAGGGCCGTTACCTCCCCTCACCCACGGTTGGTGGGACTGAGCGGCCGCCCGCAGGGCGGCAAGAAGAGTGGTACCGCAGAGGACTTTCATGCGCCTTTGTCTCTTAACAAGAGGCAAAGGCGTTTTTATTTTGCAGCCCCTCATCCGTCAGCCGGCAAGCGGCTGACACCTTCCCCCCAAGGGGAAGGCCACAAGGAATTTTTGTTAAATTTTATCATAGACGGAGGATTCACATGAAAAAGACACTGAACATGCCCAAGAGCGGCTTCCCCATGCGTGCAGGTCTGCCCGTGCGCGAGCCCGACATGCTCAAGCACTGGGAAGAGCTGGATCTGTACAACGAGCTGCTGAAGAAGAACGAGGGTAAGCCCCTGTTCTCCCTGCACGACGGCCCTCCCTTCTCCAACGGCAACATCCACATGGGTCACGCCCTGAACAAGTCCATCAAGGACTTCATCACCCGCAGCTACGCCATGCGCGGCTACTACACCCCCTATATCCCCGGCTGGGATAACCACGGTATGCCCATCGAGTCTGCCATCATCAAGGAGCAGAAGCTGAACCACAAGGCCATGAGCGTGGCCGACTTCCGCAGCGCCTGCGAGGCTTACGCCGAGAAGTATATCCAGCTGCAGATGCAGGGCTTCAAGCGCATGGGCGTGGTGGGCGACTGGGAGCATCCCTACAAGACCATGGATAAGGGCTTTGAGGCTGCTGAGGTCAAGGTGTTCGGCGAGATGTACAAGAAGGGCTACATCTACAAGGGCCTTAAGCCCGTGTACTGGTGCGCTCACGACGAGACCGCTCTGGCCGAGGCCGAGATCGAGTACAAGGACGATCCCTGCACCACCGTGTATGTCAAGTTCCCCATGCATGACGATCTGGGCAAGCTGAGCCATCTGGACAAGGCCAAGCTGAACTTCGTCATTTGGACCACCACCATCTGGACGCTGCCCGGCAACCTGGCCATCGCTCTGCACCCCGATGAGAGCTACGCCGTGGTGAAGGCCGAGGACGGCGAGATGTACATCATGGCCGAGGCTCTGGTGAGCAAGGTCATGAAGGTGGGCGGCCGCGAGAACTACGAGATCCTGGAAGTCCATCCCGGCTCCTTCTACGAGAACATGCTGGCCGATCATCCCTTCCTGCCCAAGACCAGCCGCCTGCTGCTGGCTGACTACGTCACCATGGAATCCGGTACCGGCTGCGTCCATACCGCTCCCGGCTTCGGCGCCGACGACTATCAGACCTGCCTGCGCTACGGCATCGACATGGTGGTGCCCGTGGACGATCAGGGCCGCCACACCGACTACGCCGGCAAGTATGCCGGTCTGAAGACCGAGGAATCCAACCCCGTCATTCTGGCCGACATGAAGGAAAGCGGCGCTCTGTTCGCCAGCGAGGAGATCATGCACAGCTATCCCCACTGCTGGCGCTGCAAGCACCCCATCATCTTCCGTGCCACGCCCCAGTGGTTCTGCTCCGTGGAGTCCTTCAAGGACGCCGCCTGCGCCGCCTGCGAGGATGTCCGCTGGCTGCCTTCCTGGGGCCTGGACCGCATGAAGGCTATGATCCGTGAGCGCAACGACTGGTGCATCAGCCGTCAGCGTCGCTGGGGTCTGCCCATCCCCGTGTTCTACTGCAAGGAGTGCGGCAAGCCCGTCTGCACCGACGAGTCCATCGACTCCGTGTCCGCCATCTTCGCCGAAAAGGGCTCCAACGCCTGGTTCGAGATGAGCGCCGCTGAGCTGCTGCCCGACGGCTTCACCTGCCCCCACTGCGGCGGTAAGCACTTCGAGCAGGAAACCGACACTCTGGACTGCTGGTTCGACTCCGGCTCCACTCACTACAGCGCCATGGAAAAGGACCAGGGTTTCTGGCCCGCCACCATGTATATCGAAGGCGCCGACCAGTACCGCGGCTGGTTCCAGTCCGCTCTGCTGACCGCCGTTGGCGCTCTGGGCCGTCCCGCCCCCTTCAAGGAGTGCCTGACCCACGGCTGGACCGTGGACGGCGAGGGCCGTGCCATGCACAAGTCTCTGGGCAACGGCATGGATCCCAACGAGATCATCAAGAAGTACGGCGCTGACCTGCTGCGTCTGTGGGCCGGCAGCTCCGACTATCATGTGGACGTCCGCTGCAGCGATGACATCTTCAAGCAGCTGAGCCAGAACTACCTGAAGTTCCGCAACACCTCCAAGTTCTGCCTGGATAACCTGGTGGGCTTCGACGCCAACAACCTGGTGGCTCCCGAGGATATGCTGGAGCTGGATCGCTGGGCCATCACCCGCCTGAACGCCCTCATCGAGAAGGTGTTTGCCGCCTACGACGAGTACGAGTTCCACGTTGTTTCCCACGCCATCAACGACTTCTGCGTGGTGGACCTGAGCTCCTTCTACTTCGACATTATCAAGGATCGTCTGTACTGCGACGACGCCGAGGGTCTCGGCCGCCGCAGCGCCCAGACTGCTATCTACCTGATCCTGGATGCCATGACCCGCATGTTCGCTCCCATCCTGGCCTTCACCTGCGACGAGATCTGGCTGGCCATGCCTCACCGTGAGGGCGACGACGAGCGTAACGTGCTGCTGAACCAGATGGTGCAGCCCTACACCGAGTATGATCTGGGCGACATGATCTCCTGGGCCAGCCTGCGCATGCTGCGCGACGGCGTGAACGCCGCTCTGGAAAAAGCCCGTGCCGACAAGAAGATCGGCAAGGCTCTGGAAGCCCACGTCACTCTGGTGAAGGATGCCAGCTATCCCAACGACAATCTGCAGAGCCTGCAGGAGCGCTTTGAGGATCAGTGGGCCGACCTGTTCATTGTGTCCGACGTGGAAGTGTCCGACGACGCCGCTCTGTACGCCGAAGGCAGCGACACCCCCATCGCCGGTGTGCGTGTCATTGTCACCGAGGCCAAGGGCCAGAAGTGCCTGCGCTGCTGGAAGCACCACACCCTGGTGGGCGCCAACGAGCAGTTCCCCGAGCTGTGCCCCCGCTGCGCCGCCGTGGTTGCCAAGCTGCCTGTTGTCGAATAAAAACAGTTGCATTTTCTTCGGAAAAGTGTATAATCATTGGAGCAGGGCAAACGCCCTGCTCCAATATGGGCCTATAGCTCAGCTGGGAGAGCGTACGGTTCGCATCCGTAAGGTCGTCGGTTCGATCCCGATTAGGTCCACCATAAAAAGGTCACTTTTGTCTGCCGACAGAGGTGACTTTTTTCTTTGCACGCCCTTCGACCTGTGTTACAATATTTACGGGGGTGGTAATGATGAAAGGTAAGGCCATAGAAAAGATCCTTTTTCACCATACGTTCAAAGCATACCTGTTCACATCGTTTCTGGGTGTTTTAGGCGGGTTGCTTGTGGCCTTTTTCAGTCAATTCCCTCATGACGATCTGTGGGGTCTTGCACTGTTCAGTTCCATGACCTTCGGGTTTTGGATGTGCACCTGCGCCCTTATGGCGCTGTTCAGCTCCAAAAACTATGTTTCCGGCCTTCATGTTGCTCTTTATGTGTATTTCATGTTCTACGTCACCGGAATATTCAAGCGCCTGGCAGTCGTCCGTCTCGGATATAACACCATGGCCTATTTCTACAACGGCTTCTGGCAGGAGCTGGCTTACGGGATCCCCGCCGCAGTGGGGTGCTTTGGCTTAGCTTTCGTCCTGTGGTACGGACGGAAAAGCAAGCCGCTGTCCGTCGTCCTGCGGTTTCTTCCGCTTGTTTTTATCATTGCCGAAGCGGCCGTGCTGATCGTAAAGGTCGTTACTGTCAGACAGGGCTTATTGATGTCCATCGTCGACACGATTTGCGCTTTTATATACGCACGGATCGTCCTCCGCTATGCAAAAGAAACCAACACTTGATGTACAAAGTCCCCTTCATCCACAAAAAAGAACACCACCCCACCGGGTGGTGTTCTTTTTTTGTGTTCATTCGTCTTTCATGTCTACATGACGCCGGCACCGCTCAGCAGCTCGATCAAGCGGTTGCCATACAGGGCAAAGCCTGCGTCGTTAGGATGGAGGCGCCGGTCGGAAAACAGACGCACATCGTGGGGCACCATGTCATAGTCATCCAGCACGGTGAAGCCCTGCTTCTCTGCCAGCGTGCCCAGCAGCGCACGGCACTCCCGGAAATCACCCACAGCGTCGGGCCGGGTCATGTCGTCAGCCCGCCAGATGGGCAGGATAACATACACCGGCATGGTCGGGTAGAGGGCTTTCAGCTTCTTGAAAAACGCCTCCGCATCCGGCCCGAAGGTTTCCGGCGTCTTTTTCGTCCAGTCGTTGGCTCCGTAGGCCACCAGCGCAAAGTCGAAATCGCCCACATATTCCAGCACTTCGGCATGATAGCATGCCCCGCCTACGGCCTGATTAAGGATTTCGGCATCGTAATGCTGGGATACCATGTTGGCGTAGCAGCCCGAGGGACACAGGGCATCGTAGCCCTGAGTAATGCTGTCGCCGTGGATCAGGATTCGCTTTGCGGGGCGATACGGAATCACCTGCGCCCCGTCTGACAGCGCCACAGACCGAAGGCAGACGCCTACCACTGTAGGCAGGAAGATCTGCACATGGTGCATGCCCTCCGGCAGAGCAAAGCAGAAGCTGCCCTCCGGTTCGATGCCGCAGTCGAGCGTGCCGCTATGCAGCGTCAGCTCGCCGTCCACCAGCACATCGAAAAAACAGAACGTACGGGTAGCGATAATCGGCTTATGCCAGCGCACCGCCAAAATGTCAGAATCTGTCTCAAAATCCAACCGAATACCGGCGGTGGTGTGGCACTTTGGTTCAAAGGTCACGTTTGCCCAGGTAAAAGCGTCTGCCTGAGACGACGTCATGCGCTCAAAGTGAAAGCCGTCGGCGTCCTCCGTAACCTCCAGCGCACCCAGCGTGACCGAACGCAGTTGAGAAAGTGTCAGTTCCATCGTTCTTACAGTCTTGCCACGCCGGTTTTGCGGGCAGCTTCCGCCACAGCGGCGGCCACGGCGGGACCCACCCGGGGATCGAAGGCGGCGGGGATGATATAGTCCTCGTTCAACTCTTCGTCGCTGATCAGCTCTGCCAGCGCTGTGGCGGCAGCCACCTTCATCTCCTCATTGATGTCGCTGGCCCGCACATCGAAGGTGCCTCGGAAAATGCCGGGGAATGCCAGCACATTGTTGATCTGGTTGGGGAAATCGCTGCGGCCTGTGGCCACCACCCTGGCACCGCCGGCCTTGGCGTCGGCGGGGAAGATCTCCGGGGTGGGGTTGGCGCAGGCGAAGATGATGGCATCGCGGTTCATGGTCTTTACCATTTCCGTGGTCAGGGTGCCGGGAGCAGACACGCCGATGAACACGTCGGCGCCCACGATCACATCGGCGAGGCTGCCGGCCTTCTTCTCGGGGTTGGTGACGTCGGCCATTTCTTCCTTGATCCAGTTCAGGCCGGCACGACCCTCATAGATGGCGCCGCTGCGGTCGCACATGGTGATATCCTTGTAGCCTGCGCTCAGCAGCAGCTTGACGATGGCGATGGCGGCAGCACCGGCACCGGAGGTGACGACCTTCACCTCTTCCTTCTTCTTGCCTACCACCTTCAGGGCGTTGGTCAGGCCGGCCAGCGTGATCACGGCGGTGCCGTGCTGGTCATCGTGGAAGATGGGGATATCACACTTTTCCTTCAGCTTGCGCTCGATCTCAAAGCAGCGGGGAGCGGAGATATCCTCCAGATTTACACCGCCGAAAGAGCCGGAGATGAGATACACGGCGTTGACGAACTCGTCCACATCGTGGGTCTTGATGCACAGGGGGAAGGCATCCACATCGGCGAAGGCCTTGAAGAGGGCGCACTTGCCCTCCATGACGGGCATGCCGGCCTCGGGACCGATGTCGCCCAGACCCAGCACGGCGCTGCCGTCGGTGATCACGGCGCACAGGTTGGGGCGGCGGGTCAGGTCATAGGAGCGCTTCACGTCCTTCTGGATCTCCAG
>JAFQFC010000070.1 GCA_017415775.1 Oscillospiraceae bacterium
CCATCCAGTTCCGCTACGACTACACCGAGACTACGCCGGAGAACCTGTACGAGGAGGAGAACGATCCCATCCTGCAGGACCTGAAGCGCCTCTTTACCTACAAGGGTCTGGACGGCTGCCGCATGCGCAACGGCTTCCACTTCGAGTATAAGGGCCTGCACATGACCTACCACAAGACCCTGCCCTACTCCACCATCGTGGAGACCGACGAGAACGGCGTCACCTACGACATTCTCTACGACATCCTCATCAAGCAGAACGGCGATATCCACAGCGACTGGACCGGCGTCATGATGGATGTGGAGAAGTACCGCAACGTCACCTTCGAGCCCTACGATCTGCACGTCATCGACGGCACCATCGACTTTTGATCCAAAACCCGACTTCATCATGGATGAAGTCGGGTTTTATTTCCTCTTTACCCCCCTTGCCTAAAGGGGGTGGCATTTGCAATGCAAATGCCGGGGGGATTTACTCCCGACTTGCCTCTCACTCCAAGAGAAATATGTCAGCCGCAACGATCCGTCCTCCCCCTTGCATCTTCCCCCCAACGGGTCTATAATGAGATCAAAGATACCAACATTTGGGAGGGATTCCCCATGCAGCTCTACCTGGGCCTTGCCGTGACGCTGGCGGCCATCGTGGGCCTGTCGGTCTGGTCCGGCACACAAGTGAAAAGCGGCAGCCAGCGGCAGAACGGCTTACCCGTGGTGGCCGGCGTCATTATGGGTACGCTGGTGGGCGGCTCGTCCAGCATCGGCACGGCACAGCTGGCCTATACCTACGGCATGTCCGCCTGGTGGTTCACCCTGGGCGCCGGCATCGCCTGCCTCATTCTGGCGTTGGTCTACGCCAAACCCCTGCGGCGCACCGGCTGCGCCACGCTGGTGGGCATCATCCGCCGTGAGTACGGCGACGCCACCGGCATGACCGTCTCCCTCCTCTCCGCCACCGGCACCTTCATCAATATCATCTCCCAGCTCATTTCCGCCACCGCCGTCATCGCCGTGGTGGTCCCCTCCATGACCATCGAGGCCGCCGTGGCCGTCAGCGTGGTGTTCATGGTCCTCTACGTCATCTTCGGCGGCACCAAGGGCACCGGCATGGTGGGCATCGTGAAGATGGCCCTCCTGTACCTCACCATGCTCGTCTGCGGCGTGCTGGTGCTGCGGATGGTGGGCGGCGTGGGTCCCTTCGTGGATATGGTCCGTGGCATCGACAATCCCGAGGGCGTCCAGTTCTTCTCCCTCTTCGCCCGTGGCGTCAGCACCGACGGCGGCGCCTGCCTGTCCCTGATCCTCGGCGTGCTGACCACCCAGACCTACGCACAGGGCGTCCTCTCCGGCCGCACCGACCGTGACGGCTTCGGCGGCGCACTGGTCTCCGCCTTCCTCATTCCCCCCATCGGCGTGGGCGGCCTTCTGGTGGGCCTCTATATGCGTGCCAATGCGGCCCTCTACCCCGCCCTGACGGCCAAGACGGCCCTCACCACCTTCGTTACCGCCCACCTGCCCCCCCTGCTGGCCGGCGTGATCCTGGGCGCTCTCTTCATCGCTGTGGTGGGTACCGGCGCCGGTCTGGCCCTGGGCATTTCCACCATCCTCAATAACGATATCGTCAAGCGTGTCACTCACCGCTTCGACGAGGAAACGAAGCTCTCCCGCCTTGGCAAGGTGTGGATCGTGGTGGTGCTGGTGGCCGCCGGACTCCTCTCCTGCGGCGCACTGGGCGACACCATTCTGCAGTTCGCCTTCATGTCCATGGGCCTGCGGGGCGCCGTGGTGTTCACGCCCCTGCTGTGCGCCTTGTGGCTGCCCGGCCGTATCCACCGCCGCTACGCCATTTGCTCGGCCATCGTGGGCCCCGTGATGGTGCTGATCTTCGGCGTGTGGAAGATTTTCCCCATCGACTCCCTCTTCCTCGGCATCGCCGCCACACTGCTCATCATGGGCATGGGACTGGTGATGGGGAGAAAAAAGAGTATCGAAGCATAAAGAAAACCGACTGTCCTGTGACAGTCGGTTTTTTTCACTTTCCATCCCCTGGTTCCGGGCAAAGCCATGCGAAAAAAATCACAAACGGCAGCGTACCAACCGGCGCTATATTTGGACCCAGTAGCAAAAAACTCACAATAAATCCAATCAAGACCGTCACCCCGCCGATTAGATCTCGCCGCTTACGTGGCAGCTTTAATAATCGTTTCATATCATTCCCTCCTTGTTTAGCATAGCCTAATCTTCGGCAATATTCAAGTGCGAATATTGCCTGTATGCTAAACAAAAGAGGTGATTCCCATGATTGTCTTTGACCCGCTGTGGGAAACGATGAAGCGTAAAAACATTTCGCAATACATGCTGATCAAAACATATGGTGTAAGCACAGGAACATTGGATTCCCTGCGAAAAAACCGCAGCATCACGTTGAATACGCTGAATGACCTGTGTGTTATTTTAGACTGCGACGTGTCCGATATTATTCGTTATATCCCCGATGAAGCATGATAAAAGCGCCGACCTTGCGGTCGGCGCTTTCGTTATGTATCCACTTACTTGCTCTGCAGGTACTCGTCGATGGACTTGGCGCCCAGCTTACCGGCACCCATGGCCAGAATGACGGTGGCAGCACCGGTGACGGCGTCACCGCCGGCATACACGGCAGCACGGCTGGTCAGACCATCCTCGTTGACCACGATGCCGCCCTTGCGGTTGACTTCCAGGCCCTCGGTGGTGGACTTGATCAGGGGGTTGGGGCTGGTGCCCAGGGACATGATGACGCAGTCCACATCCAGGTCGAACTCGCTGCCGGCCTTCTCCATGGGACGACGGCGGCCGGAAGCATCGGGCTCGCCCAGCTCCATCTCGATGCAGGTCATGCTGGCGACGGAGCCGTCGTCAGTGCCGTTGATCTTGATGGGGTTGTTCAGAGTCTTGAAGATGATGCCTTCCTCGATGGCGTGCTCCACTTCCTCGTGACGGGCGGGCAGCTCTTCCATACCACGGCGATACACCACGTAGACCTCGGCGCCCAGACGCTTGGAGCAGCGGGCGGCGTCCATTGCCACGTTACCGCCGCCGACCACGGCCACCTTCTTGCCCTTCAGGTCCATGATGGGGGTATCGCTGTCTTCACGATAGGCCTTCATCAGGTTGATACGGGTCAGGAACTCGTTGGCGGAGTACACACCCTTCAGGTTCTCGCCGGGGATGTTCATGAACATGGGCAGACCGGCGCCGGAGCCGATAAACACGGCCTCGAAGCCATACTCATCCATCAGCTCGTCGATAGAGCAGACACGGCCGATGACCATGTTGGTCTCC
>JAFQFC010000071.1 GCA_017415775.1 Oscillospiraceae bacterium
GAGCATGGAGAGCTCGGCATCGGCGCAGGCAGCGGAGAAGATCTCCTCGGCTGCGGCAGCTTCCTCTTCCTTCACATCCTCACCGTAGAAGATGGTGACAAACTCGGCGTCATTGCCCTTGGCCTCGTCGGCCAGCTTGCGCAGCAGAACGTTGATGTCCTTATCGGTGCCAAAGAGCTTGCCGTTCAGCAGCGCCAGATAGTCGCCCTCGTTGATCTCAAAGCCGTCGAAGTCGCTGTTGCGGGCGGCGTAGGTGATCTGTGCGGTGGTGACGTTGGCGGCGGCGTCCATCATGGCCTGTGCAATGGCCTGAGGATCGGCCTCCTCGGTGTCCACGCTCATCATGGCGGTGATGCCCTGAGGCACGGTGGCGGTGGGGATGACGATGACTTCCTTCTCCGTCAGGCCCTGGCACTGCTGGGCAGCCATGACGATGTTCTTGTTGTTGGGCAGCACGAACACGATCTCGCTGGGGGTCAGGTTGACCTCCTTCAGGATGGCCTCGGTGGAGGGGTTCATGGTCTGGCCGCCGCTGACGATGCGGTCCACACCCAGATCACGGAAGGCAGCTTCCAGACCCTCACCGGCGCACACGGCCAGGAAGCCGTAGCGCTTCTCGGCGGGGGCGAAGGTGGCTTCTTCGGCGGCGGGCATCTCTTCCTCGTGGTCCAGATCGTCGGCGCTGATGGTCTTCTTGCCGGCAGACACGTCGGCAGCCTGAATGCGCATGTTCTCGATCTTGCACACTTCCAGAATGCCGTACTTCTGGGCTTCGTTGATGGCGTAGCCGGGGATGTCGGTGTGGACGTGGACCTTGAAGGCGTCGTCGTCCTCGCCGATGACCAGGCTGTCACCGATGCTGTTGAGGTACTCACGCAGGGGGGTCAGGTCGATGTTCTGGCTGGCCTTGCGGATGATAAACACGGTGTCGAAGGTGAAGGTGATCTCCTCTTCGCTGATGGCAGCGAAGTCGGCCTTCTCCCGGGTCTCTTCCACCTTGGGGATGGCCTCGCCCCGCAGGGCCCGCAGCATACCTTCCAGAATGACAATGTAGCCCTTGCCGCCGGCATCCACCACGCCGGCCTTCTTCAGCACGGGGTTCATGTCGGTGGTCTGTGCCAGCACCTCGTTGCCCACCTTGATGGTCTCTTCCAGCACGTACTCGGCGCTGTTGTTCTCGCAGGCGGCGTCGGCAGCGCGGACGGCGGACAGGCGGGACACGGTGAGGACGGTACCCTCGGCGGGCTTCATCACGGCGTTGTAGGCGGTGGTCACACCTTCCTGCAATGCGGCGGCCAAAGCTGCGCCGTCCAGCTCCTCCAGACCCTTGGTGGCCTTGGAGATGCCGCGGAACAGCAGGGACAGGATCACGCCGGAGTTGCCTCGGGCGCCCCGCAGCAGAGCGCTGGCGGTGATCTTGGCGGCCTCGCCCACAGTAGCGGGTTCGCTCTTGCGCAGCTCGGTGGCGGCGGTCTGGATGGTGAGGCTCATGTTGGTGCCGGTATCGCCGTCAGGCACCGGGAAAACGTTCAGGTCGTTGATGGGCTGTTTCTGCGCAGTGATGCAGGCGGCGCCGAAGAGCACCATCTGCTTGAATGCGCTGCCGCTGATTCTATCTGTCATGTTTCTGTCTCCTTTGACTCCGATTACACCGTGATGGAGTCAACATAGACGTTGACATCCCGGACTTCCACGCCGGTGTTTTTGTTCACCACATACTTGACCTCGCTCATAATGGAGCGGCACACCGTGGTGATGTTGACGCCGTTTTCCACCACAATGTGCAGGTGGATGGATACGGAGCCGTCTTCGTTATAATGGACTTTCACGCCCTTGCTCATAGACTCACGGCGCAGCAGATGCACAATGCCGTCGGTCATGCTGCGGTAGGCCATACCCTTGACACCGAAACAATTGGTGGCGGCGGCACCGGTGATGGTGGTAAAGACAGCGCTGCTGACGGAGATCTCGCCGTGTTCGGTTTGAACTCTGATCATATTTCATTTCCTTTCTGAAAGAAGATAGGGAATTACACAAAGATTCAATTTATTATATACGATACCGCCGACAATAACAAGGGGAAAAATTGCAAAACGGACACTTTTTCATAAAGTGTCCGTTTTGTGTGAAAGTTTTGCTTTTAATAGCCCAGTTTTCGATTCACCAGCTGCTGCAGAGGCCGACGGTTGGCATAATTGGCCAGATCCGTGCAGAACAGATCCACGTCCAGATCCCGGGTGATGCCCAGCGACATGTTGCCGGAGATGTGGGGCGTGATAAGGATATTCTTCGCCTCCCACAGGGGATGGTCGGCAGGCAGCGGCTCGGGAACCATCACGTCCAGGGCTGCGCCGGCGATAGATTCGCTGTTGAGGGCATCCATCAGGGCCTCCTGATCGATGGCGCTGCCGCGGCCCACATTCACCACCACGGCGTGGCGGGGCAGCAGGGCGATGCGCTCACGGCTCAGGGTGCCGGCCGTTTCGGGCGTACCGGGCAGGGCCATCACCAGAATGTCGGTCTGGGGCAGAATGCTGTTCAGCTCATCCATGCCGTACATGGCGTCGAAGGCGCCGTCGCCGGCCTTTTTGGTGCGGCGCACACCGTACACGGTCCTGGCGCCCAGCGCCTTGGCACGGCGGGCAAAGTTGGTGCCGATGTCGCCGGTGCCCAGCACTGTGATGGTGCTGCCGCAGATGGAGCGCATGGGCATCTGACGCACCCAGCCCCGGTGGGCCACCACCTGCTGGAAAGCGGGCATCTGACGCAGCAGCATCAGCGTCACCATCAGGATATGTTCGGAAATGGTGATGCCGTAAGCGCCGGCGGAGTTGGTCAGCAATACGCCCTCATGGGGATAGATCTCGTCGGGGGTGTAGGGCTCCACACCGGCGGAGGGGGTGCAGAACCATTGGAGGCCGGTCATGTGCTTCAGGAGAGAGGGGCCGGGCATACCGTACAGGATCTCATACTGGTCGGCCTTGGTCATGTCCAGCCGGTCGTCGGCGTAGAAATCCACGGCAAAGCCGTATTCTGCGGCCAGTGTGCGGATCTTTTCGATGTGGTGTTCCTCCATAAAAGAGGAGAGGACAGCGATCTTTCTCATGTGTTACCTCCTGTGATTTGTTCGGCGCAGCGCATGCCGTCGGCTGCGGCGGAGAGGATGCCGCCGGCGTAACCGGCGCCTTCGCCGCAGGGATAGACACCGCGGATGTTGGCTTGATAGGTTTCGTCCCGGGGGATGCGGACCGGGGCCGAGGAGCGGCTTTCCACCGCCGTCAGCACCGCATCACCGGCGGCATAGCCGGGCAGCTTTTTCTCCAGCGCCGGCAGCGCCAGCTCCAGCGTTTCGGCCACAAAGCCGGGCAGACACCGGTGCAGGTCGCACCAGGTAACGCCGGGGCGATAGCTGGGCCTTACCGAGCCTTCGGCGGTTGAGGGCCGGTGCAGCAGAAAATCCTCCACCCGCTGGGCCGGGGCGCAGTAGCTGCTGCCGCCCAGAGTAAAGGCGGCCTCCTCCAGCTGACGCTGGAAGGTGATGCCGGCCAGAGGATGGTTCGTGGGGAAGTCGGCAGGAGTGACGTTCACCAGCAGGGCGCCGTTGATGTTCTCCTTGTCCCGGGCGTATTCGCTCATGCCGTTGGTGACGGCCCGGCCTGTCTCCGAGGCGGCGGCTACCACCTGTCCGCCGGGGCAGACGCAGAAGGAAAAGGCGCTGCGCCCGTTGGGCAAATGGCATGAAAGCTTGTAGGTGGCGGCGCCCAGAGCCGGGTGACCGGCAAACTTTTTGTACTGTACGGCGTCGATGGCGCTCTGGCGATGTTCAATGCGCACGCCTACGGCAAAGGGCTTGGCCTCCATGGCAAGGCCGTCCCTATAAAGGGCTTCCACCGTATCCCGTGCGCTGTGACCCAGCGCCAGGACCAGACGGCGGCAGGGAAGCGTGTACAGGCCTTCGCCGCCCCGGACCGTCAGGGCGGTGAGTACGCCCGCTTCGTGGTGCAGTCCCTCCAGCCGGTGGCCGAAGCGGATGTCGCAGCCCAAAGAAAGCAGCTTCTGCCGCAGGTTTTTCAATACGATGTGGAGATAGTCGGTGCCCACATGGGGCTTGGCGTCCATGAGGATGCTCTCCGGCGCACCGCAGTCCACCAGCTGCCGCAGGATGAAGCGGTGGCGCAGGTCCTTGGTGCCGGTGTTCAGCTTGCCGTCGGAAAAAGCACCGGCGCCGCCCTCGCCGAACTGCACGTTGGACTCGGTGTCCAGTACGCTGCGGGACCAGAAGGCCTCCACGTCCAGCGTCCGCTGCTCTGTGGGCTGCCCACGTTCCAGCAGGATGGGGCGCAGGCCCGCCTCTGCCAGCACCAAAGCGGCGAACAGACCGGCAGGGCCGGCGCCCACCACCACAGGTGGGACATCTTCGGCGGGACGGGGGGCAGGCAGGCGGTATTCCTCCGGCGTGTAGCGGCTCACCCGCTTGTCACGGCAGCGCCGCAGCACGGCGGCCTCCTGCTTGACCTCAGCGGCCACGGTGTAAACGAAAAACAGCTCCTCCCGGGCATCCACCGCCCGGCGCAAGATCTCCGTGCGGAGAACGTCGCCCGTGCCGATGCGCAGCAGCTTGGCGATTTTGGTTGTCAGGACGCTTTCGCTCTGGCCCGGTGTCAGGCGCAGCTGATCGATGCGCAGCATAGGCAGATCCCTCCTTTACAGAAAGTTCAAAAAGTTGCGGCGCTTCTTAAAGCTATGTTTAAGCTTTGGCCGTATCATAGGAGATACAAAGGATGTTCATAAAGGCATCATACCATAAAGCAGGCGGCCCGACAAGGCGGCCGATACAGGAAAATTCAAATTTTGGTTGTGTTTTATTCATAATGATGACATAATCTAACGGTACAATGAAGCAAGCAAATAAGGAGGAATGACTCTATGTATAACGACGAGAACAATACCTATCGCTACAGTCGGGGCGACGAAGGCCTGCCTCGTGACGACTACCAGCCCCAGCAGCCGATGCAGGAGCCTGTGCAGCCTCAGTACAGCTATCAGCAGGGCAGCTATGAAGCGCCCCGCTACAGCTATGACCCGGAACAGAAACCCCGGAAGCCCCAAAAGAGCCGCACGGGCTTGAAGATCACGGCCCTGATCCTGGCCTGCGCCCTGGTGGGCGGCGCCTGCGGCTTCGGCGGCGCATTGCTGGCCCGCCGTGTGGGCTACGGCAAGACCACCATTCAGGAGAGCAACCGCACCGCCGCCGAAGTGGAGATCCAGAAGGTGGACGGCAAAACCCTGATGGATCCGGCGGAGGTCTATGCCTCCACCGTCAACAGCGTGGTGTCCATCAACAGCTCCGCCGTGTCCACCAATATCTTCGGCCAGCGTGTGGAATCCGCCAGCTCCGGCAGCGGCTTCATCGTCACCGCCGACGGCTATATCGTCACCAACTACCATGTGGTGGAGGGCGCATCCTCCATCGCCGTGGATATGTATAACGGCGACACCTACAAGGCGGCGCTGGTGGGCGGCGATCCCGACTACGATCTGGCCGTGCTGAAGATCGAGGGCAAGGACCTGCCTGTTGTGACCCTGGGCGACAGCACCAAGGTCAATGTGGGCGATACCGTGCTGGCCATCGGCAACCCTCTGGGTGAACTGACCTTCAGCCAGAGCCGGGGCAGCGTGTCCTCGGCCAACCGTGCCATCAATGTGGACGGCACGCCCTTCAACATGATCCAGGTGGACGCCTCCATCAACCCCGGCAACTCCGGCGGTCCCCTGATGAACCTCTACGGTGAGGTCATCGGCATCGTCTCTGCCAAGTATTCCAGCTACGCCAACACCGTGGTGGAGGGTCTGGGCTTTGCCATCCCCATCAGCGATGTGCAGGCCATCATCACCGATATCATGGAGAACGGCCAGGTCACCGGCAAGCCCTATCTTGCCATCACCGCCGGCACCATGACCCAGGAGATGGCCACCCAGTACCAGATCGACCTGACCGAGGGCGTGTTCGTCTATTCCGTGGAGAAGGACGGCGCCGGCGCCAAAGCGGGCCTGCGTCTGGGCGACATCATCACCAAGGTGGACGATAAGGAAATCAAGACCATGGATGACCTCAGCGCCGCCAAGAAGGGCCACAAGGCCGGCGACACCGTCACCGTCACCTACTACCGTGAGGGCCAGTATTACACCACGGAGCTGACCTTCGACGAGCAGCCTTTGATGACCGAGACGGAGCAGGAGGATACCCAGCAGCAACAGCAGCAGCCCAACAACCAGTACCCGGGCAATCAGTATCCCAACAGTCAGTACCCCTACGGCGGGTTTGATATGTTTGACCTGTACGAGTATTTCTTCGGCAGAAACTGACCCTTTTTCCATCCAACAAAAAAAGACCGCAGCCCGTACAGGCTGCGGTCTTTTTGTGTTGGATCAGTTCACTTCTTCAAAATCCGAGGCGGGCCGTCCGCACAGGGGGCAGGTGAAATCGTCGCCCAGGCGGTCGGCTTCGTGGATATAGCCGCAGATCCTGCAGACGAACTTCTTCTTCGGCCCATCGGCTGCAGCCTCTTCCACGGGAGCGGCTTCGCTGACCGCACCGGCCAGCTCCAGCGCCAGCGCCTCCAGCTGCGCCTCACTCTTTTCGTTGAGCGCCGAGAGGATGGTGACGCCGTTTTCGGCGTAAGTCAGCGGCTTGCCCTTTTCCAGCAGACTGCGCATCACCCGCATGGCGGCGGGAGCCCAGCTGCCGTTTTCGATGAAGGCCACGGTGCGGTTGGTGAAGCCCCGCTCCGTCAGATGACCGATGAAATGGTGCATGGCGGGGAAAATGCCGCCGTTGTAGGTGGTGGTGGCCAGCACCAGCCGGTCATAGCGGAAAGCGTCCGCCACCGCCGCATACTGGTCGCACCGTGCCAGATCGTAAACCACCACCGTCTGGCCCAGCGCCTGCAGACGTGCCGCCAGCTTTTCCACTGCCCGGCCTGTGTTGCCGTAGATGGAGGTGTAGGCGATGACGATGCCCGTTTTCTCCGGCACGTAGGAAGACCAGGTGTGATAGAGCGCCAGCGCCTCGGCCGCCTTCTCCCGCAGCACCGGGCCGTGGAGGGAGCAGATGATGTCGATGGGTACATCGGCCAGCTTCTTCAGCACGGCCTGTACCGGACCGCCGTATTTGCCCACGATGCCGAAATAGTACCGGGCGGCCTCGTCCGTCCAGTCCTCTGCGCCGTTGGGCTCACCGAAGCGTCCGAATGCGTCGGCGGAGAAAAGCACCTTGTCGGTGCTGTCGTAGGTGACCATCACCTCGGGCCAGTGGACCATGGCGGCAGTATGGAAGGTCAGGGTGTGACGGCCCAGTGAAAGGGTGTCGCCTTCGGCTACGGCCCTGCCGCGGAATGTTGTGCCGAAGAAGTTGTCCATCATCACAAAGGCCCGCTGGGTGGCGATCAGCTGCGTGCCGGGGAATGCCTCCAGAAAACGCAGCAGGCTGCCGGAGTGGTCGGGCTCCATGTGCTGCACGATCAGGTAGTCGGGGCTGCGACCCTGCAGAGCGGCACGGATCTTGCCGATCCACTCATCGGCAAAGCGGACTTCCACCGAGTCCACCACGGCGCACCGCTCGTCTTCGATCACATAGGAATTGTAGGCCATGCCGTTGGGTACCGGATACTGACCTTCGAAAAGATCAAGGGCACGGTCCATCACGCCCACATAGCGAATGTCTTGGGTGATATACATGGGATCATCTCCTTTACGGTTGGGATATAAAAACAATTGTAGATTTCTGCCCATAGTATATACAAAGAACGGGCGAGATTACAGTAGATTTTGCAACAGTCAGAAAGAAAAAACGGCGCTCCGCAGCGCCGTTTTTGTTGTTTACTTTTTCCGGGAGAAGAACCAGTTCAAAAAAGCGGTGACGGCGATGATGACGCCCATCACGATGAGGATGCACAGCATGCCCATGCCCATATAGTACAGGTTATCCACGAAAGCCGCAGGATTGATGTTGCGGAAGATCGCAAAGAATTCAGCCATGGTTCGTTACCTCCCTCTTACATAAAGAACTTCAGGATCAGGCCGCCTGCGATGACCGAGGCGATCTGGCCGGACACATTGACGCCAATGGAGTGCATCAGCAGGAAGTTCTGAGGATCCTCCTGCAGGCCCATCTTGTGGACGATGCGGCCGGACATGGGGAAAGCGGAGATACCGGCGGCGCCGATCATGGGATTGATCTTGGTCTTGAGGAACAGGTTCAGGAGCTTGGCGAACAGCACGCCGCCGGCGGTGTCGAAGATGAAGGCCACCAGACCCAGGCCCAGGATCAGCAGCGTCTCGGTGCACAGGAAGTTCTCGGCCTGCATCTGGGAGGCGATGGTGATGCCCAGGAAGATGGTGATGAGGTTGGCCAGTACCTTCTGGGCCGTCTCGGACAGGGAGTTCAGCACGCCGCACTCACGGATCAGGTTACCGAACATCAGGAAGCCGATGAGGCTGACGGAGGCGGGGGCGATCAGGCCGGTGATAACGGTGATGATGATGGGGAAGAGGATCTTGGTGATGCGCTTGACCTCCTTGGGCTGGTAGGGCATGCGGATCATGCGCTCTTTCTTGGTGGTCAGCAGCTTGATGATGGGAGGCTGGATGATGGGCACCAGCGCCATATAGGAGTAGGCGGCCACCATGATAGCGC
>JAFQFC010000072.1 GCA_017415775.1 Oscillospiraceae bacterium
AGGCGGGAAAAATGTAATGCCGCGGGGGCATGGCTGGTGAATCCCATATTTCCAGACTTGTCCCCTTGACACAGACAAAATCCGGTGATATCATACTTTCGTTAAACAGGCATCGACGGAGAAGAACCCGCGCAGCGGCGCTGAAGAGAAGGGCACCTTGGCTGGAAGTGCCCCGCGCACAGCGGTGGGCGGTACCACTCCCGAGCCGCCCGGGACGACCGGGACGGGACAGCGCCCGTTACAGCGCACACGAGCGGCGGTGGCTTTGTATCCCACCGCAAGCAGGGTGGAACCGTGGAATACGTTTTTCGTATCTCACCCCTGATTTTTCAGGGGTGAGTTTTTATGTTCCAATCGAACGGCACCCCTCAACAAAAAGGAGGAAAAGACCATGAGTGAAGAAACTATCTATACCTTTGAGAATGAGGAATACCGCCACACATACTGGCACACCTGCTCCCATGTGCTGGCCCAGGCCGTCAAGCGTCTGTGGCCGGAGGTGAAGCTGGCCATCGGCCCCTCCATCGACGAGGGCTTCTACTATGATATGCTCTCTCCGTTCCCCTTCACCCCCGAGGTGATGGAGAAGATCGAGGCTGAGATGCGCAAGATCTGCAAGGAGAAGCTGAAGCTGGAGCGCTTTGAGCTGCCCCGCGCAGAGGCCATCAAGTTCATGGAAGAGCAGGGTGAGCCCTTCAAGGTGGAACTGATTCAGGATCTGCCCGAGGACGCTGCCATTTCCTTCTACAAGCAGGGTGAATTCACCGACCTGTGCGCCGGTCCCCATCTGGACTCCACCGGCCGCATCAAGGGCAACGGCATCAAGCTGACTGCCTGCAACGCCGCCTACTGGCGCGGTGACAGCAACCGCCAGACGCTGCAGCGCATCTACGGTGTGGCCTTCCCCAAGAAGGACGAGCTGGACGCCTATCTGCAGCGCATCGAAGAGGCCAAGAAGCGTGACCACCGCAAGCTGGGCAAGGAGCTGGGCCTGTTTATGCTGCGTGACGAGGGTCCCGGCTTCCCCTTCTTCCTGCCCAAGGGCATGGTGCTGCGCAACACCCTGATCGACTACTGGCGTCAGGTGCATAAGAAGTACGGCTACGTGGAGTGCTCCACCCCCATGATGATGAACCGTCAGCTGTGGGAGCGCAGCGGCCACTGGGGTCACTACAAGAACAACATGTACACCACCGTCATTGACGATGTGGACTTCGCCATCAAGCCCATGAACTGCCCCGGCGGCATGCTGGTCTACCAGTCTGAGCCCCATTCCTACCGTGACCTGCCCCTGCGTGTGGGCGAACTGGGTCTGGTGCACCGCCATGAGCTGTCCGGCGCACTGCACGGCCTGTTCCGTGTCCGCTGCTTCACTCAGGACGATGCCCATATCTTCATGACCTGGGATCAGATGAAGGACGAGATCAAGAACGTGGTGAAGCTGTTTGACGAGGTCTACTCTGTCTTCGGCCTGAGCTACCAGATCGAAGTGTCCACCATGCCCGAAGATCACATGGGCGATGAGAAGGATTGGGACTTCGCCACCGAGACCCTGAAGGCTGCTGTGGAGGAAATGGGCAAGGATTACGTCATCAACGAGGGCGACGGTGCCTTCTACGGCCCCAAGCTGGACTTCCATCTGGCCGACTCTCTGGGCCGTACCTGGCAGTGCGGAACCATTCAGCTGGATATGCAGCTGCCTGAGCGCTTCGAGCTGGAGTATGTGGGCGAGGATGGCCAGAAGCACCGTCCCGTGATGATCCACCGTGTGGTGCTGGGCTCCATCGAGCGCTTCATCGGCGTCATCACCGAGCACTTTGCCGGCGCCTTCCCCACCTGGCTGTCTCCCGTTCAGGTGAAGGTGCTGCCTGTCACCGATCGTGCTGCCGAGTATGCAGGCGAGATCGTGGCCAAGCTGGATGCCCAGGGCTTCCGCGGCGAATGCGATCTGCGTAACGAGAAGATCGGCAAGAAGATCCGTGAGGCCACGCTGGAGAAGATCCCCTACATGCTGGTGGTGGGCGACCGTGACATGGAGAACAAGACCGTGTCCGTCCGTACCCGCGGCGGCGAGGATCTGGGCGCTATGAGCCTGGAAGATTTCGCTGTTATGCTGCATTCTGTGGTGGATAACAAGGAACGCAAGTAATCCCTTCGTGCAAAATGTACAAAAAAATACCGGGTGCCTCTGGCATCCGGTATTTTTTGCGTTTTGGCGGGAAATGCTTGGCTATCCTGCAAAAAATGCAAGCTGTTTTTGATAGAATTGCAAAATTTGCAGGAAAGACTTGCAAAAGGCGCTGGAAAACAAGCGGCGTTAAAAGTGACACAAGAAATTGAATTTTCTGAAAAAGTTATAAAAAAACCTAAATAGCGATAAAAATGAACATCTGAGAAAAAACTATACTTCTCGCTAAAGAAAAAGATTGTGCAACTTTTTATAAAATATACTTGCAAAGTATGAAGGAATGAGTTACAATGGCACCATCGTTAAAGCTTCCCCGTCGGGGGAAGGAACAGTAAAGGAGCGATTGATTATGAAGAAGTTTTTGGCAATGATTCTGGTTCTTATGATGGCCCTGAGTCTGGTGGCCTGCGGCAACAGCGGGGAAGAAGAGCCTGTGAGAATGCGTTTCGTCACCGGCGGTTCCAGCGGCACCTATTTTGCTTTTGGCGGCAACATTGCTCAGCACGCCACCAACAACGCCGGCATCGAGGTGCTGGCTGTGGAGGGCAGCGGTTCCAAGGCCAACTGCCAGGAACTGCAGGCCGGCAACGCTGAGCTGGCCTTCTGCCAGTCCGACGTCATGGCTTACGCCTATGAAGGCACCAACCTTTTCGCCACCGAGGGAAAGATCGATAACTTCTCCACCGTGGCCGCCCTGTATATGGAGCAGGTGCAGATCGTCACTCTGGATCCCAACATCAAGACCGTGGCTGATCTGGAAGGCAAGAGAGTGTCCGTTGGTCAGGCCGGCAGCGGCGTGTACTTCAACGCAGTGGACATCCTGACCGCTTACGGCCTGGGCGATGTGGATGCCGAGGGTAAGTTCACCAAGATCATCGGTACATATCAGAGCTTTGCTGACAGCGCCAACTCCCTGAAGGACGGCCAGATCGATGCTGCATTCATCGTTGCTGGTGCACCTACCACCGCCATCGTGGAGCTGGCTACCACCAAGACCACCTACCTTGTGGAGCTGGAGGACAGCTATATTGAAAAGCTGCTGGCCGCCTCTCCCTACTATGCCAAGGCCGTGATCCCCGCCGGCACCTATAACGGCCAGACCGAGGACGCCACCACCGTGGCTGTGGGCGCTGTGGTTCTTGCCCGCAACGATGTGCCCGAGGAGGCCATCTACGCCCTGACCGCCGATATCTTTGATAACGCTGCCAACCTGGTCAGCACCCATCCCAAGTACGGTGAGCTGAGCCTGGAGTTCGGCGCATCCATCACCTCCGTGCCTTACCACGCCGGTGCTGCCAAGTACTTCACCGAGAAGGGCTTCACCGTCCCCACTCTGGCCGAGTGATCCAAAGCGCAAATCCATAACGCAACCACAAGGGCGGCAGGCTCTGCCTGCCGCCCTTTCGTATCAAAACCTCGTAGAGTTTCGCCGCTTGCGGCGAAAAGAAGGAGATCCGTTTTTTCTACCGACATGTGCGGGAGAAAAAACACTTCTCGGCGCACAAGTGTGCGAGTGAAGCGAGTGCATGCAGTGCGCCGCAGAAAATTGCCGCAAAAGGCTTGCCTTTTGCGGCAGACAGCAGGCTCTGCCTGCCGCCCTTTCGTATCAAAACCGTATCCCCCGGCGTACAAGAGCGCATAGTTCTCTGTGTTCCCTTGTATGCTGAGGAGAAAACCGTAAGGAGGAGACCCATGAAGCTGTTCAAGAAAAGAGTGAATGAAGCTCCCGTTGTTGACAGCGGTGATATGGCGGCGGATATTGAGGCCGTCATGCGTAAATATGATCGTGAGTCTGCCACCCGCATCTGGGAAGGCTGGCAGAAAACCGTGGTACAGGTGCTGATGGCGGTATTTTCCCTTTACTGCATCGGCATGACCTTCCTGAGCGTGGAACTGCCGGAGACCAAGCTGGCCCGCTTTCTGGCCATCATCATTGTGCTGGGCTTTTTGACCTACCCGGCCAAGAAGGGCTCGATGCGGGTCAACTATGTGCCGTGGTACGACGTCGTGCTGATGGTGCTGGGCGCCGGCTGCTTCCTCTACTTTGCCTTTGATGCCATGACCATCATCAATCTGGCCACCCGCATCGAAGTCCATCATGTGATCATCGGCACGGTGGGCATTCTGGTGCTGGCAGAGCTGTGCCGCCGCTGCGTGGGCCTGCCCATCCTGATCGTGGTGGGCGCTTTGGTGGCCTATGCCTTCTATTTCCAGCTGGACTGGAATCCGGATGTCTATATGGCCCTGAAGAACATCATCTACAAGCTGTTCTACACCACCAGCGGCGTCATCGGTACGCCGGTGAATGTGTGCTATACCTACATCGTCCTCTTCATCATCTTCGGCGCATTTCTGGAGCGTACCGGCATTGCCGGCATGTTCATTGAATTTGCCAACCGTGTGGCCGGCTGGTCCAGCGGCGGCCCGGCCAAGGTGGCTGTCATCGCCAGTGCACTGGAGGGTATGTGCTCCGGCTCGTCTGTGGCCAATACGGTGGGTTCCGGTTCCATCACCATCCCCATGATGAAAAAGACCGGCTATAAGCCGGAGTTTGCCGCCGCAGTGGAAGCCGCTGCCTCTACCGGCGGACAGATCATGCCCCCCATCATGGGCGCTGCCGCCTTCCTGATGGCTGAGTACATGAACCTGCCCTACATGGAGGTGGCCAAGAAGGCCATCCTGCCTGCCATCCTCTACTTTGCCGGCATCTTTATCGCCGTCCATCTGGAGGCCAAAAAGCTGGGCCTGCAGGGCATTCCCAAGGACCAGATGCCCAAGTGGAGCCACCTGCTGAAAAAGTGCTACCTGCTGCTGCCTCTGGTGCTGCTGATCGTGCTGGTGTCCTCCGGTGCCCGTACCATGCAGTTCTCTGCCGCCGTGTGCATTCTGGCCGCCGTGGTGGTGGGCTTCCTCAACGGTGAGGAGCGCCTGACCTTCCGCAAGATCCTGGAGGCGCTGGAAGCCGGCGCCCGGGGTACCATCACCGTGGCCGTGGCCTGCGGTATGGCCGGTCTCATCGCCGGCTGCATCACCGTCACCGGTCTTGCCTCCACCCTCATCAACGCCATCGTCTCCGTGGCGGGCAACGCCACCATCGTGGGCCTGGTGCTGACCATGCTGTGCTGCATCGTGCTGGGCATGGGCGTGCCGACCACCGCCAACTACTGCATCATGGCCTCCACCTGCGCCCCCATCCTCATCGAGCTGGGCTTCCCCTCGGTGGCCGCCCACTTCTTCGTGTTCTACTTCGGCATCGTGGCCGACATCACGCCGCCCGTGGCGCTGGCCGCCTACGCAGGCTCCGCCATTGCCAAGTCTGACCCCATGAAAACCGGCGTCACCGCCACCAAGCTGGCCATCGCCGCCTTTGTGGTGCCGTATATCTTCGCCTACAGCCCCGCCATGATCCTGGAGGGCGTCACCGGCTTCGGCCAGGTGATCACCATCGGCATCACCGCTTTGCTGGGCATCTTCTGCATCGCTGCGGCGCTCAACGGCCATCTGTGGCGCAGAATCCCCGTCCTGCTGCGTCTGGCCCTGCTGGCCGGTGGTCTGTGCATGATGATCCCCGGCGTGGTGACCGATGCCATCGGCCTTGCCGTGGTCGTTGCTGTGCTGGCGTTCCAGTATCTGACAAGCAGAAAAAAGGCCTGCGCGGCCTGAGTCCCCATAGAGAAAGACCACCCCGGAAGCTCACACGTTCCGGGGTGGTCCTTTATTTTGCTGTTATTGTGCCAGTTTTTCGTCGATCAGTTCGATCAACCGCTGGGCGTAGAGCTGGAAGCCTGCGTTGGTGGGGTGGAGGTAGCCGTCACCGAACAGACGGGGATCGTGGGGTACCAGATCGTAGTCGTCTACCACGTGGAAGCCCTGCGAGGCGGCCATGCGGCCCAGCAGCGCACGGCACTCCATGAAGTCGCCGGCGGTGTCGGTGCGGTCCGTGTCGCCGCGCCAGATGGGCAGCAGCACGAACACCGGCAGCTGACCGTAGATCACGTTCAGTCGTGCCATAAAGGCAGCGGCGTCGGCGGTAAAGTCGGCCATGTTCTTTTTGGACCAGTCGTTGGTGCCGTAGCCTACCACCACAAAGTCGAAAGCGCCCACCGGCTGCACGATGGCCGGGTCAAACATAGCGCCGCCGATGGCCTGATTGAGGATCTCGGCGTCGTAGTGCAGCGCCAGCAGGTTGGCGTAGCTGCCGGAAGGGAAGACGGCGTCGTAGCCCTGGGTGATGCTGTCACCGTGGAAGAGGATGCGCTTTGCGCTGCGGTGGGGCATGACGGTGGCGCCGTCAGCCAGCGTCACGGAAGCGATGACCACCTTGTTCAGCACGGGGAAGAACACCTGCACACGGTGCATACCTTCGGGCAGCGCCACGCAGAAGCTGCCTTCCGGCTCAGCGCCGCAGTCCATGGTGCCGCTGTGGACCAGCAGCTGGCCGTCCACCAGCACGTCGAAGTGGCAGAAGGTGCGGCCGCAGACCAGCTCCGCCTTGTGCCAGCGCAGGGCCAGCACGGGGGAGTCGGTGTAGAAGTCCAGCCGCACGCCGCTGGGCGCTTCGCATTTCGGGCCGAACTCCTCCTCAGCCTGAATGAAGTTGATGACCTGGGTGGGGGTCATGCGGTCAAAGTGGAAGCCATCCGCTTCCTCCCGGATGTTCAGCGCACCCAGCGTGATGGTCTGCAGCTGCTGAAGATTCAGATCCATAAGTAAAACTCCCTCTTAGAAGCCGTAGATCATGTCGCGGGAGATCTCGTCGATGGTGTGTGCGCCGCACATGGCCATGGTGTCGGCCAGCTCGGCCTGCAGCTTGTCCACATACACCTGCACGCCCTCGGCGCCGGCGCCGTAGATCATGTTCACGAAGGGACGGCCGATCAGCACGCCGTCGGCGCCCAGAGCCAGGGCCTTGAACACGTCCATACCGCTGCGGATACCGCCGTCCACCAGCACGGTCATCTTGCCGCCCACGGCGTCCACGATGGCGGGCAGGACCTCGGCGGTGGAGGGGCACTGATCCAGCACACGGCCGCCGTGGTTGGACACCACGATGGCGCTGGCGCCGGCTTCCAGAGCCTTCAGCGCACCCTTGACGGTCATGATGCCCTTGAGGATGAAGGGGACTTCGGCGATCTTGGCGATCTCGGCCAGCTCTTCCACCGTCTTGCTGCCGGCGGGAGGGGTCATGTTTTTCAGGAAGGGCAGACCTGCGCCGTCGATGTCCATGGCGATGGCGCAGGGGCCGGCGGGCTTTACCAGATCCATCTTCTCCCGGACGATGTCGATGTTCCAGGGCTTGATGGTGGGCACGCCGCAGCCGCCTGCGTTGGTCAGAGCCTTGGCGGTAGCCTGAATAACGGCGGGGTTCACGCCGTCACCGGTGAAGGCGGCGATGCCGGCCTTGGCGCAGGCAGATACCAGAATGTCGTTGTACTCCAGATCGGTGTACTTGTCGCCGTAATGCATCTGCAGAGCGCCTACGGGGGCGGCAAATACGGGCAGAGCGAACTGACGGCCGAACAGAGTCACAGAGGTGTCAGCGGCCTTGTTTTCGCAGATGGTGTCCATGTTGACGCACAGCTCCTGCCACTTCTGGTAGTTGCGGATAGCGCCGGTGCCCAGACCCTTGGCGCCGGGGCCGGGAACGGTATTCTTGCAGGCAACGCCGTTGCAAACGGGGCAAGATTTGCAGTAGGGGCCCATGATGCCGCGGGACTGCTGCAGAACTTCCTGATAAGTCATAGTAAGGTCCTCCCTTATTCAATCAAAGTATGTTCATTTTAACACCAAAATTGGGCGGTGGCAACCGCTTTTTCTTGCCCCGGGGATGGAAACAGGGTATAATGAACATAAATCAAGGAACGGAGGCGTGTATATGCGTATTACATGGTTGGGCCATGCCTGTTTTATGGTGGAGTATGAGGGCTACCGGGTGGTCATTGATCCCTTCCGGGATGTGCCGGGTTTTGCGGATGTGTCGGTGGAGGCGGACATGGTTCTGTGCAGCCACGGCCATTTCGACCACGCCCATACCGACGGCGTTACCCTGCGTGAGGGCAGGGCAAATCCCTTTACGGTGGAAACGGTGGAGACCTTCCACGACGAAGAGGGCGGTGCGCTGCGGGGCAAAAACACGGTCCATATCCTGCGTGCCGGCGGCTTGAAGGTGGTGCACCTGGGCGATCTGGGCCACCGTCTCACCCGGGAGCAGGCGGAAAAACTGTGGGACTGCGACGTGCTGATGGTGCCTGTGGGCGGCACTTACACCGTCGATCACGCCGGTGCCATCTCGGCGCAGGCATGGCTGCTGCCCCGGGTGACCATCCCCATGCATTACCGGGGCGACGATTTCGGCTTTGACAACATCGACACCGTGGACGAATTTTTGAATTATTTCGCTCCTGCCGATGTGTGCCGCTACGAAACCAACACGCTGGAAGTAACGGCGGATACCCGCTCGCAGCTGGCACTGCTGCATCGTCCCGTATAAAATCGGCGTCGCCTGCGTACAATCAAACAAGAAGTCTTGTGCGCAGGAGGCGAAGTCATGAGAGGACGAAACTGGCAGAAGTGGGAGTTCATCGGCCTGCTGGTCACCATTGCGGCGGGAAATCTGCTCCACTTTGTCTACGACTGGACCGGTGGCAGTCCCGTTGCGGCGGTGTTCAGCGCCGTCAATGAATCTGTCTGGGAGCATATGAAGCTGCTGGCCGTGCCGTGGATCCTCTGGACCGTGGTGCAGGCCATCGCTGTGGGCCGGGGCAATGTGCTCAGCGCCCGGACGGCGGGACTGCTCTCGGGTATTGCGGCCATCCCGGTGCTGTACTACACCTATACCGGCGCACTGGGCCGGAATGTCTCGCTGGTGAATATTGTCATTTTTCAGGCGTCGGTGCTGCTGGCCTACGGCGTCAGCTTCTCGCTGCAGAAGCGACGGCGGCTGACCGGCCTTGCGTGGCAGGCAGGTGCGGTGCTGGTGCTGCTGATACTGACAGTCCTTTTCCTGCGCTGGACCTTTGCCCCGCCGCCGCTGCCCCTTTTTGTGGACCCCGCCACCGGCCTTGCGGGAAGAATGAAATGAACCATCTGCGGCAGCGGTGCGAAACGCTCTTTCGTACCGCTGCTTTTTCTTGACCCCGGGGGCGTGGTGGAGTATAATGAACTATCATACTGTAAAGAACAAAAGCTGCAGGAGGCGATGGATTGAAAAAGATCGTGCATAAATCGGCGGCGCCCATTTACGCCGCAGCCGTGGTGTGGGTCCTGTACGGCCTGCTTTTCCCGCTGTACAATCTGATCCACTTTATCATCGTGATCGTGGCTTCGGCGCTGGTGTACCTGATCGCCAAGGCCCTGTGTCCCGACATTGTGGAGGAGGTCAAGGAGGAAGAAAAGCCCCAGACCACCGGTAACGAGGAACTGGACAAGATGATCGCCGACGGCAAGCTGGCCATCAGCGAGATGAAGCGGCTGAACGAAAGCATTCAGGACGCCACCATCAGCCGCCAGATCGACCGTCTGGAGGAGATCAGCGGCAAAATCTTCGCCCAGGTGCAGGCTGAGCCGAAAAAGCTGCCCCAGATCCGCAAGTTTATGAGCTACTATCTGCCCACCACGCTGAAGCTGCTCAACGCTTACGACCGCATGAGCGGGCAGGGCGTGTCCGGTGAGAACATCGGCGGCACCATGAAGCGGGTGGAGGACATGATGGATACCATCGTGCAGGCCTTTGAAAAGCAGCTGGACAGCCTCTTCGGTGCCGAAGCGCTGGATATTTCCACCGACATCACCGTGCTGGATAACATGATGGCCCGTGAGGGTCTGGTGGACGATATGATCCACCGTACGGCGTCCCAGCCCCAGAGCGCACCGCAAAGTGAACCCCAGTCCCAACCCCGCACCCAACCCATGACGGCCGAGGAGATGGAAGAAGAACTCTCCGGCGGCATCACGCTGGAACTGTAAGAACAAACACCATAACCATAGATACAGAAAGTGAGGAAAATGACATGAGTGACAAGATCCCCGAGCTGACCCTGGAAGGCATCAAGTTTGAAGAGGCCGTCCCCACTCTGACCCTGACCCCCGAGGCTCCCGAAGCCCCCGCAGTGGAAGAGGAAAAGGTGGTCGTACCTGTGGAGATGGACGAGCGCCTGCTGACCGAAGAAGAGCGCAAGGCCGTGGAGGAATTCTCCAAGAAGATCGACATCCGTGATACCAATCTGGTGCTGCAGTACGGCGCCGCCGCACAGAAGAGCGTTGCCAGCTTCTCCGAGAACGCACTGGGCAGCGTCCGCAATAAGGACCTGGGCGAGATCGGCAAGGATCTGAGCCAGCTGGTGGTGGAGCTGAAGGGCTTTGGCGAAGAAGAACGCAAGGGCATCTTCGGCCTGTTCAAGAAGGCCGGCAAGAGCATCGAGGCCATGAAGGCCGAGTACAGCAAGGTCGAGGCCAATGTGGAAAAGATCGCTCAGGCCCTGGAGCAGCATCAGATCACCCTGCTGAAGGATGTGGCGATGTTCGACCAGATGTATGAGCTGAACCTGAAGTATTACAAGGAACTGACCATGTACATCCTGGCCGGCAAGAAGCGCCTGGCCGAGGTCCGTGCCACCGAGGTGGAGGAGCTGCGCAAGAAGGCCGAGGAAAGCGGCCTTGCCGAGGATGCACAGGCCTATAACGATCTGGTGAGCCTGTGTGGCCGCTTCGAGAAGAAGCTGCACGATCTGGAGCTGACCCGCATGGTCTCCGTCCAGATGGGCCCCCAGACCCGCCTGCTGCAGAATAACGACACCCTGATGATCGAGAAGATCCAGTCCTCTCTGGTGAACACCATTCCTCTGTGGAAGAGCCAGATGGTGCTGGCCCTGGGTCTGGAGCATAGCCGTCAGGCCACCGAGGCCCAGAGTGCCGTCACCGAGATGACCAACGAGCTGCTGAAGAAGAATGCCGAGACGCTGAAGATGGGCACCATCGCCACCGCCAAGGAGGCCGAGCGCAGCATCATCGACATCGAGACCCTGCAGGACACCAACCGCAAGCTGATCGAGACGCTGGACGAGGTGCTGACCATCCAGAAGGACGGCGCTGCCAAGCGGCAGGCCGCCGAGACCGAGCTGCACCGCATCGAAGGCGAGCTGAAGCAGAAGCTGCTGGAGCTGCGAGGCTAAACAAAAATCCACCAGCCGACAAGGTGCAGCGAGGGCTGTGCGGCTGTGCCGCACCGTGCGTCAGCACGTCCAAGCATTTTGCGCCTGAGCGCAAAATCTTGCCGCAGGGCGGATTCACTCCGCCCGAGGAAGTGGGAAAAGCGGGGCCCCCGTTTGGCGCATGCGCCAAATGGGGAGACTGCACCGCATCGAAGGCGAGCTGAAGCAGAAGCTGCTGGAGCTGCGGGGCTGAGAATCACTCCTCCTTGAAAGGAGAACTGCTATGAAATTTTATCAACGGCGTTCTGTGGCGCTGGTGGTGCTGGTGCTGGCCATTCTGGGCGCCAGCGTCTACGGCCTCAGCAAGCGTCCGGCCAGCCTGCCCGATGTGCAGTACGGCCAGTGGATCTGGGACCGGGAGAATCTCCTGACCGCATCCACCGAGGATACCATCGAAAGCTATAATACCGCATGGAACGACCGCTATTACGCCGTGGTGGCAGTGGCCACCATGGATAACGTCAAGGGCTGGGACAAAGAGGACTTTGTCTACGACCTGGGTGAGCGTTGGGGCCTCGGCGCCAACGACATGCTGCTGCTGGTGGTGGAGGATGACCACTACTATGTGGGCCTGGGCGACAACCTGCTCTATGCCATGACCGACACCCAGCGCACCAAGCTGCAGGCGGCCATCGAGCAGTCCTACTATACCGGCGACTTTGACGCCGCCGTGACGGCCTTCTTCCGCCAGGCCGATGTGTTCTATGCACAGGTCATGAGCCAGTATTCCGACACCTCTGCCGGTTACGAATGGATCGGCAGCGGTGACAGCGACCGGGTGGGCGTGAGCGTTTTCGGTGTCATTCTGGTGGTGGCGGCGGTGTTCCTGATCTGGGCCCTGCTGGATAAGCTGCGCTATAACCGTTATCAGCGCCGTGTCCGTGTAACGCCCGGCATCGTCTACTATCCCATCTTCTGGGGCAGAGCGGCTCGCCCGGTGGCGCCTGTGCGGCCTGTGGCCCCGGTCCGTCCCGTGCAGCCTACGTACCGTCCCGGCGGCAGTACCACGGTGTACCGCAATACTGCCCCCAACCGTCCCGCCAACCGGCGGCCTGCCGGCGGAAGCGGCGGCTCCCGCAGCAGCTTTGGCAACGGCGGCTTCGGCGGCGGTTCCCGTGGCGGCTCCCGTGGCGGCTCCCGCGGCGGTTTCGGCGGCCGCCGATAATGAAGGAGAGTCAGTTATGAAAGAAAAAACGATCGTTTTGTCCATGGACGCCATGGTGGGCGCTGATATTGCCTATCTGAAAACCAAGCCCAACTTTTCCCGCCTGTTCAAGGATCGCTGCGAGATCGGCAAGGTCTGCACCATCTATCCCAGTATCACCTATCCTGCGCACATGAGCATTATGACCGGCTGCCGCCCCGGCAAGCACGGCGTCATCACCAACCTGCAGTTTGCCGTGGATAAGGGCTATCCCGCATGGCACATTGACAGCAGCATCCTGCAGGTGGAGGACATCTTCGCCGCTGCCAAGCGTCAGGGTATGACCACCGGCTCCATCTACTGGCCCATCTGCGGCAATAACCCCAACATCGACTACCTCATCAACGAGTTCTTCTTCTATGAGAACGAGCCCGTGGAGGAGGCCTTTGCCGCCATGGGTGCCAACGAGGCTACGCTGGAGATCGTCCGTGAGAACATGCACCGTTTCCCCACCGCCTTCGAGCAGGTGGAAGAGCGTCTGGAGCTGAATAACTCCTTCGACGACTTCATCATGGGCTGCATGTGCAGCATGATCCGCAAGAACCAGCCCGACCTGCTGCTGGTCCACAACTGCTGGCTCGACGACCTGCGCCACCGCAACGGCGTATTCAACCAGTTCGTCACCGACGGTCTGGACCAGACCGACGAGTGGCTGGGCCAGGTCATCGCCGCACTGGAGGATGCCGGCACGTACGAGAATACCAACTTCGTCCTCCTCAGCGACCACGGCCAGATGGACTATTCCCGCCGCATCAAGATCAACCTGCTGCTGCGCCGCGGCGGCTTCATCGATGTGGATGAAAACGGCAAGATCACTGACTGGCGTGCGCTGGCCCAGTCCAACGGCATGTCTGCCACCATCTTCCTGAAGGATCCTGCCGACAAGGCGCTGGCCGAAGAGGTACGTGCCTATCTGCAGGGCCTGGCCGACCAGATGGTCTGGGGCTTCCTGCAGGTCCAGAGCGAGGAAGAGGTGCGAGAGCGTTACGGCATGTACGGCGACTTCGCCTTTATGGTGGAGACCGACGGCTATACCTCCTTCTCCGACGACTGGAACGAGCCCGTGCTCAAGCAGATGGACATGAGCGACTCCCACCGTCTGGGTGCCGCTACCCACGGCTACCATCCCGAGTACGGTCCTCAGCCCGTGTTCGTGGCCCGCGGCTCCGGCTTCAAGAGCGGCGTCTACATCGAAAACGCCTCCGTCATCGACGAGGCGCCCACCATCGCCCGCATGTTCGGCGACTCCATGCCGCAGGCCGAAGGCCGTGTCATGGCAGAACTGCTGGCGGACGGCCGATAAGCAAAAGCAAACAAAGGACCGCATCCCGATGGATGCGGTCCTTTTTTGCTTATTTGCGGTCCAATGCATGGTAGAGCTGCTGCTGCCGCTCCAAGTAGCGGGTTTTTACCAGATACAGGGGGATCAGCACGACGTCGGCCAGGATCCATGCCAGCACGTGGGCCAGCACGGTGCCGGAGTAGCCCCACAGATCCACCAGCGTAAAGGCTGCGGCGACCCGGCCCACCAGCTCGGCCAGCCCGGCCAGCATGGCGGAGTTGGAGAAGCCCATGCCCTGCAGTGCGTTGCGGAATACGAGGATCACCAGCAGCGTGGGATAGGCGGCCACCACGATCATCAAAAATCGCTGGGACAGCGCCAGCACTTCCGTTTCGGCGGCGTCGATAAACAGCAATGCCATGGCAGGACCGAAGAGGTGGGCGGCTGCCAGTGCAACGACGCAGTATCCCAAACCCACCCACATGATCTGCCGCATGCCCTTGCGGATGCGGTCGATGCGTCCGGCGCCCAGATTCTGGCCGCAGTAGGTGGCCATGGCCAGACCCATGGTATCAAAAGGCGCAGCCAGGACGTTGTGTACCTTGCTGCCGGTAGACACACCGGCCACGGCCAGATCGCCCAGGGAGTTGATGGCGCTCTGCAGCGTCACCGAGCCGATGGCGGTAATGGAGAACTGCAGTCCCATAGGCACGCCCACGCCGGCGATGTAGCCCATTTCCCGCCAGTAGGGGCGGAGATCCTGCCGTGTCAGATGCAGCTGCGGCATTTTGCGGTGGATGTACAGCAAACAGGCCAGACCGGAAAACAGCTGGGCGGCCACGGTGGCGACGGCGGCACCCGCCACGCCCATTTGACAAGGTCCCATGAACAAAATGTCCAGACCGATGTTGAGAACGGTGGCCACAATGAGGAAGTACAGGGGCGTGCGGCTGTCACCCAGGGCCCGCAGCACGCTGGCAGCCATGTTGTACAGCACCAGGGCGCCGGTGCCCATAAAGATGATGAAAATGTAGGTGTAGGCGTCGTCGTAGAGATTCTCCGGCGTGTTGGTCAGCCGCAGGATCGGACCGGTGGTGAAATAGGTGAGTGCGGTGATCAGTGCCGTGGTAGCCAGGCACAGCCAGATGGCCTGACCGCAGCGGCGACGCACGGCATTCATGTCGCCGGCTCCGAAACTCTGGGAAATGGGGATGGTAAAGCCGGAGCAGACGCCCAGCGCAAAGCCCAGGATCAGAAAGTTCAGCGAGCCGGTGGAGCCTACAGCGGCGAAGGCCTCGGTGCCCAGCATTTTACCCACAATGATGCTGTCGGCCAGATTGTAAAACTGCTGAAAGAGATTGCCGATCAGCAGGGGAATGCAGAAAGTCAGGATCTGCCGCAGCGGCGATCCGGTGGTCATGTCGCGCATGGCGTAACCCTCCTTGAATAAACTTCCGAGCGCTTATTGTAACCTTTTTTCAGCCATAGTCAAGAGGGAAAATAAAAAATTTAGTGTGACAAGCGAACGGGCGCTCAGAAGGGAGGTCATACTTGAGCATACGCTCCCCTGCTTTTTGTATGGGAAAAAGTGGGGGCGTTTCCGTTGACTTTGCCGCCGGAGCGTGGTATAAAAAACATAAGAAAATGAGCCGTTCCAATGGCTCGTTTTCAGAGAACGTGTTGTCAAGAAAGGAAACGATTATGAGTGAAAAGCTGATCGTTCTGTCCATGGATGCCATGGTCAGCGAAGACCTCGCCTATCTGAAGACGAAGCCCAACTTCTCCCGACTGTTCGAAAAGTGCGCCCAGGTGGAGAAGATGTGCACTGTCTATCCCAGCATCACCTACCCCGCCCATGTCAGTATGATGACCGGCTGCCGCCCCGGCAAGCACGGCATCTTCAATAATACCCATTTCATGTCCGAGCTGCCTTACCCCGACTGGTATCTCTACAGCTCCGATGTGAAGGTGGAGAACATCTTCGCTGCCGCCAAGCGTGCCGGCAAGACCACCGCCGCCGTGTATTGGCCCGTCACCGGCTGCGACAAGAATATCGACTACCTGATCGATGAGTACTTCTTCTATGCCGACCAGCCCATCGAGGAGACCTTTGCTGCGCTGGGTGCCAACGAGGCCACGCTGGAAGTGATCCGTGAGAATATGGACCGCTATCCCACCGTCCGCACCAAGGAGGACCGCTACTACCTGCGCAATACCTTTGACCACTTCATCATGGGCTGTATGTGCAGCCTCATCCGTAAGCATCAGCCCGACCTGCTGTTGGTCCACAACTGCTGGATGGACTCTCACCGTCATCGCTACGGTGTGTTCAACCAGTATGTCACCGAGGCGCTGGATCAGGCCGACCTGTGGCTGGGCGAGGTCATCGCTGCGCTGGAAGACGCCGGCATCTATGACGAGACCAACTTCGTACTGGTCAGCGACCACGGTCAGCGTGACTTCGTCCGCCGCCTGAAGATGAACGTGCTGCTGCGCCGCGGCGGCTTCATCGATGTGGATGAGAACGGCAAGGTCGCCGACTGGCGTGCCTTCGCCCAGTCCAACGGCATGTCCTTCAGCGTGCATCTGAAGGATAAGAACGACGAAGCCCTGAAGCAGCAGGTCTATGATTATCTCAAGCGCCTGCAGGATGAGGGCGTCTGGGGCATCGGCACGATCCGCACCGTGGAAGAAGCTGCCGAGGAATATGGCCTGTACGGCCCCTTCTCCTTCATCGTGGAGACCGACGGCTATACCACCTATGCCGACGGCTGGGAAGAGCCCATCGTCAACCCCATCGACTTCAGCGACTACCGTCTGGGCAACGCCACCCACGGTTACGAGCCTGAGACCGGCGCCCAGCCTGTGTTCATCGCCAAGGGTCCCGCCTTCAAGGCAGGCGCCTACCGTGAGCGTGGCCGTGTCATCGACGAGGCTCCCACCTATGCCCGCATTCTGGGCGACAGCATGCCGGAGGCCGAAGGCTGCGTCATGGAAGATATGCTGGCCGAAGGCCGCTGAAAAGCGAACAAAGGATAAAAAAGAGGAGCGCATCTGCGCTCCTCTTTTTTATCCTTCCATGTGCTTGCCTAAAAACGCCGCCACCGTCTGGGCCAGCTTGTACTCGGCGTCGCCGCCGATCTGGCCGTCGTCGGTGATAAACAGCACCAGACCCAGCACATCCCCACCGCACAGGATGGGGGCCGCCACCGCCACAGTGTACTTGTCGCTGCCTTCAATGGCCGTCATGGTGGGGACGACCTCGCTGCGATAGATGCTGCGGCTGTCCAGCAGCGCTTCCAGCGAGGCGGAAATCTGCTTGCCCAGCAGCTCCCGCTTGCCGCTGCCCGCCACGGCAATGACGCTGTCACGGTCGGTGACGGCGGCGGTGAAGGGGGTGGATCGGCTGAGGGTGTCGCAGAACTGGGCGGCGAAGTCCTCCAGCCCGCCGATGAGGGAATACTTCTTGAAAATGACCTCTCCCTCCCGGGTGGTGTAGATCTCCAGCGGATCGCCCTCCCGGATCCGCATGGTGCGGCGGATCTCCTTGGGAATGACGACTCTGCCAAGGTCATCAATACGTCTTACGATTCCGGTTGCTTTCATATTTTAATTCTCTCCAGACATCCTTTGGTATTTTCACGCACTGCGGAAAGTCCGCCGGCATGAATTTTTGCTTGTGCCAATATTATCTGCACCCTGCCGCCGGATATACGGTGAAGGCGATTTTCAAAGAATTTTCAACTACCCATCGGCTGTCGTTTGTGCTATACTGAGAGCAACGCCGATCCGTGCTGTGTAGAAAGGATGGACACCATGAACTGGAAACTGCTGGGCATCGAACCCACCAAGGATAAAACCGCCATTACAGCTGCTTACCGTGCGCAGCTGACTCATACAAACCCCGAGGACAAGCCTGAGGAGTTCAAAGCCCTCCGTGCCGCTTACGAAGAGGCGCTGCAGCTGGCGCAGCAGGCCGACGCAGCCCCGGCTCATGACGAAAGCCCGGTGGGGCTGTGGATGGAGCAGGTTCGTGGGCTTTACGATGACTTTGCCCGCCGCATCCGACCGGAAAACTGGGCGGAGCTGCTGGCTGCCGATGTCTGCACGGCGTTGGATACCCGTCCGCAGGCAGAAGAAGCGCTCCTGCGGTTCCTGATGCAGGACTTTTATCTCCCCCAGTCCGTGTGGCAGACGCTGGACAGCGCCTTCTTCTGGACGGAGCGCAGAGGCGAACTGTACGAGTCCTATCCCAATGACTTTGTGGATTACGCCGTTATGAACGGCATTCGCTATCCCGGAACCCTTCCCTATGAGCTGTTTGTCCCCGGCGTCAGCGCAGCGGACTGCGACGAATACCGTCGGCTTTACTATCAGGCCGACCGGAGCGCCCTGTCCGAGCTGGCACCGCTGCTGGAACAGCTGGCAGCCCTGTCCGAAAGTCATCCCTACGGCCAACTGCTGTCGTACCGTCTGCTGCTGGAAAACGGCGAGACGGAGCAGGGACTGGAGGGCTATCGCCGGCTGGCAGAAGCTTATCCGCAGGATGTAAAGCTGCAGCTGGAGTGGGCCGTACAGTGCATGAACCGGGAAGACTGGGCGGCAGGCGAGTGCTATCTCCGCCGTGCCCTTGCGCTGCAGCCTGACCACGGACAGGCCGGGGAACTGCTGGCCACCTGCCTTGCCAATCAGGGGCAGTATGAGGAGGCCAAAAAGCGGATCTTCCGCCTGATGGATGCTGCCGGCGGCGACCAGAAGCGTATCTACGAGCTGCGCCAGATGATCCAAAGCTGGAACGAGGCACTGATCCGGACGCTGGAAGCACAACTGGAAGCGGCGCCTGCGGATATGGCCCTGCGCAGCAAGCTGGCCTGGTGCTATCTGCAAAACGGACGGGAGAACGATGCGCTGCAGCTGTGCCGGACCATCGGCCCCGACTATGAAGACCGGTACGACTACCATAACCTTTACGCCAAAGCCACCTATGCCCTGGGCGATTATGCTGCCGCTCTTACCCACCTGCAGGCAGCGGCGGAGCTTTTGCAGGCCATGGAGCAGGACGGTACGGAAGAGACCGCTACCCGCATCAGCTCTCTGCCCGAAAAGCTGCAGATGCAGGGCAGCTGCCTGATCAGCATGGGCCGCACCGAAGAGGCGGTGCAGAAATGCGAACAGGCGCTGGCGCTGGCCCCTGACAATCCCGAGGTGCTGACCTATATGGGCCGCCTGCTGTGTTCTGTGGGTGACAATAACCGTGCTGCTGAGATGTTTGCCAAGGTGACAGACCTTCTGCCCGGCGCTTACCACGGCTTCTATCTTCTGGCCCAGACCCTGTTTGATCTGGGCCGGGACCGCGACGCCTTCGCGGCAGTCAACCGTGCGCTGGAACTGGAAGGCGGCGATCTGGGCGTCTACCTGCTGAAGATGCGGATCCTGCTGCGCAACGGTGCGTGGGAAGCGGTGCGCAGCACGCTGGATTTCCTGCGGCAGCATGGTGTGAGCGATGAGATCAATACCGTCTGGTGTGAGGCCCAGCTGCTGGAGCAGGGTGAGGGCCATAAGGAGCAGGCGCTGGAACTGTACCGTGCCCTTGCTGCCCGGGTGGAAAGCGGCGAATCGCTGCAGGATGCCGCCAAGCTGTATTTCCGCCTGCTGTGCCTGGAAGCGGAGCATCTGGACGCCAATAAGAGCGAGGACCGGGCCGCCATGCTGGAACTGGCGGAGAAGGGCCTTGCTCACGACGAAAACGACCTGCCCTGCCTGGACTATAAGGCGTGGCTTTTGAAGCGAGACGGCCGGAGGGAGGAAGCGCTGACCCTCTATCACCGGTTGGAAGCCGTGTCCCGCCGCTCCCTGAGCGTGGAGCGGGAGCTGGCCGAGCTTTATTATCAGGATCTGGATAAGGATGCCGACAAGGCGCTGCACTACTACCAGATGCTGCTGGCAGAAGAAGAGCGGGCCGATGACCTTTTCTATGCCGCTACCTGCTGCAGATATCTGGAACAGTATGCCGAATCGGAGCGGTATTTCCTCCGCCTGCAGGAAGTCGCCCCCGAGGATGTGGATGGCTATAACGGCCTGTCCTTCCTCTATGACACCATGAAGCGCTATGAGGAGTCTCTGGCGCAGATCGATCGGGTCATCGGGATCATCCGGACGTGGGAAGGCAACCGCTCCGGCTACTATTACCATAAGGCCCGCATTCTCCGCCGTTTGAACCGGCCGGAGGAGGCGCTGGCGGTCATCGACGAGCTGACGGAAAAATATGGCAATGAAGACGTATTTGAGGAGAAATTCGAGATCTGCTGCCAGTTCGGCTTGTGGGAGCAGGCGGCGCAGCTGCTGAAGGAATGGCGCAGAAGCGGAACGAAGAAGGCACGCCTGCAGGCCGCTGTGATCGACCTGCAGCTGTACAGCGGACAGATCGACAAAGCCCGTGCGGCGCTGCGCAGCGCTGCCGGAAAGATGAATGCCGGTGATGCAGAGCGTCTTACGCTGCTGATGGGCGAGCTGGACGGCGATGAAGCGGCCCAGATGCCTATCTGGGAAAAGAGGCTGCCCAATCGACAGGATACCACCCACGAACTGATGAACATGGCGCAGGTCCAGTGGTGGAACGGCCACTATGACAAGGCCCGTGAATACGCCCAGCTGGCCCTTAACCAGATCGACGAGCTGCTCCCCCGCAGGAGAAAGTCTGCGGCTCTGTACCGCAGCCGCCGCTCCCTGGTTCTGGCGATCCTGGGCCGCTTCGACGAGGCGGTGGCAGAGCTGGCGGCAGTCCGTGAGCTTCCCCTGTGTGAGACTTGCAGCTACTGCGCCTGTAAGGATGCAGATATCTTCGAAGCCAATATCGAGGAGATCCGCGGCAACTGGCCCCGGGCACTGGAACTGCATCGTGCCGGCGCCGAGCGCTGGCACGACGATATGGACTTCGTTTCCGGTGCACGGCGCATGATAAGAAAGGGCCTTTGATATGATGATCGGTATTGATTTAGGCACCACCAACAGTTTGGCTGCCTGCTTTCGCAACGGTGCAGCCGAGATCATTCCCAACCGTCTGGGCAAGCATCTGACGCCGTCGGTGGTCAGCGTGGACGCAGACGGCACCGTCTATGTGGGCGAGACCGCAAAAGAGCGGGGGATGCTGCATCCGCTGGAAACGGCCCGTGTTTTCAAGCGCAGCATGGGAACCGAAAAGGAATATGTGCTGGGCGGCAGAAAGTTCCGTGCCGAGGAACTGTCGGGCCTGGTCCTGCGCAGCTTGAAAGAGGATGCCGAAGCCTATCTGGGGGAGGAAGTTACCGAGGCCATCATCAGCGTTCCTGCCTACTTCAACGACCTGCAGCGAAAAGCCACCAAGCAGGCCGGTGAACTGGCCGGCCTGCATGTGAGCCGCATCATCAACGAACCCACCGCCGCAGCCATTGCCTACGGTATGGACAGGCAGGGCAGCGACGCCCGCTATCTGGTGTTCGACCTGGGCGGCGGCACCTTTGATGTTTCCGTGTTGGAACTCTACGGTTCCATTATGGAGGTGCACGCCATCGCCGGTGACAATTTCATCGGCGGCGAAGATTTTACGGCGCTGCTGTGTACCATGTATCTGGAAAAGGCGGCCATCGCCCCGGAAACGCTGGATATCCGCACCATGAACGAGGTGTTTAAGGCGGCAGAGGCCTGCAAATGTGCCTTCTGCGAAAACAGCGAGGTCACGATGTCCTGTTCCGTCGACGGGCAGACCTACGAGATGTGCCTGACGCTGGCCGAATACGAAAAGGCCTGTGCGCCGCTGCTGGAAAAGCTGCGCCGCCCCATTGAGCGCAGTTTGCGGGATGCCGGTGTCGGCCTCAAGGATATCGACCAGATCATTCTGGTGGGCGGTGCCACCCGCCTGCCGGTGATCCGCCGCTTTGTGACCCGCCTTTTTGGCCGGATCCCCGGTATGCTGGTGGATCCGGATGAGGCGGTTGCGCTGGGCGCCGCTTTGCAGTGCGGCATGAAAGCCCGGGACAGAGAGATCCGGGAAGTGGTGCTGACCGATGTCTGTCCCTATACGCTGGGCACGGAAATCGTGGCGAATAACGGCGTTTTTGAAGAAAACGGACACTATTTGCCCATCATTGAGCGCAATACCGTCATCCCGGTCAGCCGGACGCAGACGGTCTACACCGCCCACGACAACCAGACCCGTGTCAATGTGAAGATTTTGCAGGGCGAGAGCCGCATGGCCTGCCATAACCTGCTGCTGGGTGAGGTGTCCGTCCCGGTCCCCTCCGGCCCCAAGGGGCAGGAAGCGGTGGACATTACCTACACCTATGATGTGAATGCCCTGCTGGAGGTAGAGATTTTTGTCCACTCCACCGGCGTGCGCCGCAAGATCATCATCCAGAATGAGCAAAACGGCATCAGTGAAGAAGAAGCTGCCGCCCGGATGGAGAAGCTGCAATACCTGAAGCAGAATCCCCGTGACGAGGAGGCAAACCGCCTGCAGCTGCTGCGGGGAGAGCGTCTCTATGAGGAGATGCCGGAAAAGCGCTATGAGATCGACCGTGCGCTGATGGCCTTTGAACAGGCGCTCTTGCGGCAGGACCGCACCGGGATCGAGCAGGCACGCAAGCAGCTGAGCCGTTTTCTGGACGCCATAGAATTCAACCTGACCTGAAAAAACACCACTGTCCGCCAAGGCGAACAGTGGTGTTTTTGCCGTGCGCATGGGCCGTTCGGCAGCGGGCGTTGTCAAAAAACGGGCCTCAGCAGGTGAAAAAGACTTTACACGGCTCGCCTGCAACTTTATAATATGAGCAACCGAAAAAACAAAAGGAGGATACATCATGTATACGCTTTGGGAAGATCTGAAGAAACTGAAAAGCTGCCGCTGGGTGGAATTGTCCCACTCCATGAATAACGACAGCCCCTATTGGGCCGGCATTCCCGATGGCTCCGTGGAGCTGGGCAAGGTGGTCTACGACTGGGGTAATCCCATGCTGGACTGCGTGATCCAGACCTTTAAGTTCCCTGGCCAGTTCGGCACCCACATCGATTTCCCGGGCCATTTTGTCAAGGATGGCGCCCTGTCCGACAGCTATGGCGCCCAGCAGATGATGTACCCTCTGTGCGTCATCGACATCAGCGATAAGGTGGCCGAAGATGTCCACTATGCCGTCACTGCTGCTGATATTCAGGCTTATGAAGCCCAGTACGGCCCCATTCCCGACGGCGCTTTCGTGGCCCTGCGTACCGACTGGTACAAGCGCTGGCCCGATATGAATGCCTTTGCCAATCTGGACGCCGACGGCGGCGAGCATTGCCCCGGCTGGTCCATGGAGGCCCTGCAGTACATCTACGAAACCAGAAACGCCGCCGCCAACGGCCACGAGACGCTGGACACCGATGCCAGCAAGGAGGCCGAGAAGGCCGGCGACCTGGCCTGCGAGCGCTATGTGCTCAGCAAGGGAAAGGTGCAGATCGAAGTGCTGCAGAATCTGGACCAGGTCCCCGCTGCCGGTGCCATTCTGGTGGCTGCATGGCCTCGTCTGGAGGGCGCCTGCGGCCTGCCCGTCCGTGTCTGGGCCATTTGTGAGGAATAAAACCCATGAAGAAAAGGATCTTTGCGGCACTGCTGACCCTTTGCCTGCTGCTGAGCCTGTGCGCCTGCGGCAGCAAGACCGGCGACGGTCAGTGCGAAAGCCCTGCCCGCAGCGGTGCGCTGGCAGAGGTGTCCGATGCGGATTACTTTGCCAATTTTGAGCCGCTGCTGCGCTTCGCCGTGGCCAGCGACGTCCATGTGGCCAACGTCAAATCCGATCAGGAGGAGCAGCGGCTGGAGGAACTGTTCGCCGTTTCCTACGACTATGCCGACAATTACGACGGCTACAAGGGACTGGACGGCATCTTCTTCGCCGGTGACGTCACCGACCGTGGCACGGAGTTCTCCTTGCAGAAGTTCTTCTCCCGTGTGCGGAAGTATACCCGGGAAGGCACGGTGGTTCGTGCCACCATGGGCAACCACGAGTTCTACGACAACGCCGAGCTGATCGAGTTCCGTTTCCTCAAGGCATCCGGCTATGAGACCATCGACACCCATCTGGAACTGGGCGGCTACCATTTTATCTTTGTCAGCCCCGACGGCAACGGCAAGAGCTACAGTAAGGCCAAGCAGGATTTCCTGGCTGCCGAGCTGGAGAAGGCTGCCAAAGCTGATCCCACCGGCTGCAAGCCCATCTTCGTGTTCCAGCACCAGCCCAACGCCAACACGGTGTACGGCAGTACCACCAGCTGGGGCGTGGCGGAGCTGGCACCCATCATCGAGAAGTATCCTCAGGTGGTGGATTTCGCCGGCCACTCCCATTTCCCAATGAACGACCCCCGCTCTATCTGGCAGGGTGCGTACACGGCCCTGAATACCGGCACCCTCAGCTATTATGAGATGGATCTGGCCGGTGCCAAGGGCGATTATGTGTTCCCCACCGACCGGGAAGGCGGCTGGGCCGAGAACGCCAGCGGCATCCGTGACGCCGGCCAGTTCTACATCGTGGAAGTGGACAAGAACCACGCCATCCGCCTGCTGGGCTACGACCTGCTCAGCGACGGCTGGATGATGGAACCGTTGACCATCCGCTGCGTGGACGAGACGGCCTGCTTCACCTATACCAATGATCGGGCCGATGTGTCCGCACCGCCTGCCTTCGCCGCCGATGCTGCTGCTGCTGCGGTGGAAACGCTGCCTGACGGTCGGACGCAGTTCCGCTTCCCTCAGGCAAGCGGTGAGGACCCGGTGCAGAACTATATCTGCCGGCTCTACTGCGGTACGGAGCGGATCGGCACCAACTACCGCCTGTCCTGTATCTGCTTCCTGCCTACGCCGGAAACGCTGACCGTCCCCTTCGCCCAGAAGCTGAAGGCGGGTACGGAGTATACGCTGGAGGTGACCCCTGTCAACGTCTGGGGCGTACAGGGCCAGCCGCTGGTGTACAAGTTTATCGCAGAGTAAAAAAAGTCCTGTTCTCTCAAGAGAACAGGACTTTTTTTGTGATTCGCTTATTCTTCGGGATTGGTCAGCATGGCGGCGGCCACGCACAGGCTCAGGAACACCTGCTCCTCCATGCTGGAGCGGGAGGTGATGGCCACGGGCACCTTGGTGCCGGCCAGCACGCCGCAGGCGTTGACGTTGGCGGACATGGTCAGCACCTTCATCACGGTGTTGCCGGCCATGACATTGGGCATCAGCACGGCGTCAAATTCGCCGCAGTGAGGATTGTCGTAACCCTTCAGGCGGGCAGCTTCCTTGCTGACGATCAGGTCCCAGGGAATGGGGCCCACCAGCTCGCAGTCGGCAATGGGATCGGCCATATGGGCCCGGACAATGTTCTGAGCTTCCACGGTGTCACGCATGTGGAAGCTGGGCTTTTCCACCAGAGCCAGAACGGCGATCTTGGGGCGCTTCACACCCAGATGGCTCAGCACGTCCACAATGTTCTTGGCGATCTTGCGGCGCTGGCCTTCGGAGGGACTGATCATCACGGACACGTCGGACAGAGCCAGGACCTTGTCGTAATAGGGAACCTTCAGCAGGGCTACCTCGCTGACCAGACCATCGGTCAGACCGTTCTTCTTGTCCAGAATGGGCATCAGGAAGTTACGGGTAGAGGTGTTGCCGCGCACCAGAATGTCGCCCAGACCGTCGTTGATGATGGAGATGGCCCGCTTCATGAAGATGTGGTAGTCGGTATTCAGATCGGACAGCTGGCAGTCGGATACGTCGCTGATGGCGTAGTTGCGCTCATGCAGGCCCAGCTTCTTCAGCATGGCAATGATGCGATCCTTGAAGCCTACCAGAATGGGCTCGCAGAAGCCCTGTGCCTCGGCCTCGAATACGGCCTTCATAATGTTCTCGCAGTCGGCGCCGGCCACCACCATGCGGGCGGGGCGTTCCAGAGCCTTGGCGCGCTGGATGACAAAATCAAATTCTTTTTCGTAAATATGCATATTCCGTTCTCCTTTTGCGTTCTTACAGCAGGCCCATACCGGCGTTGATCAGCAGGAACAGGGGGGCAAAGACCAGAGCCACCACGGTCATCAGCTTGATGAGGATGTTGATGGAGGGGCCGGAGGTATCCTTGAAGGGGTCACCAACGGTATCACCCACGACAGCGGCGCGATGTGCCTCGCTGCCCTTGCCGCCGTGATTGCCCTCTTCGATGTACTTCTTGGCGTTATCCCAAGCACCGCCGGCGTTGGACATAAACAGTGCCATCAGCACACCGGTGACCAGTGCGCCTGCCAGCAGGCCGCCCAGAGCAGCAGTACCCAGCACGATACCCACCAGCAGAGGTGCCACCACGGACATGACGCCGGGAACCAGCATCTCGTGGAGTGCAGCCTGAGTGGAGATGGCCACGCAGGAGGTATAGTCGGGCTTTGCCTCACCCTCGAGGATGCCGGGGATGGTGCGGAACTGGCGACGGACTTCCTCGATCATCTTATAAGCGGCCTTGGACACGGAGTCCATGGTCAGCGCAGAGAAGAAGAAGGGTAGCATGCCGCCGATGAACAGACCCACGATGACCTTGTAGTTCAGCAGATCGATACCGAGGTCAAACAGCTTCACAGCCTCGGCATAGGACACGAACAGCGCAAGTGCAGTCAGTGCAGCAGAGCCGATGGCGAAGCCCTTACCCATAGCAGCAGTGGTGTTACCCACGGCATCGAGACGGTCGGTGATATTGCGGACATTCTTAGGCAGGCCGGACATCTCGGCGATACCGCCGGCGTTGTCGGCGATGGGGCCGTAAGCGTCAACAGCGACGGTGATGCCGGTGGTGGACAGCATGCCGACGGCGGCCAGTGCGATACCATAGAGGCCATCGGCCATGTAAGCGCCGATGATACCCACAGCGATCAGCAGGATGGGGATAGCAGTGGAGTGCATACCCACAGCCAGACCGGAGATAACGGTGGTAGCAGAGCCGGTCTCAGACTGCTGGGCGATCTTCTTGACGAAGCGATAGTCGCCGGAGGTGTAGATCTCGGTGATGATACCGATGACCAGACCCACGATGAGGCCGAAGATGATGGCCAGAGCGGACTTGATGTTGCCGAAGAAGCCCCAGCTCATAGCAAGAGCGGCGATGACGACCACGATGCTGGACACATACGTACCGGTCTTGAGGGCCTTATGGGGGTTGGACTTCTCGTCACCCTTGACGAAGAAGCTGCCCACGATAGAAGCGGCAATACCCACAGCTGCCAGCAGCAGGGGGAAGATCGCGCCGGTGATGCTGTAAGTCACAGCACCCAGCGTAATGGCGGAGACGATAGAGCCAACATAGGACTCGAAGAGGTCGGCGCCCATGCCGGCCACGTCGCCCACGTTATCGCCCACGTTGTCGGCGATGGTGGCGGGGTTACGGGGG
>JAFQFC010000073.1 GCA_017415775.1 Oscillospiraceae bacterium
ATCGGCGCCCATGATTCCGGCCTATTGGGCGATGATCCCAACGGCATCCCCAATAATCTGATGCCCTACATCGCCCGCGTCGCCGCCGGGCAGCTGGAAAAGCTGACCATCTTCGGCGGGGATTACGATACCCCCGACGGCACCTGTCAGCGGGACTACCTCCATGTGGTAGATCTGGCGGTGGGTCATCTGAAGGCATTGGAGTACGCTGCCGCCCATACCGGCTCCGAGGCCATCAATCTGGGTACCGGCAACGGAGTCTCCGTTCTGGAGCTGGTCCACGCCTTTGAAGCAGCCAACGGCCTGCAACTGAATTACACCATCGGTCCCCGCCGCGACGGCGATCTGCCCGCTTTCTGGGCTGACGCCACTAAGGCTAAGACGCTTTTGGGCTGGGAGGCAACACATACACTGGCGGATATGTGCCGCAGCGCATGGCAGTTTGCCCGAAACAGCACCTATTAAATCGTTTCATGCGGCGGCGGCAGCCCTTGTAGCTGCTGCCCCGTTTTCTACTCCTTCTTTTCCATGCAAAAGCACCGTCCGATGGGCGGTGCTTTTGCATGGATGTTATGCTTTTTCGATACCATCAGTAAGCATAGTTCCCTCTACAGTCTCAATTGCATCTAAATAGGAATGTTTACTTTTATTGGTGAGAAGGACCTCAAATCATGACGCCTCCGTTTGTTTCTTCTCCCCATAGAAAAAGTGTTTGACTGGTCCAACATTTTGGTCAGTACCAAAATAACCCATCGTCTAAATTGGGACTGCCGGAAGGGCTCGTTTGGCGCTGGATTTGGCAGGAGTTTGGTACTAATCTGGGTGACGTTTATTTTGGTACTGCCAAGCAAGCCAATTTAGTCATTTTTCAAAAAATGACTAAATTGGCTTGCTAATCGCATTGTATTGGCATATAATACAGGTAGACTTCTAAAGTGGGGTAATTCTATGCGCAACTACAACTATGAAACAATATACACCAAGCTGCTGACGCCGGAAATCGTGCAGTTGCTTGCGCAGATCCACGAGCACAAGGGCGAACACGCACGGGTGCAGGAGGACGAGCTGACTCACCTGATTGAGATCGCCCGCATCCAGAGCACCGAGGCATCCAACCGCATCGAGGGCATCTACACCTCCGATGAGCGACTGCAGAAGCTGGTCAAGGCCAAAACCACACCCCGCAACCGCAGCGAAAAAGAGATCGCCGGTTACCGCGATGTGCTTGCCACCATTCACAGCAGCCACGAATATATCCCCGTAAAGCCCGGCATGATCCTCCAGCTGCACCGCGATTTGTACAAGTTCAGCGGCATGAGCTTTGGCGGCAGCTATAAGACCGCGGACAACGTCATCAGCGAAGAAGATTCTCAGGGCAACAAGCACATCCGCTTCCACCCGGTACCTGCATGGGAAACGCCGGAAGCCATGGAGCGACTGTGCCGGGCGTACAACGATCTTTGCAACAGCGGCCAGTATGACCCGCTGCTGATGATCCCGGTGTTCATTCTGGACTTCCTCTGCATCCACCCCTTCAACGACGGCAACGGCCGCATGAGCCGCCTGCTGACGCTCCTTCTGCTGTACCGCGCCGGCTACCATGTGGGCAAATACGTCAGTATCGAGCAGCTGATTGAGCGCACCAAGGACGCTTACTACGATTGCCTGCAGGAGAGCTCCTGCGACTGGCACGAGGAGGAGAACGATTATATCCCCTTCGTCACCTATCAGCTGGGCGTGATTCTGGCGGCTTACCGCCAGTTCTCCGACCGCGTGAAGGTGGTCAGCGAGAGCACACGGAAACCCAACCGCATCCGTGAGATCATTCAGGGCCACCCGGGCAAGATCACCAAGGCAGAGATCATGCAGCACTGCCCGGACATCAGCCAGACCACCATCCAGCGTGCGCTGAACGAACTGGTCAAGAGCGGCGAGGTCATCAAAATCGGCGGCGGACGCTACACCTCTTATACTTGGAACAGGGAGATTGATTAATATGATGACAGGCGAACTAAAAAACAAGATCAACAGTCTTTGGGAAATCTTCTGGACCGGTGGCATCACCAACCCGCTGGACGTGGTAGAGCAGATGACCTACCTCATGTTCATCCGCGATCTGGATGACACCGACAACCTCCGCGCCAAGGAGTGCGCCATGCTGGGCCTGCCCCACAAGAGCATTTTCGCAGACGAAGTGCAGGTGGGCGAGCGGAAAATCGACGGAAAGCAACTGAAATGGTCCGTTTTCCACGACTTCCCCGCCGGCAAGATGTACACCACCGTGCAGGAATGGGTCTTCCCCTTCATCAAGAACCTCCACGGCGACAAGACCAGCGCCTACGCCAAGTACATGGACGACGCCATCTTCAAGATCCCCACGCCGCTGCTGCTGGACAAGATCGTCACAGCGCTGGACGGTATCTACGAGCAGATGGCCCAGATGCAGGACACCGACGCCCGCGGCGACATCTACGAATACCTCCTCAGCAAGATCGCCACCGCCGGCGTCAACGGCCAGTTCCGCACGCCCCGCCACATCATCAAGATGATGGTGGAGCTGATGCAGCCCCGCCCCGACGACGTGATCTGCGACCCCGCCTGCGGCACCTCCGGCTTCCTGGTGGCTGCCGGCGAGTACCTGCGCCAAAACCATAAGCAGGTCATCTTCTTCGACCGGGTGAAGAAGGATCACTTCCTCAACCACATGTTCCACGGCTACGACATGGACCGCACCATGCTCCGCATCGGCGCCATGAACATGATGACCCACGGCGTGGACAACCCCTTCATCGAGTACCGCGACAGCCTCAGCGACCAGAACCCCGACAAGGACAAGTTCTCCCTCATTCTGGCCAATCCCCCCTTCAAGGGCAGCCTGGACTACGACACCGTGGCTCCCGACCTGCTGAAGGTCTGCAAGACCAAAAAGACGGAGCTGCTGTTCCTCGCCCTCTTCCTGCGCATGCTGAAGGTCGGCGGACGTGCAGCGGTCATCGTTCCCGACGGCGTGCTCTTCGGCTCCTCCACCGCCCACAAGGCCATCCGCAAGGAGCTGGTGGACGGCAACCGCCTCGAGGCCGTCATCTCCATGCCCAGCGGCGTCTTCAAGCCCTACGCCGGCGTCTCCACCGGTATCCTCATCTTCACCAAAACCGGCCACGGCGGCACAGATAAGGTCTGGTTCTACGACATGACCGCCGACGGCCTCAGCCTTGACGATAAGCGCAGCCCCGTAGCGGACAACGATATCCCCGATATCATCGCCCGCTTCCGTTCCCTCTCAGTCACCTGCGGTGACAGCTCCCCCAGTGGGGGAGCCGAGCTTGCCTCTCCCTCTGGGAGAGGTGCCGAGTACAACGAGGCGGAGAGGGCTCGCACCGAGAAATCCTTCTTCGTGCCCCGGCAGGAGATCGTGGATAACGGCTATGACCTCAGCATCAACAAGTATAAGAAGACCGAGTACAAGGCCGTGGAGTACCCCTCCACCGCCGAGCTGATGGCCCGTCTCCACAAACTGGAGCTGGCCGTCACCGAAGGACTGGCAGAGTTGGAGGCGATGCTGTGATGGCAAACTGGAAATATGCCAGAATAGGCGATGTATGTACAGTAGAACGAGGCGGTTCGCCAAGACCGATTGATAGATTCATTACGGATGATCCTAACGGTATCAATTGGATCAAGATTGGTGATACCGATGATTCGATGTACATCACAAAAACAGCACAGAAGATCATTCCGGAAGGAATGAAAAAATCCCGTTATGTGCAGCCGGGAGATTTTCTGCTCTCTAATTCCATGAGTTTTGGACGTCCGTATATTTTGAAAATTGATGGATGCATCCACGACGGATGGCTTGTTTTGCGGGATCCTGATCAGATTTTTGATAAGAGATTTCTGTATTACTATTTAAGCGCACCTGCCACTTACCAAAAATTCAAGAGTATGGCAGTTGGTGGAGTGGTTAATAACTTAAATAGCGAAATGGTTCGTGGAGTAACCGTTCCGATTCCAACGATGGAAGAACAGCTGAATATTGTTGATGTATTAGACAAGGTTACCGAACTGATCTCCCTGCGGAAAGAGCAGTTGGCGGCGCTGGATCAACTGGTCAAATCCCGATTTATCGAACTGTTTGGCGACTGTTTGACTAATCCTAAAGGCTGGAAAACCAAGCATCTTGAAGATATAGCGGAGGTCGGTTCTAGCAAAAGAGTGTTTGTTGAAGAACTGAAAGAAACAGGTATTCCGTTCTATCGCGGAACGGAGGTCGGTGCGTTGGCTGAAGGAAAGCCGATTAAACCTGAACTCTTCATTACTAAAGAACATTACTCTGAACTCTGTGAAGCAACGGGAACTCCCCATATTGGCGATTTGCTGATGCCTTCGATATGCCCTGACGGACGTATTTGGGTGGTTAATTCGGATGACCCCTTTTATTTCAAAGATGGTCGAGTGTTGTGGGTTCACAATATTGATGCAAACTATAACTCGATTTTTCTGCTTTATACTTTGAAGGATAGGATTATGACTGACTACAGCAGTATTGCATCTGGAACCACATTTGCAGAACTGAAGATTTTTGCACTAAAAAAATGCCGTATTTTTGATGTGCCTTTAGCTATTCAGAATGAGTTTGCAGCCTTTATTGAACAGACCGACAAATCAAAATTGGCCATCCGGCGCAGTCTGGACGAACTGGAAACCCTCAAAAAAGCACTGATGCAAAAATACTTCGGGTGAGGATTCACCAAATACATCGCAAAATACTAGATGCGAAGTATTTACTTCATTTGTGATAACAAATCCTTCACTTCTGCGTATTGCCTAAATCGGACAGTCTTTGATAGAATTATGCCAAGATCAAACCTGTGAATACGCAAAATGCTTCGGATAAGAAAAGCGGGTGATATTAGTGTGGAAAAAACCTTTATATACCAAACGACAAATCAATGATGCAGGACTCACAGTTATCTCTCCTAATGTTTCATTGAAAGAGTACGCCAAAGCATTGAATGTCATTGATAACTGGAGAGCTGCACACGCATATCCCATGCATGCATTGGCGATAAGCTTGCGCCGAAAAACGGCAGATATTACCGGCGCAGTCGTTGTCCAACGTTTGAAGCGTCTTGACACAATATGTAAAAAACTTAAACGATTTCCGGATATGAATCTGTATCGGATGCAGGATTTGGGCGGTTGTCGTGTAATTGTTCCCACAGTGGAAGATGTCTATACCGTGAAGCATCGCATAGAGACTTCACGTAGCCGACATGAGCCAAAGCCACCGAAAGACTATATTAAAAACCCAAATCCTAGCACAGGTTACCGAAGTGTACACTTAATTTACAAGTATAAAGGAGCCCCTAACAGCGAGTTCAATGGTCTTCTTACAGAGATACAAATTCGGACAAAGCTACAGCATCTATGGGCAACAACGGTCGAAACTGTCGGCTTGGTTACAGGAAACGGACTAAAGTTCAACCAAGGATCGGAACGATGGATAGAGTACTTTAAATTGATTTCGGCATTATTTGCAATCGAAGAAGGCACCGCCCCTGTCGAAGGTGTTCCCTCTAGCACATGGGAGCTGCTGGGAAGAATTATAGATGTCGAGGAAGAATTGGACGCAATAAACAAAATGAAAACCATCGGGTTTACTACTCGGTTGGCCGGGCACGTGGGCCGCGAAAACGAGGGCGGATACTATCTTTTGATCCTTGATTTAAGCCAATTGCACCTAGAAATAAGATATTTCGCAGGAGCAGACGAGGGCTTAGATGAAGCGACAGCGCAATATGACGAAATCGAGAAAAACAAAGGGGACCGCAAAATAGACGCTGTCCTAGTCTCCGCAAAATCATACGAAGAACTTGTTGATGCCTATCCCAACTATTTTGTAGATGTAACTGAGTTTGTTGAAACACTCCTACACATCATGGTAAAAAATATAGATGAACTTCGCGAAATGGCAGAAAAAGCGGCAGACGAAATGAGCAGAAGAGGTGACACCCTATGACCAACTTCGATTTTCTGACCCTTGACCCACAATTCAATACCTTCTCGGATGTGGCGGTGTCGGCAGAGAAGATCATGCACATCGATCCGGCGGCGGGCGTCATCAACTGCCGGCGGGCCATGGAGTTTGCCGTGAAGTGGATGTACAGCGTGGACGGCGAGCTGGTCATACCCTATCAGGACACGCTGGTGAGCCTGATGAACACCCCCGAGTTCCGGGATATCGTGGACGTCAACCTCTGGCAGCGGATGGACTTCATCCGCCGCATGGGCAACACCGCCGCCCACACCGGCAAGAAGATCACCGGCGCACAGGGCCTGCTGTGCCTGCAGAACCTCCACGTCTTCATGGACTTCGTGGCCTGCTGCTACGCTGCGGAGTACACCCAGACCGTCTTTGACCCGGCGCTGGTCTCCCAGCAGACGGAGACGCTCCTTGACAACAGCGTGCAGATCAACTTCCAGCAGCTGATGGCGGAAAACGCTGCGCTAAAGGAGGAACTGACCGCCCGCCGTGCCGAGCAGCAGCAAAGCTACGTGCCTCAGCCGCTGGAACTGAGCGAGTACGCCACACGCAAGCTGTACATCGACGCCATGCTGCTGGACGCCGGCTGGACAGAGGGCAAAGACTGGCTCAACGAGGTGGAGCTCTGGGGCATGCCCAACCACAGCGGCATGGGCTACGCCGACTATGTACTCTACGACGACGCCCATAAGCCCCTGGCGATCATCGAGGCCAAGCGCACCTGCGTGGACGTGTCCAAGGGCCGCCAGCAGGCCAAGCTCTACGCCGACCTGCTGGAGAAGAAGTATGGCCGCCGTCCGGTGATCTTCCTCACCAACGGCTTTGATACCCGCATCGACGACGGACAGTACCCAGAGCGCAAGTGCGCCTGCATCTACTCCAAGCGGGACGTGGAGAAGCTCTTCAACCTGCGCACCATGCGTGCGAGCCTCAAGAACGTGATGGTGGACAAGGCCATCGCAGGCCGCTACTATCAGGAGGGCGCCATCAAGGCCGTGTGCGACGCCTTCGACAGCAAGAATCGCCGCAAGGCGCTGCTGGTGATGGCTACCGGCTCCGGCAAGACCCGCACCGTCATCGCCCTGTGCAAGGTGCTGCTGGAGCGTGGCTGGGTGAAGAACATCCTGTTCCTCGCCGACCGCACCTCCCTCGTGACACAGGCCAAGCGCAGCTTTGTCAATCTCCTGCCGGATCTGAGCGTAACCAATCTCTGCGAAGAGAAGGACAACTACACCGCCCACTGCGTCTTCTCCACCTACCAGACCATGATGCACTGCATCGACAACATCAGCGACGAGCAGGGCAAACTCTTCACCTGCGGCCACTTCGATCTGGTGATCGTGGACGAGGCGCACCGCTCGATCTACAACAAGTACCGGGATATCTTTACCTACTTCGACGCCCCGCTGGTGGGTCTGACCGCCACGCCCAAGGACGAGATCGACAAAAACACCTACGAGGTCTTCGAGCTGGAGAGCGGTGTGCCCACCTACGGCTACGAGCTGGCACAGGCGGTGAAGGACGGCTATCTGGTGGACTTCCTGTCCGTGGAGACCAAGCTGAAATTCATCGAGCAGGGCATCGCCTACGACGAACTGAGCGAGGAGGATCGGGAGGCCTATGAGGCCACCTTTGAGGATGAGAACGGCGAGCTGCCGGAGCGCATCAATTCCTCCGCGCTGAACGAATGGGTGTTCAACGAGGACACCATCCGGCAGGTGCTGCACATTCTGATGACGGAAGGTTTGAAGATCGACTACGGTCAGCGGCTGGGCAAGACCATCATCTTCGCCAAGAACCACAGCCACGCCGAGAAGATCTACGAGATCTTCAACAGGGAATACCCCCACTTGCCTGGCTTTGCCAAGGTGATCGACAACAGGATCAACTATGCCCAGAGTCTGATCGACGAGTTCTCCGATCCCAAAAAGCTGCCCCAGATCGCCATTTCGGTGGACATGCTGGACACCGGCATCGACGTACCGGAGTGTTTGAATCTGGTGTTCTTTAAGAAGGTAATGAGCAAGGCCAAGTTCTGGCAGATGATCGGTCGCGGCACCCGCCTGTGCCCGGGGCTGATGGACGGCGAGGACAAGAGCAAGTTCTACATCTTCGATTTCTGCGGCAACTTCGAGTTCTTTCGGATGAATAACGGCAAACCCACAGCGCTGCAGATCGCGCTGCAGGGCGCCATCTTCAATCTGAAGGCACAGCTCGTGTTCAAGCTGCAGGATCTGGACTACCAGACGCCGGAGCTGATCGCCTTCCGGAAGTCGCTGGTAGAGGATATGGTCCGCAAGGTGCGGGAGCTGAGCGCGGAAAGCTTTGCCGTCCGCCAGCACTTGAAATACGTGGAGCTGTATGCCAACCCGGACAACTACGCAGCCCTTACTTACGAAAGCACCCTGCAGATCCGCGATGAGTTGGCGCCGCTGATCACACCGGATGCAGACGATGCCAAGGCGGTGCGCTTCGACGCGCTGATGTATGGCATCGAACTGGCATATCTCATGGGGAAAAAATACGCCAAGGCCAGAACGGATCTCCGCAAAAAGGTCAAGGCCATCGCATCCGTTGCCAATATTCCGGAAATCATGGTACAGAGCGAACTCCTCAATAAAATCCTGCACACGGACTATCTGGAGACTGCCGGTATCAACGAGTTCGAGCACATCCGGGAGAACCTGCGCAATCTGATCAAGTATATTCCCACAAGCAGAACCACCTATCTGACGAACTTTTCGGACGATCTTCTCTCCATGGACTGGAACGAATCCGAGCTGGAAAACGACGATCTGAAGAATTACAAGCTGAAAGCGGAGTTCTATATCCGTCAAAACCAGAATAATGCGGTCATCGCAAAGCTGAAGTCCAACCAGCCTCTAACCGCCGCCGATGTTCGGGTATTGGAAGAAATCCTTTGGAGCGAAGTCGGCAGCAGGCAGGACTATGAAAACGAGTTCGGCAGCAAGCCTTTGGGCGAGTTCGTCCGCGAGATCGTGGGTCTGGATATGAATGCCGCCAAGGAGGCCTTTGCGGAGTTCCTAAATGATACATCCTTGGATGCCAACCAGATCTATTTCGTCAACCAGATCGTGGAATACATCGTCCACAACGGTTTGATGAAAGACCTCTCTGTGCTGCAGGAGGCTCCGTTTACCGATCACGGCAGCATTGTGGAAGTGTTTACGGATCTCACTTTGTGGATGGGCATCAAGCGAGTCATTGACCGAATCAACGGCAACGCAATCGCAGCGTAAAAATCTCCAAACCTCATTTTCACCCCCCTTTTTGCGGTTAAATTTGAGGTTAAATTATTTTCCCAATCCCGCAAACCCTTGCGGCACAAGGGTTTGCGCTTTGTGGCTTTCAGCAGTACGGTCTGAAGGCCGCTCGTCGCGCACCTCAGTTCTCCAAGCGCTAACTTATTGTTCGCACTTACAAAAGAGCATCCACTTCGGTGGGTGCTCTTTTTTTGTGCAGCGAGCGACCTTTTGCCATGCCCGAGCGGTTGTAAGCATCAGCGGCGAGCGAGTGGCGGCATCATACCTGCGAAGCTGCCGCTGAAGCGGCTGCTTCGCCCGTCGTGCACCTCAGTTCTCCAAGAGATAATCTGTATTATTTCAAAGATTACAAAAACCCCGAAACCATCACGGTTTTCGGGGTTTTACTTTTGCCTTGATTTTCACCTTGGTGCAAACTTGGTGCAAGTTTTTTAAGGACTATGACACACAAGATGTCATAGTCCTTTCTTGAGTCCTTATAATTCAACTAGACCATCAATATCGCCTTTGATGAACTTGATATCTCTTTTGCCCGAATGAGCACTTGGAAAACTATCGCGCACACAAAAACTATGGGGTACGGCTTCGGGGTGACCCATAATTTTTGCAACTGCTAATAGAATCATTATGACTCTTTTTCTTTATATAAGACTCTTTATTAATCATGATGATTATATAAGCATGCCAGCTCATTTTTCGCCTCCTCAATTTGGATGTTTTCGAAAAAGACAATTGCTTCCCCCAGAGCCTCCGGTCCGCTCATCACAAACGTCGGCACATCTGCCAGCTGTCCGCTCTGTGCCGGGCAGCGTGCCGTACAGCCACAGACGATCAGCGCCGCACAGCCCCTCTCGTCGGGGTCATACGGGCAAAAGGTCAGATGCGGGAAGCATTTTTTTAAATGTTCCACAGCGGCCACCCGGTCATACCGGGGATTGCAGCCGCCGCAGTAGCGCAGAAAAACCTTAGCTTTTTCCATGGCGGGCACTCCAAATCTCTCTGGCCTGCGCCAGCACAGACTCGCTGATCTCCTGCCGCACCACCACGCTGCGCACCTGGGGAACAACTTCCTGAATGGCAGCGAGGATCACTTCCTCCGTGGTCAGGTACGCAGAGGGACAGTGGGCGCACTGGCCCAGCAGGCGCACGCAGACAACGTCATCTTCAATTTCCAGCAGTTCCACATCGCCGTGGTGCTTTGCCAGCTGCGGCCGCACCGTTTCGTTCAGGACCCGTTCGATTCTCTCACGCATAAGCGCCCTCCTTTAGGAAAGCGGCCCGACAGTTTTCTGCCGGGCCGCTGCATGTTTTCTTGATCGGCAGTGATTATTCCGTGATGTGAGCGATCGCCTTTGCCAGAGCCTTCTTGTGCTCCAGATTGCCCTGACGGGCGATCATGATGCGCTGCGCCTGGGGAGAGCCGGCACCGTGCATGGACTCGGTACGGTAACCCACAGCCGCCGTGCCGAGGCACAGGTTCTCGATCAGGCGCAGGATGCGCAGACGGCTCTCGGTAGAGACGGCAGTAACGCCGCGCAGATACTTCTCCACATAGGGTCCGATCTTCTCGTCGCGGAGGTCAGCCTCAGAGGGAGCGGTGACCATCAGACCGCCGGCGATATCCTCAGCCAGACGCACGATCTCGTAGGGGAAGCGGGTCACGTTCTGCTTGCAGACGTTGGCCAGCAGCAGGTCGATCATGTAGTTGCCGGCGGCAGTGGGATAACCCTCAGCAGAGCAGGCAATACCGCAGCAGTACAGCGTCTCGTTCAGGTGGGTCATCTCGATCAGCTTGTCCTTGACATGGCTGGCCTTGGCAGCGCCGTTATAGTCGGCAGCCACAGCGGCAGCGCCGATCAGCACGTCGCCCACGCCCACCTTGCAGCCGCCGTAGCTCTGGCGGTGATAGCCGGCGAAACGCTCCACCAGCATGCCGGCGAACTCGGTCTCGCCGTTCATGAAGATGCGGTCATTGGGAACGAACACGTCGTCGAAGATGGTCAGGGCTTCCACGCCGCCGAACTCGGCGTTGCCCACATCCATCTCGGAACCCTCGCACTTGCGGGTATCGCAGGACTGACGGCCGATGACCATAAACAGGCCCTTGCTGTCCATAGGAACAGCGAAGGAAACGGCATAGTCCTTATCATCGGGACCCATGGAGATGGTGGGCATCACGATGACCTCGTGGCTGTTCAGCACACCGGTCTGATGGGCCTTGGCACCGCGCACCACGATACCGTCGGGACGGCGTTCCACCACATGCAGGAACAGGTCGGGATCTGCCTGTGCGTGAGGAGCCTTGGAACGGTCGCCCTTGGGGTCGGTCATAGCGCCGTCCACGGTCAGGTCGTTCTCCTGGCAGTAGATCATGAACTTCTTGAAGTTCTCATGATAGCTGGTGCCGTACTTCTGGTCGATCTCATAGGTGGTGGAGAACTCGGCGTTGAAGGCGTCCATACCCACGCAGCGCTGGAAGCAGGCTGCGGTCTTCTGACCCAGCAGACGCTGCATCTTCACCTTGTTGCGCAGATCCTCGGTGGACTGGTGGATGTGGGTAAAGCGGTTGACACGCTTACCGGTATAAGGAGAGATGGCGGTCATCAGCTCCTGATACTCCGGCATCTGGGCCAGATCGTAGGTCATACGGACAGAGTTCAGCGAAGGACGCAGGATGGGGTCGTCCACAGGACACTCCACACGCTTGCCGAACATGTAGACCTCCATGTTCAAATTACGGATACTCTCGATGTACTGTTCACCTGTCATCAGTGCCATGATGTGTTTCTCCTCGTTATAGTAAAGATTTTCGATAATTTTACAAATCCTCCACACGGTTTGTGCCAATTATATCATATACATATCCTACCATCGTTGTTATGGTTTTATCAATCACCAATCACCTGTGTTTTTCGCCAAAGATTGCCCCGTGTCTTTGTGTAAACTGCAGAGCCTCCCGCCAAACAAAAAGCTCCGATGCATGGCATCGGAGCTTTTTCGCTTCCCATATTTTCTTTAAGGCTTGCCGATAGGCGTAATGGTGTGCTGCACCTCGCCCGTCACCAACACCCAGCTGGCCGGATCGCTGTCAAAGCGGGCGTCGGTGGGATAGGTCAGGCGGACGGTTCCATCCCGTTCCGTCTCCGTCACAAGCGGGACGTCCTGCGCCATGAATTGCCGGCCAAAGCTGTCGGTCACCAGTGCTGCGATCTGCAGCCGGTCGCCGCTGCCCAGCCTTATCTCCGTCTCCGGCAGGCAGAAGAAGCGGCAGTCCCCCCAGTCGCCCTGATAGCTCTCGGGCTGGGCACATTCCTTGCCCCACGCCACGATCGTCTGGTTGACGAAGATGCCCAGTTCCACATGCTCCACCACAGCCGTCTCATCGCCCAGCGTCTTGGACCCCAGCGGCCGCACCGTGACGTAGTCCTCCTGCAGCACCAGTCGGCCACCCTCCACCACATCGCCGTGCAGCATCGGCATATCCACCTGCACGTCCGGGATGCTGGACGAGCGCAGATAGTCATAGGTGTCCAGCAGTTGGGTCTGCCGTTTTCCGTCAGGCTGAATGAACACCACCGAAAGGGTGATCTCGTCCGTCAGCGGTGCGGTTACTTCGGCGGAAAAAACACCGCCGGCCGAGAGCTGAGCCGGGAATTCCGCCGGTCCTGCGCCGCTGTTCACCAGAAATACGGCGTCCATTCCATCCACAAAGGTTCTGGGCACAGAGCGCAGAGCAAAACGCACCGTGTCCGTGCGCAGATCGGCGCCCACCAGTTCCGTGCCGTAGTCGGCGGTGAGGTCGTTCTGGGATTTCAAAATCTCCTCCACCCGCCCTGCAATGCTGTCGATCTGGCGGCTCACCGACCAGTTGATCTCATTCATGGCGTTGCTCAGGCTGCCGTAGCGCCTGTCCAGCCCGTCCAGCCGGGTGAACAGGTGGATGCCCACCGCCACAACAAGAAGGGCCGCCACCACCTTGGGCCAGTGCCGCACCTTCTTCGGTTGGGGCTGGGCTGCCAGATACCGGCCCACGATCTCCTCCACCATTTTGATCTGCGTCTCGTTGAGCTGTCCGTCGTCCTCTTTCGGGTCTTCGGTCTCCGTCTCCACGCCCAGCAGCCAGCCCACCGATACCTCGAACAGGGCCGACAGGGCCACCAGCTTCTCGATCTCCGGCAGGGCAGCGTCGGCTTCCCATTTATAAATGGCCTGCCGGGACACACACAGCTTCTCGCCCAGCGCCTCCTGGGAAAGGCCCAATTCTTTTCTCTTCTGCGCAATGCGCTCGCCAAGGGTCATGATACCGGCCTCCTTCCTTGTTTTCTGCCCTCAATATAGCAGACCGGACACCGAAAATCTACCAACCGCCGCCTTTCTTTTTGTCAACCTGCGGTTAGCAAGTCCGTCTTTACGCAAAAAGACCCGCACCACAGGATGCGGGTCTTTCCATTTTACCAAATGCAGGTGGCGAAATAATCGTCGGGAGTCTCGGCCCGGCGGATCAGGCGGGAAGAGCCGTCCTCGCACAGCAGCACCTCGGCGGAGCGCAGGCGGCCGTTGTACTGGTAGCCCATGGCGTGGCCGTGGGCGCCGGTATCGTGGATCACCAGCAGGTCGCCCTTGTCGATGCGGGGCAGCATGCGGTCCACAGCGAACTTGTCGCAGTTCTCGCACAGAGCACCCACCACGTCATACTTGTGGTCGCAGGCCCAGTCTTCCTTGCCCATGACGGTGATGTGATGGTAAGCGCCGTAGATGGCGGGGCGCATCAGGTTGGCGGCGCAGGCGTCCACGCCGATGTACTCCTTGTGGGTGTGCTTCTCGTGCATGGCACGGGTCACCAGATGGCCGTAGGGAGCCAGCATAAAGCGGCCCAGCTCGGTGCAGATGGCCACATCGCCCATACCGGCAGGCACCAGGATCTCCTCATAGGCCTTGCGCACGCCCTCGCCGATGATGGCGATGTCGTTGGCCTTCTGCTCGGGACGATAGGGCACGCCCACACCGCCGGACAGGTTGATGAAGGTGATATGCACGCCGGTCTCTTCCTTCAGTTCCACAGCCACCTTGAAGAGGATGGCAGCCAGGGTGGGATAGTAGTCGTTGGAGATGGTGTTGGAGGCCAGGAAGGAGTGGATGCCGAACTCCTCGGCGCCCAGGGCCTTCAGCTTCTTGAACGCCTCGGTCATCTGGGGACGGGTCAGGCCATACTTGGCGTCGCCGGGGTTATCCATGACCTGGAAACCCTCCTTGCTCTCGCCCAGGGTGAAGATGCCGCCGGGATTGAAGCGGCAGGAGATCTTCTTGGGGATGTAACCGATGGTCTCGTGGAGGAAATCCACATGGGTCAGGTCGTCCAGATTGATGGTGGCGCCCAGCTTGGCAGCCATCTCAAACTCCTCGGCGGGGGTCTCGTTGGCGGAGAACATGATCTCGCTGCCGGAGAAGCCGCAGCGCTCGGCCATCATCAGCTCGGTCAGGGAGGAGCAGTCCACGCCGCAGCCCTCTTCCTTCAGCAGCTTCAGGATCTGGGGATTGGGGGTGGCCTTCACAGCGAAATGCTCATGGAAACCGGGATTCCAGGAAAATGCCTTGTGCAGGCGACGGGCATTCTCACGGATGCCCTTTTCATCGTACAGATGGAAGGGGGTGGGATACTGCTTGACCAGCTCGTTGAGCTGCTCCAGGGTCACGAAGGGCTTCTTCATGTCTCATAATTCCTTTCTCATCGCTGCCGCCAGGCCGCAGCGTTTTTTATTGCTTTTTATCTTTTTTAGTTTATCCTTTTTACGGTCTCTTGTCAACGGGCAACCACTCTGCCGAAAGTGAACAACAGAGCCGCATCGTGGAACATTCCCAAGGAAACCCCGGGATTTTTGTCACTTTTGACAGTAGCAATCGTCGTTAAGAAGCCCTATACTATATTGTAACATAGGATAGGAGGCGTTTTTATGACGCTGCGGGCCAACTGCATGTGCATGTGTTGGGACATGATGTACCTCATGCCCCTGTCTCGCCGTGCCCGCCCTGCGCTGTAAAAGGCGTCTTTTCCCCTGTTTATGCACGGCAGAGAGCAAACCGCTCCTCTGCCGTTTTTTTCGTTTGCAGAAAGGAATCCTGCCATGAATATTTACCGCTCTCTCGATCAGATGGTCGGCGGTACGCCTCTGCTGGAGGTCAGCCGCTTCGCCGAGGCCGCCGGCTTGAACGCCACGGTGCTCGCCAAACTGGAGTGCCGCAACCCCGCCGGTTCTGCTAAGGACCGTGTGGCCCTGCAGATGATCCGGGACGCCGAAGCTCAGGGCCTCCTCGCCCCCGGCGGCACCATCATCGAACCCACCTCCGGCAACACCGGCATCGGCCTTGCCGCCATGGGCATCGCCCGGGGCTACCGGGTGATCCTCACCATGCCCGACTCCATGAGTGCCGAGCGCCGGGCTCTGCTGGCCGCCTACGGCGCAGACCTGGTGCTGACTCCCGGCGCACAGGGCATGTCCGGCGCCATCGAAAAGGCCGAAGAGCTCTCCCGCTCCCTCCCCGGCAGCTGGGTGGCCGGTCAGTTTGACAATCCCTCCAACCCCAAGGCCCACTATCTCACCACCGGTCCTGAGATCTGGCGTGATACCGACGGCCATGTGGATATCTTCGTGGCCGGTGCAGGTACCGGCGGCACCCTCAGCGGTACCGGCCGCTACCTCAAGGAACAGGACCCCAACGTCCGGATCGTGGCGGTGGAGCCTGCCTCCTCCCCCCTGCTCACCGAGGGCCGCTGCGGCCCCCATGGCCTGCAGGGCATCGGCGCCAACTTCGTGCCCAAAAATCTGGACCGCAGCCTCATCGATGAGATCATCCCCGTCACGGAGGAAGATGCCTATGCCGCCGGACGGCGTCTGGCCCGCAGCGAGGGACTGCTGTGCGGCATCACTGCCGGCGCTGCGCTCCACGCCGCCTCTGTGCTGGCCCGGCGCAGCGAGAACGCCGGCAAGGTGATCGTGGCCCTGCTGCCCGACACCGGCGACCGGTACCTTTCCACCCCATTATTTGCCGAATAAGGAGTTTTTGATCATGTATCCCGAATATATCCGCTCTGCCGCCGCCGCCATGGCCGACAACATGGAGCGCAGCGAAATGCCCCTCTACGGCGAGAGCCTGCGCCTGCCTGACCGCAAGGCCGTCATTGCCCTCATTAAGGAAGTCCGCCGCCTCATGTTCCCCGCCTACTACGGCGACCCCACGCTGATGACCCTGGCCCCCGCCGACTATGCCGCCCTGCTGCTGGATCGCATCGAGCGCAGTCTGCGCCGCCAGATCGCCCTGGCCCTGCCGGAGGAGGAATCTCACCGGGCCGACGTCATCGCCCGGGAGTTCATCGACGCCCTGCCCTCCATTCAGGCCATGCTGCTCAAGGATCTGGACGCCACCTTTGACGGCGACCCTGCAGCCCAGGACAAGAATGAGATCATCTTCGCCTATCCCGGCCTTTTCGCCATTTTCGTCTACCGCATCGCCCACGAGCTGTATCTGCGAAAGGTCCCCATGATCCCCCGCATCATGACCGAGTATGCCCACAGCCGCACCGGTATCGACATCAACCCCGGCGCCACCATCGGCGAGTATTTCTTCATCGACCACGGCACCGGCATCGTGGTGGGCGAGACCACCGTCATCGGCAGCCGTGTCAAGCTCTATCAGGGCGTCACGCTGGGCGCTCTGTCTCCCCGTGCCGGCCACGCTTCCCTGCCCGGCAAGCGCCACCCCACCGTGGAGGACAATGTCACGATTTACTCCGGCGCCTCCATTCTGGGCGGCGAGACCGTCATCGGACAAAATACCGTGGTGGGCGGCAACGCCTTCCTCACCGAGGCAGTGGACGCCAACACCCGTGTGGTGATCCAGGCCCCTGAAACCATCTTCAAAAACAAATCCAAATAAATAACATCAACGAAAGAAAAAGGAGAAAGAGCAATGAACAAACCCAAGGCAAATCCCATTGCCCTGCTGCCCATCGCCGTATTTCTGGTGCTGTATCTGGGCCTGGGCATCGTGTACGAGTATGTGCTGAAGATTGAGATGGGCTTCTATCAGATCCCCATCGTGGTGGCCTTCCTGGCCGCTGTGCTGGTGGCCTGCCTGCAGAACCGCAGCACCTCCTTCGACGAGAAGCTGGAGCTGATGGCTCAGGGCGTAGGCGACAAGAACATCATGACCATGATCCTCATCTTCCTGGCCGCCGGCTGCTTCGTCGGCGTGACCGGCCGTTCCAGCGCTGAGGCCGTGGCCTACTTCCTGCTGGACATCGCCCCCGCCAAGCTGGCCGTGGTGGTGCTGTTCATCGTGGCCTGCTTCGTGTCCGTGGCCATGGGCACCAGCGTGGGCACCATCACCCTCATCACCCCCATCGCCGTGGCCGTGTCCGACGCTTCCGGCTTCGGTCTGCCCCTGTGCGTTGCCACCGTGGTGGGCGGCGCCATGTTCGGCGACAACCTGTCCTTCATCTCCGACACCACCATCGCCGCCTGCACCACCCAGGGCTGCGAAATGAAGGATAAGTTCCGCACCAACTTCGCCATCGCTCTGCCTGCCGCTCTGGCCACCATCGCTCTGGTGCTGGTGCTGAGCCTGAAGGCAGACGTAGCCACCGTTCCCACCGGCGACATCAACCTGCTGCTCCTGATCCCCTACATTCTGGTGCTCATCGGCGGCATCATCGGCCTGAACGTGTTCGTGGTGCTGCTGATCGGTATCGCTGCCGGCGCCGTCATCGGCCTGGCCACCGGCGAAGTCACCGCCATCGGTCTGCTGGGCAGCATGGGCGGCGGTGTCAGCGGCATGTTCGAGACCATCCTCGTCACCATCCTGGTGTCCGCTCTGTGCGGCATGATCCGTGCCTACGGCGGCTTCGAGGCCCTGCTGGCTGCCATCCGCAGCATGTTCAAGGGCAAGAAGGGCGGCCAGCTGGGCATCGGCCTGCTGGTGGGCCTGATGGATGTTGCCACCGCCAACAACACCGTGGCCATCGTCATGGCCGGCCCCATCGCCAAGGAAGTCAGCGACGATTACGGCATCACCGGCAAGAAGTCCGCTTCCCTGCTGGATACCTTCTCCTGCATCTTTCAGGGCATCATCCCCTACGGTGCCCAGATGCTGGTGGCCATCTCCGCCTGCACCACCCTGGGCCACACCATCTCCGCCTTCGAGATCATTCCTCTGCTGTTCTATCCCTTCCTGCTGGCCGTGTCCAGCCTGGTGTTCATCGCCATCGGCAAGGAATAAAAGCATTTCAAAAATGCAAGAGCCGCCCAACCGGGCGGCTCTTTTTTGTCGATATTTCCGCTTTGCGGAATCGATATATTTCCCTCCGGAAAATTCGATATGTTTGCACAGCAAACTCGATATGATATAAATCCTTTCTCGCACCGCAGGTGCATATCGAGTGCCAAGCACATATCGAATGGCAAAGCCATATATCGAAAATCCCGGCAGGGATTTATATCGAGGTGCAGCGCTGCTGCGCCAATTATTCCTCGTTCTGCACATCCCACTTGTCCATGTGCAGATCCTTCCACTCCTCCGGAAGCCCCTGCATGATGAGGGGAAACAGATTCTCCGTGTCCTGGGTCCGCTGGATCTCGTAGGTGCCGTACTGGTTCACCATGTCAAAGCAGCTGTCCGCATTGCCGGAAAAGCGGTGTACATCCGGCGTGGCGTCGTAGGGGAACCCGGGATCTTTCTTCTTTTTGTTTGCCAAAAAACTCACCTCCGCAGATAGTATGTCCACGGAGGCGAGAAATCAATTTTGTTTTGACGGCCACTCCTCGCCCTCCTGGCGTTCCACCGCCCAAATGGAAACCAGCTTTCCGGAGGTATGGTCATCTTTTTTATGGGTATAGATAATTTCATACTCCTGTTCATCCGCAACCAGCACTCCGCAGATCATCGGCGAGATCTTCAGCACCCGCTTGCTGTCCTCCGGCCCCGGGATGACAATGTAGTCTTCTCCCACTTCCTCGATCGTCGTCCAGGAATGGCTCTGCCACACATCCCGCAGGGATGCAGTCCACACCGTGTGCGACACCACCAGCACCAGCAGCACGCACAGCAGCGCTCCGTTCCTTCGCCACGACCTCTCACGGATGCAGCAGTACAGCACCGCCACCAGCCACAGAGCCGTTACCGACGGCACCAGCAGCCATCCCACGCCGACCCAGATTTCATGGAACGTATAGGAGAAATAACGATAGTCTCCCCAATTTGCCAGATGATCCAGCCAAAAGTATACCAGCCAATAAATCACAATGGCAGTCACACCGACAGCGGCACCGATCGCCCGTTTGCTGATAGCCCGAGAGGTTTTTTGCAGCACAGCGCTTTCATTCAGTACGGGTTCCGCCTTTTCTTCCGCCTCCGTGCGTAGTATCTCCAACAATTCCCGGCAGGCTTCGCACGCTGCCAGATGTTCTTCCACCGCCCGGCGACTCTCGGCACTGCAGGTGTCGTCCAGATAAGACGGCAGCAGGTCTGCCACGATATCACAATGCAGCTTCATTTACGTTCCTCCTCTCCCGCCAGCATTTGCCGCAGTTTCATTCTCGCCCGGTGATACGTCACCCGGGCCCAACTTTCGCTTTTTCCGTATTCCGCCGCCAGCTCGCCGTAGTCGTAACCACCCAGCGCCCTTCGGCGGAACACGCTGCGGTAGGGCTCCTCCAGTCTTCCGATTAGGTCCAGCCACTCCCCACAGTCATCCCGGGGCGCCGCCAGCAGCTCCGTCAGCTGTCCATCCTCTCGCCGCTTCTTTTTCAGGTGATTCATCCATATATTTCGTGCGATCCGGCACAGCCATACGGACAACTCGCATTCTCCCCGGAAGCTGTCAATATGTATCAGTGCTTTGACAAAGGTTTCCTGCACCACATCTTCGGCATCGTAATCGGGGCAGCCCAGCGACAGAAGATAGCGGTATACTTTCACCGCATTGTGCCGATATACCCGTTCAAAATCCTCCACACGGGCCACCCCCTTTCTTCTGTTTATAAGACAACCGGCCCAGCCTTTTTGTTACAGTCATCATAACACTTTTTTCTTCCCACGCATACCATGGGATGAAGGAGCGATGCTTTATGGCCATTAAAATTTATATCGATCAGGGTCACAACCCTACCGGCTACCCCAACACCGGCGCCTCGTGGTACGGCCAGCAGGAGCAGGACATTACCTACGCCGTGGGCCGTTACCTCGCCGGAATGCTGCGTGAGGACGGCCGGTTCGACGTGCGCCTCTCCCGCCCTACGGAAGATACCGTCCTCGGCACCAGTAACGCCACCAGCCTGCGCCGGCGGGTGCAGGAGGCCAACGACTGGGGCGCCAACTATTTCATCTCCATCCACGCCAACGCTGCGGAAAACACGGCGGCCAACGGCACGGAGGTCTATGTCTACCGCCTCTACACCCAGGCCGACTGGCTTGCCCAGCACGTGCTGCAGGGTATCGTGGACACGGTGGGGACCAAGGATAACGGCGTGCGGGAGCGGACCAATCTCTACGTCCTGCGCCGCACCGCCATGCCCGCCATTCTGGTGGAGCTGGGGTATATGTCCAACCCCGGCGACGCAGAAAAGCTGAAAAACGACCGCTACGCCTTCGCTCTGGGCATCTATCGAGGCATTTTGCGTTATTTCGGTTTTGCGTGAGGGACTGTTTGGTCCCTCACCCCTTTTTCTGGCGGCGCATAGACTGGTAAAGAACCCAAGCAGAAAGGAAGAGGTCCTATGGAAACCACCCAGCCGCTGCCTGACCGCAGCGCTTATCCCGCCCCCGGCGCCGATGCCATCACCTATGACGAGTTCCTGCGCCGCAACACCGCCGCCGGCACGCTGAAGGTGCAGGCCAGCCGTGCCCGGGGCGCATTGCCCACTCCCGACGTGCGCATCAGCGTCATTGGCCGCTTTGCCGACGCCCGGGTCCTGTTTTTCGACGGCGTCACCGACGCTGACGGCATCATCGAAGGCATCATCCTCCCGGCGCCCCCGGCCGCCGCCTCCCTTAACGCCGAAACGGCCCGCCGGGGCGCTTTGTATCAGGTCTTTGCCAATCACCCGGAGTTTGAACCCAACGTCTACGAACTGGAGATCTTTGACAGCGTCAACGCCATCCTCCCCATCGCTTTGCAGCTCCAGCGGGAGGTGATGTGATGGCCGTCACCATTCCCGAGTACATCACCGTCCATCTGGGCGACCCCGATGACAGCGGTGCGCCCAATGTGCGTGTTCCCTTCATCGACTACATCAAAAACGTTGCCTCCAGCGAGATCTATCCCACCTGGCCGGAAACGGCCCTGCGGGCCAACATCTACGCCCAGGTCACCTACGCCCTCAACCGGGTCTACACCGAGTGGTACCGCAGCCGGGGCTACGATTTTGATATCACCTCCTCCACCCGTTACGACCAGAAGTACATCCGTGACCGGGAGATCTTCGAGCCGGTCAGCCGCATCGTAGATGATCTTTTTAACGACTATGTGGTGCGGCAGGGCTTCGTTCAGCCCTTCTTCACCCAATACTGCAACGGCACCACCTCCACCTGCCCGGGGCTGAGCCAGTGGGGCACCGTGGACCTGGCCGAGGACGGTCTGACGCCTTACGAGATTTTGCAATACTACTACGGCGACGACATCAACATCGTTTTCAACGCCCCCACCGCCCGGAATCTGCCCTCTTACCGGGGATTGCCCTACCGTCTGGGCTCCGCCGGGGAAGATGTGCGCACCTTGAAGCGGCAGCTCAACCGCATCGGCCAGAACTATCCCGGTCTGCAGCCCCGGCTGGAGCTGACGGGCTACTTCGACGTCCCCATGGAGGAGGCCGTGCGCTCCTTCCAGCGCATCTTCAACCTCGCCGAGGACGGCATTGTGGGCAAGGCCACCTGGTACAAGATCAAATCCATTTTCAACGGCGTCAAGGGCCTTGCGGAGCTGGACGCCGAGGGCATCACCCAGGAAGACGTGAGCCGGGAGTTCTCCGTGGTACTGCGGCCCGGCAGCACCGGCAACGAGGTGCGCCAGATCCAGTATTACCTCTCGGTGCTGGCCTATTTCGACGACGAATTGCCCCTGCCGGAATTCAACGGTACCTTCGGGCCCGCCACCGAGGCCACCGTCCGTGCTTTCCAGCGTCAGCAGGGACTCACCGAAGACGGCATCGTGGGCCGGGACACATGGAACGCCATCATCCGCCAGTACGACGCCACCCGCAATTCCATCGCCCCCGGCGTACTGGGCAGCGCCGATGACATCTACCCCGGCCGGGTGCTGACCCCGGGCCAGACGGGCCGGGACGTGGAGGTGCTGCAGGGCTTCCTGATCCGGGCGGCAGAAAACGTCCCTGAGATCCCCCGCATCCAGCCCACCGGCGTCTACGACGCCCAAACCGAGGCCGCCATTCGGGTGGTGCAGGGCATGGAGGGCATCCCCCAGACCGGCGTCACCGGCGCCCTGACCTGGAACGCCGTGGTAAGCCTCGCCAACGACGGATAAAAAGATCCGCAGACGTTTGTCTGCGGATTCTTTTTATTCACGCTTCATCCGGACAGGTGAGATGCACCACCTGCTCGATCATGTGGTGCAGCAGCGCCGCCGCCTCCGTATCTGCAGCCCGGTAATAGACCTCTTTGCCTTCCCGGCGGCTGACGATCAGCCCTCCGGCACGCAGCAGCTTCAGATGGTGGGACACGGCAGGGCTGCTCATCTCCACCATCGCAGCGATATTGAGGACGCACTCTTCACAATGGCACAGCAGCCAGAAGATGCGGCAGCGGCTGACATCGCCCAGCAGCTTGTACACCTCCGCCACAGCAGCAAAGCCTTCCCGGGTGGGCATATGCTCCAGATACTGTGCCGAATCACGGCCGTGGTCGTGGGGCAATTTCATCTCGCTCATATTACGCTTCCTTTCCTGCGTGCAGTGCCCGCATGGCATTGAGCACCGCCAGCACCATCACGCCCACATCGGCGAAGATGCCCAGCCACATGTCGGCAAAGCCCAGCGCCACCAGCAGCAGACACAGCGCCTTAACGCCCAGGGCGAACACGATATTCTGCCGTACGATGGCAAGGCATTGGCGGGCAATGCGGATCGCCAATGCGATCTTGCGGGGGTCATCGTCCATCAGCACCACATCGGCCGCCTCGATGGCAGCGTCAGAGCCCAGCGCACCCATGGCAATGCCCACATCGGCCCGGCTCAGCACCGGGGCGTCGTTGACGCCGTCACCCACAAAGGCCAGCTTTCCTCTGCCGCTCTGCAGCAGCGCTTCCACCGCCGTCACCTTGTCCTCCGGCAGCAGGCGGCTATGGACCTCGTCCACGCCCACCGCCTCAACCACGGCCCGGGCCGCACCTTCGTTGTCGCCGGTGAGCATCACCGTCTTTTTCACACCGGCACGACGCAGCGCAGCCACCGCCTCTGCCGCACCGGCTTTCACTTCATCGGAAATGACGATATATCCCGCATACACGCCGTCCACCGCCGTGTGGACCACCGTACCCACCGCATCGCAGGCCGGGCAGGTCACCCCCTGCGCCGCCATCCAGCGTCCGTTGCCAGCCGCTATGCGGCGGCCGTCTACCGTGGCTTCCACGCCGTGGCCACTGACCTCCCGGATGTCCGTCACCCGGTGTCCGGCTTCGCTGCCGCCCCACGCAGCCGTCAAACTGCGGCTGATGGGATGGTTGGAGGCACACTCCGCCAGCGCCGTCAGCGCCAGCAGCTCCTCTTTTTCCATCCCCTCGGGGCAGATCTCCGTCACGGCGAAGGTGCCCTTCGTCAGCGTGCCGGTCTTATCCAGCACGACGCAGTCCACGGCGGCCAGCGCTTCCAGATAGTTGGAGCCTTTCACCAGCACGCCGCAGCGACTGGCCCCGCCGATACCGGCAAAGAACGTCAGCGGAATGGAGATCACCAAAGCGCAGGGACAGCTGATGACCAGGAACGTCAGGGCCCGGTAGACCCACACGCCCCAACCGGGCGCACCGCCCAGCAGCAAACTCACCACTGGCGGCACCACAGCCAGCAGCAGCGCCGCAGCGCACACCGCCGGGGTATAGACCCGTGCAAAGCGGGTGATCAGCTTTTCCGCTCCGGCTTTGCGGCTGCCGGCATTCTCCACCAGGTCCAGGATCCGGGCTACGGTGGACTCGCCGTAGGGTTTGGTGGCCCGCAGGTGCAGCAGGCCCGTCATGTTGATGCAGCCGCTGACCACTTCGTCGCCTGCCGCCACATCCCGGGGCAGGCTCTCACCGGTGAGGGCCGCCGTGTCCAGACTGGAAACTCCCTCCACTACGACACCGTCCAGCGGCACACGCTCACCGGGCTGCACAGCGATGATGCTGCCCACAGCCACCGCTTCGGGGTCCATTTCCTCCGCCGCGCCGTCCCGTACTACCCGGGCAAAATCCGGCCGAATATCCATCAATGCGCCGATGCTGCGGCGGCTTTTTCCCACGGCATAGCTCTGGAACCACTCGCCGATCTGGTAAAAGAGCATCACCGCCACCGCCTCGGTGTAGTCGCCGCTGCCGGAAAGACCCAGCGCCATTGCACCCACGGTGGCCACCGCCATGAGGAAATTCTCGTCAAACACCTGCCCGTTGATGATGCCCCGGACAGCGTCATAGAGAATATCCCAGCCGATGATGAGATACGGCACCAGCCACAGGGCAAAGCGCAGCCAGCCTGTTGCCGGCACAAACAGCAGCCCCACCATCAGTGCAGCACTGACAAGGATGCGCAGCAGCATCTTTTTCTGCTTCTTCGTCATGGCTCTTCCTTAAAACGCAATCGTGCAGTCCCGCTCCACCTTGCGGCAGACCTTCAAAACAGCGCTCATCACCGCTTTTTCCTCGGCGTTCTCAGCAAATTCCACCGTCATCTTCTGGGTCATGAAATTCACCACAACGCTCTCCACACCGCTCACCTTTCCGGCAGCCGCCTCCATTTTGGCGGCGCAGTTGGCGCAGTCCACTTCAATTTTGTATGTTCTGGTCATAACGCTTCCTCCACGATTAAATGATTGTTTAATTGTTTGTCTGTATAGTACCACCACCCCGTCCCGCTGTCAAGAAAAACATGCGGCCTGTTCGTTTGCTTTTCGGCACTTTGCTCTGTATTTTCTTTCCTCTTTTGCACAGATTACACAAGAATCCCCTTCTCGCCCAACCTCTTGTTGCGGCAGCGCTCCTCCTGTGATAGACTAATATGTACACGTACTACACCCACGAAGAAAGGGGCGTTTTTTATGCAGCCCAGCGAACGCTACGACATCATCCTTCAGAAACTGGCCAATCAGGATCTGGTCACCGTTTCCGAACTGATGAAGGACTTCAACGTGTCCATTGAGACCGTCCGCCGTGACCTGAACTATCTGGCCGGCAAGCATCTGGTGAAGAAGGTCTATGGCGGCGCCATCCCCTTCAACCGCACCGCCAGCGTCAAGGGCGGCAGCGAGCGCATGGTGGAAAACAGCGCCGAAAAGGAAGCCATCGGCCGCAAATGCGCCGAGCTGATCCACGACGGCGACACCGTGTATCTGGGCGCCGGCACCACGGTGCTGCAGGTGGCCAAGCACCTGAAGGACCGCAAGAACCTGACGGTGGTCACCAACTCCCTGTACGTGGCTGCCGAGCTGGCCGAAACCGACGTGGAGCTGCACTTCATGGGCGGCCGCATCAGCAAGGTGGACGCCTCCACCCCCTATATGCCCGGCACCGGCTGGGACCATTTCTCCGCCCCCAAGGCCATCATCGGCGCCGGCGGTATCAGTCCCGACCACGGCGTTACCGACTACAGCGCCGACGAATCCCGCCTGCTGCGCATCATGCTGGAGCGTGCCATGCAGATCATCGTTCTGGCCGACAGCAGCAAGTTCGGCCTGGTCCACGCATGGGTCACCTGCCCCCTGCCCCGCATCAGCCGCATCATTACCGGCAGCGCCCAGCAGGAAGAGATCCTGCAGGATTTCTCCGACTACCGTCAGCGCTTCCTGTTTGTGGATGACTACATCCCGGCAGAGCCGACCTCTCCTGCGAAACCGGCCGGCGCACCTGCGCCCCAGCCCATCATCCCCACCGTCACCGCACCTCCTGCCCAGAAGGTGGCGCCCGCCGTACCCCGGGGTGCTATCACGGACATGACGCTGGAGGAAGTGGGCCTGAGCCTGCGCACCCGGGTCAGTCTGGAAGGCCACGGCATCACAGACCTCCCCACCCTGCTGCAGCAGTCTCCCACGGAGCTCAAGCGGGTCCGCAACATGACCCAAGAGGGTCTGGACGAAATCGAGTACCAGCTGGGCCTTCTGGGCCTGCATCTGGAACAGGAACCCTGATCCCCATACCGTCTTTCCCCGGCAGACACTCGTCTGCCGGGGTTTTCTTTTTTGCCACAAGATATTGTGTTTTATCCGTTTATTCATCCTAAATCTTGTTGACATATACAGCATATAGGTCTATACTGGACTTGTACGTGCGCAAAAGGAGGGAGAACGATGCAAATTGCCGGACTGCAGAAGCTGACGCTGCTGGATTTCCCCGGCCGTCTGGCCTGCACCGTGTTTCTCCCCGGTTGCAATCTGCGCTGTCCCTTCTGCCACAACGCCTCGCTGGCGCTGCCCCACCGGGCGGCGGATCCCGGTATGACGACAGACGAGCTGCTGGACTTCCTGCAAAAGCGGAAGGGTCGGCTCCAGGGCGTGTGCATCACCGGCGGCGAACCCACGCTCCACCCGGACCTCCCGGACCTGCTGCGGCAGATCCACCTGCTGGGCTACGAGGTGAAACTGGACACCAACGGCACCCATCCGGAAGCGCTGCGCCATATTCTGGAGGAAAATCTGGCAGATTACGTGGCCATGGACATCAAGAACAGTCCCCAGCGCTACGCAGAGACCTGCGGCGGCGTGGATGTGCTGGACAAGGTGCGCCAAAGCGCAGCACTCCTGATGGAAAGCGGCGTGGACTATGAGTTCCGCACCACCCTCGCTCACCCCCTCCATACGGTGGAGGACATCGTCGCCATCGGACAATGGCTCCGGGGCGCCAAACGCTATTTTCTGCAGCAGTTCATCGACTCCGGCGACATCATCGGCGAGGGCCTGTGGGCTCCCGACGCCGATGAAATGGAGGCCATGCGCCAGAAAGTGCTGCCTTACATAGAGAATACAGAATTACGTGGAGTATAGAAGGAGAGAACATCATGTATCAGGTTATCAAGCGCGACGGAAAAGTAGTTGATTTCAACATCACCCGCATCAGCAACGCCATCACCAAGGCATTCGAAGCCACCCAGATCCCCTACAGCGACGACATCATCAACATGCTGTCCCTCATGGTCACCGCCGACTATTCCAGCCGCATCCGCAGCGGCCGCATCGACGTGGAAACCATTCAGGACAGCGTGGAAACCGTGCTGCAGAAGGCCGGCTACTCCGATGTGGCCAAGGCCTACATCCTGTACCGTAAGAACCGTGAGAAGCTGCGCAATATGAGTTCCACCATTCTGGACTATAAGGGTCTGGTGGACGGCTACCTGAAGGTCAGCGACTGGCGTGTGAAGGAGAACTCCACCGTCACCTACTCCGTGGGCGGTCTGATCCTGTCCAACTCCGGCGCCATCACCGCCAACTACTGGCTCAGCGAGATCTACGACGAGGAGATCGCCAATGCGCACCGCAACGCCGATCTGCACCTGCATGACCTGAGCATGCTCACCGGCTACTGCGCCGGTTGGTCCCTGCGCCAGCTGATCACCGAGGGTCTGGGCGGCGTCACCGGTAAGATCACCTCTGCCCCCGCCAAGCATTTGGCCACCCTGTGCAACCAGATGGTCAACTTCCTGGGCATCATGCAGAACGAGTGGGCCGGTGCACAGGCCTTCTCCAGCTTCGATACGTATCTGGCCCCCTTCGTCAAGGCCGACAACATGAGCTACATCGACGTCAAGCACTGCGTGGAGAGCTTCATCTACGGCGTCAACACCCCCAGCCGCTGGGGTACCCAGGCTCCCTTCTCCAACATCACGCTGGACTGGACCTGCCCCGCCGACCTGGCCGACCAGCCCGCCATCGTAGGCGGCAAGCCCATGGACTTCACCTATGGTGACTGCAAGAAGGAAATGGACATGGTCAACCGTGCCTTCATCGAAGTCATGATCGAGGGCGACGCCAACGGCCGCGGCTTCCAGTACCCCATCCCCACCTACTCCATCACCCGTGACTTCGACTGGTCCGAGACCGAGAACAACAAGCTCCTCTTTGAGATGACCAGCAAGTACGGCACCCCCTATTTCTCCAACTACATCAACTCCGATATGGAACCCAGCGACGTGCGCTCCATGTGCTGCCGCCTGCGTCTGGACCTGCGTGAACTGCGCAAGAAGTCCGGCGGCTTCTTCGGCAGCGGCGAGTCCACCGGCTCCATCGGCGTTGTCACCATCAACCTGCCCCGTATCGCCTATCTGGCCAAGGACGAGGCCGACTTCTTCGCCCGCCTGGACCGCCTGATGGACATTGCCGCCCGCAGCCTGAAGATCAAGCGCACCACCGTGGGTAAGTTCCTGGAAGAGGGCCTGTATCCCTACACCAAGCGCTACCTCGGCAGCTTCGACAACCACTTCTCCACCATTGGCCTGGTGGGCATGAACGAAACCACCCTCAACGCCAAGTGGCTGCGTCTGGACCTGACCCACACCGAGGCCCAGGACTTCGCCGTGAAGGTCCTCAACCACATGCGTGAGCGCCTGAGCGACTATCAGGAGATGTACGGCGACCTGTACAACCTGGAAGCCACTCCTGCCGAGTCCACCTCCTACCGTCTGGCCAAGCACGATAAGAGCCGCTTCGGCGACATCATCACCGCCCACGAGGGTGCCACCCCCTACTACACCAACTCCAGCCACCTGCCCGTGGGCTACACCGAGGACGTGTTCGAGGCCCTGGACATTCAGGACAAGCTGCAGACTCTGTACACCTCCGGCACCGTGTTCCACACCTTCCTGGGCGAGAAGCTGCCTGACTGGAAGGCTGCCGCCAAGCTGGTGCGCACCATCGCCGAGAACTACGAGCTGCCCTACTACACCATGTCCCCCACCTACTCCGTCTGCCCCGACCACGGTTACATC
>JAFQFC010000074.1 GCA_017415775.1 Oscillospiraceae bacterium
ACGCCGCTCTGGTCATTGAGGAGAAGCTGTTTGGCAGCTGCTTCGAGACCGCCGATCAGGCTGAGGGCATGGGCGCCTTCCTGGAAAAGCGCAAGCACGAGCCCTATCAGAACAAGTAAGTTAATTAACAGGCCCCTCCGGCCTGATGATTAAAATTAGCATTCAAAAATTTTTTATTAGGAGGAACCACATATGAAAGTCGCAATTTTTGGCGCCGGTACCATGGGCAGCGGTATTGCTCAGGTCTTTGCCGCCAAGGGCCACGTCGCTATGATGTACGCATCCAGCGTGGCCAGCGCTCAGCGTCATCGTGACAAGCTGGCCGCTTCTCTGAACAAGAGAGTTGCCAAGGGCAAGATGACTCAGGAAGCCGCCGACGATCTGATGAGCCGTGTTGTTGTCGAAGAGTTCGACGCTGCTGCCGATGCTGATCTGGTCATCGAGTGCGTTGCTGAGAACATGGCCGTCAAGAAGGAACTGCTGGGCCGTCTGGACGCTATCTGCAAGGAGAGCGCCATCTTCGCTTCCAACACTTCTTCTCTGTCCATCACCGAGATGGCCAACGGTCTGAACCACCAGCTGGTTGGTATGCACTTCTTTAACCCCGTGCCCGCTATGAAGCTGGTCGAGGTCATCGCCGGTGCCAACACCCCCGCTGAGCTGGTTGAGTTCACCAAGAATCTGTCCATCGAGATCGGCAAGACCCCCGTTGTCGTCAACGAGGCTCCCGGTTTCGTGGTCAACAAGATCCTGGTTCCCTATTGCAACGAGGGCGTTTGCGTTCTGCAGGAAGGCGTTGCCTCCGCAGAGGATATCGATATTGCTATGCAGCTGGGCGCTAACCATCCCATGGGCCCCCTGCACCTGGGCGATCTGATCGGCTGGGATGTCGTTCTGAGCATCATGGACGTTCTGTATCATGAGACCGGCGACAGCAAGTATCGTGCAAACGTGCTGATCCGTAAGATGGTTCGCGCCGGCAAGCTCGGTATCAAGAGCGGCGAGGGCTTCTTCAACTACAAAAAGTAATTCGGAAAAGGAGAAAAAAGTATGGATTTCCATCTGACTAAGGAGCAGCTGCTCGTTCGCAAGATGTATCGCGAGTTTGCTGAGAACGAAGTGAAGCCCCTGGCTGCCGAAATCGACGAAGAAGAGCGTTTCCCCATGGAGACCGTCGAGAAGATGGCTAAGCTGGGCATGATGGGCATTTACTTCCCCAAGCAGTACGGCGGCGCCGGCGGCGACGTCCTGTCCTATGCTATGTGCGTGGAAGAGCTGTCCAAGGTTTGCGCCACCACCGGCGTTATCGTGTCCGCTCACACCTCTCTGTGCGCTGCTCCCATTTTTGAGAACGGCACCGAGGAGCAGAAGATGAAGTATCTGCCCGACCTGTGCTCCGGCCGCAAGATCGGCGCTTTCGGTCTGACCGAGCCCGGTGCCGGTACCGACGCTCAGGGCCAGCAGACCACCGCTGTCCTGGACGAGTCCGGCGAGAACTACATCCTGAACGGCTCCAAGTGCTTCATCACCAACGGTAACGTTGCCAGCACCTTCGTCGTCATCGCTGTGACCGGCAAGGTCACCGACAAGCGCGGCCGCACCATGAAGGAGATCTCTGCCTTCATCGTTGAGTCCACCGACCCCGGCTTCTCTCAGGGCAAGCACGAGAAGAAGATGGGTATTCGCGGCAGCTCTACCTGCGACCTGATCTTCGAGGATTGCGTTATCCCCAAGGATCGTATGCTGGGCAAGAAGGGCGAGGGCTTCAAGATCGCCATGAAGACTCTGGACGGCGGCCGTATCGGTATCGCTTCCCAGGCTCTGGGTATCGGCGAGGGCGCCGTGGAAGAGGCCATCAAGTACACCAAGGAGCGCGTCCAGTTCGGTAAGCGCATCTCCCAGTTCCAGAACACCCAGTTCCAGCTGGCCGACATGCACACCCGTATGCAGGCTGCTCAGTATCTGGTCTACGCTGCTGCCAAGAAGAAGGACAATCACGAGCCCTACAGCATGGACGCTGCTATGGCTAAGCTGTTCGCCGCTGAGTCCGCTTCCGACGTGACCCGCCGCGCTGTTCAGCTGTTCGGTGGCTACGGCTACACCCGTGAGTATCCCGTTGAGCGCATGATGCGTGACGCCAAGATCACTGAGATCTACGAGGGTACTTCTGAGGTCCAGCGTATGGTTATCGCTTCCAACCTGGGCGTTAAGTAATTGAGGAGGTAAAGGCAATATGAAAATTATGGTTACTGTTAAGCAGGTTCCCGATACCTCCGGTAAGGTGGCCGTGAACCCCGATGGTACTCTGGATCGTGCTTCCATGCAGACCATCATCAACCCCGATGATATGAACGCCGTTGAGGCCGCTCTGGCTCTGAAGGACGAGCTGGGCTGCAAGGTCATCGCTTTCACCATGGGTCCCCCTCCCGCCGAGGGCATGCTGCGTGAGCTGATGGCTATGGGCGTGGATGAAGGCGTTCTGGTTACCGCCCGTGAGTTCGGTGGTTCCGATACCTTCGCTACCTCTCAGATCATCGCTGCCGCTATCGACACCTACGGTGTGGACGAGGATGACATCATCCTGGCCGGCCGTCAGGCTATCGACGGCGATACCGCTCAGGTCGGTCCCCAGATCGCTGAGAAGCTGAATCTGCCCCAGATCACCTATGCCGGCGAGATCACCAAGGAAGGCAACACCCTGACCGTCAAGCGCATGCTGGAAGACGGCTACATGACCGTGAAGGTCAACACCCCCTGCATGATCACCTGCATCAAGGAGCTGAACAATCCTCGTTACCTGAGCGTTGCCGGCGCCTTCGAGTGCTATTCCAAGCCCCTGGTCACCATGACCTATGAGACTCTGAAGGATCATCCCCTGATCGACAAGAGCACCATCGGTCTGGCCGGTTCTCCCACCAACATTCTGACCTCCTTCACGCCTCCCCAGAAGGGCGCCGGCATGATGCTGGACGGCGATGGCAAGGAGACCACCGAGAAGCTGGCTGGCATTCTGGCCGCCAAGCACATCATCTAAGAGGAAGGAGAAAGAAAAATGGCTTTTAATAGTGCTGATACTGCTGCTTTCAAGAACGTTTGGGTATTCTGCGAGCAGCGCCAGGGCGTCATGATGCCCACCACTTTCGAACTGATCTCCGAGGGCCGCAAGCTGGCCGACGAGCTGGGCGTTGAGCTGTGCGGCATTCTGCTGGGCGACAACGTTGACGGCATCGCCAACGAGCTGGGTGGCTACGGCGCCGACAAGGTGTATGTCTACAACAGCCCCCTGCTGAAGGACTTCACCACCGATGCCTACACCAAGGTCATCGTTGAGGCCGTCGAGGAGTTCAAGCCTGAGGTTCTGGTGTTTGGTGCTTCCAACATCGGTCGTGACCTGGCCCCCCGCTGCGCAGCTCGTCTGCACACCGGTCTGTGCGCCGACTGCACCCACCTGGACATCGACATGCCCAACTACAAGGGCTTCCTGAAGGAAGTCTCCACTCTGCCCGCCGAGCGTATCGAGAAGCTGGGCACCGTGATGATCAACCGTGAGCCCCACTCCGTGGAGCGCGACCTGAAGATGACCCGTCCCGCTTTCGGCGGTCACCTGATGGCCTCCATCATCTGCCCCCGTTTCCGTCCCGCTATGGCTACCGTCCGTCCCGGCGTTATGAAGAAGCGCGAGTTCGACGCTGCCAAGGCTGAGTCCGTTGAGATCCTGCATCCCGCTTTCAACCTGACCGCTGAGGACATCAAGACCGAGGTCGTCGAGGTTGTCAAGGCTGCCAAGAAGATGGTCGACCTGATCGGTGCTGACTTCATCGTCTCCGTGGGCCGCGGCATCAGCAAGGACGTCGAGAAGGGTATCGCTCTGGCTGAGGAGCTGGCTGAGGTCCTGGGCGGCGTTGTGGGTTCCTCCCGTGCCTGCGTCGACTCCGGCTGGATCTCTGCTGACCACCAGGTCGGCCAGACCGGTAAGACCGTCCATCCCAAGGTCTATGTTGCTCTGGGCATCTCCGGCGCCATCCAGCACAAGGCTGGTATGCAGGATTCCGAGTGCATCATCGCCGTCAACAAGAACGAGAACGCCCCCATCTTCGAGGTTGCTGACTACGGTATCGTTGGCGACCTGTTCAAGGTCGTTCCCCTGCTGATCGAGTCCATCAAGGCTGCTAAGGAAGCCAAGTAAGTGACCGACTGCTAACGGCATACAAAAAGGGTTGTCCCGTATGGGACAACCCTTTTTTTGGCTTCACGGAAAACAAGTGTTTTCCGTGAGTTGCTCCTGCCTGCGGCAATGAGCCGACAGTCCGCTGCTGCGCACTCGCTTCGCTCGCACACTTGCGGACTGATAAGTGTTTTTTGCCACGTACATGCCGCGACAAAAAACGAATTTTTCATTCTTTCGCCGCAAGCGGCGAAACTCTGTGAGACATTTTACTTTTGCGGCGTGCCGACCCCGGCACGTAAAAAAGAGGTGCTGCCACCGCAGCACCTCTTTTCCAATCAACTTTTTCCCTTATTGCACCCGATAGGAGGCCACATATTCCATGTCCTCCGCCAGACCGGGATCGTTCTGCAGAAATTCCGCATCCAGTCCACATTCCCGGGCCGCCAGAGCAAAGTGGCACAGGGCGATGCCCATGTCGATCATCTGCATGTCCAGATCGCCTCCGCCCATGCCCTTGCTGCGTTTGCAGTAAAATTGCGTCGTGCCGTCTTTGACGATCACCCGCCAGGGCTGCTTGTTGACAGCCGAAGGCGCCAGGCGCACCATCTCCAGCGGCACCGCCAAATTGTCGGCTTTTTCCCGGGACAGAGGAGTAGAGGCATCGCCGTCGAAAAACAGGGACTCGAAGGGGAGTCGCTTGTCAGCCTTGATGGCTTTGCGCATCATGTTCTCCCGCACAGACATCTTCTGCGCCGGATAGCCCAGCGGACTGGCGCAAGGCATCATCTCATCTTCTGCCAACTCCATGGCCTTTTCGTAGGCAGCCCGGTTCATGGTACCGCCCAGCCACACGGTGCCAAGGCCCAAGTCTTGCGCACGCAGCACAAACTGCTCAAAGGAGTAGCCGAAGGCGGCGCAGGCACTGGGGTCTTTTTGGATTTTACCGCCCACATACAGCTCCGTGCCGGTAACTACCGGGCAGACCAAGCCGTGCTCCTTGGCGTTCAGAAAGCGAAATTCCACCGGGATACCGAAGGGGTTGTCGTACGACACATCCGCCAGAAGCTGCTGCCGGAGCTGATCGCTTACCGTCCGAGCGTCATAGGTGCGCACACTTCTTCTTGCTTTGATGGCGTTGATCATGCCCATTCCTCCGGATAGCCGTCTTTCAGCGAGTCGTCGTAATAGGCCCGCTCGCCGCCAATGAACTTGGGCCGTACACGAGCTGCCAGCAGCATCGCTTCGCCGATGGTCTTCTGTTCCAAACGTACCGGCACCGCCACCTTCTTCAGGTGCATGCCGATCAGCGTGCCGCCAATGTCCAGGCCTGCGTCGGCCCGGATCTCCTCCAGCGCCACGGGATGGGCAAAATTCTGGTAACAGGCGGTGGCGAAAGAGCCGCCGGCCTTGGGCTGGGGTACGACGTTAACGATCTCCGCACCGGGAACCGCCGCACGCTCCACAATGAGGGCTCGGTTCAGGTGCTCACAGCACTGGGCGGCAATGTAAACGCCCATGGGGGCAAACACACTCTGCAAACCGTCGTAGATGGCCTGCCCCACCTCCGGGGTGGACCAGCTACCCACCTGACGTCCTACCGCTTCACTGCTGGAGCAGCCGATGACCACGATCTGCCCACGGTGCAGGTGTGCTGCCTCAGCCAGCTGCGCCGCTGCCGCCGCCGCATCGGTGCGGATGCGCTGCAAAATGTCATTGTTTTCTGCCTTGTGGATCGTGCCGCCCATGGTAAGTGCCTCCTGTAAAAGTAGTTGCGTCTTAGCTCAGTTTCCATTATAATAGAAACTGGTATTATGAATATACCCATATTGCGACAAATTATTAGCACCAGATGGAGGCGCTTATGCTGACCTATACCTTTGAAAAACGCAGCGGCGTGAGTCTGTATGAACAGCTCTACCGCCACATCAAGGAGGATATCCTTACCGGCCATTTGACGGCGGGGGAGAAGCTGCCCTCCAAGCGTGCCCTGGCAGGCCACCTGGAGCTGAGCGTCATCACGGTGAAGAACGCCTACGAACAGCTCATCGCCGAAGGTTATATCTACAGTGTGGAAAAGCGGGGTTACTTCGTCAGCGCAGTCCAGCAGCCTCTGCCCCACAGCGCTTGCGCCGCCTTGCCCCGGGCAGCGGGGGAGCGGACCTACGAGCTGGATCTGGTGACCAATTCCATCTCCGCCGAATATTTTCCCTTCACCGTCTGGTCCAAGCTGATGCGCCGCACCATTCTGGACCACGATACCGGCCTGCTGCGCCCCACGCCCTTCCACGGCGTGCCGGAGCTGCGCCGTGCCATCGCCGAAAATCTGCAGCAGTTCCGTGGTATGACGGTGGACCCGGAGCAGATCGTCATCGGCGCCGGTACGGAGGTGCTCTACCATCTCCTGATCCAGCTGCTGGGCCGTGACCGTACCTACGCTGTGGAGGACCCGGGCTACGGCAAGATCGGCCGCATCTATGAGAGTAATCAGGTGGCCCTGCGCCGTATTGAGCTGGACGAGGCGGGCCTCAGCGCCGCTGCCCTCCGTGCAAGCGGGGCCGATGTGGTCCATATTTCGCCGTCCCACCACTATCCCACCGGCATCGTCATGCCCATCGCCCGGCGGCAGGAGCTGCTGCGCTGGGCCGATGAAGGGGAGGGCCGGTATATTTTGGAGGATGACTACGACAGCGAGTTTCGCTTCGTGGGTCGTCCTATCCCCACGATGTTTTCCACCGACCGTCATCAGCGGGTCATCTACCTTAACACTTTCTCCAAAACCATCGCCCCCTCCATCCGTATCAGCTATATGATCCTGCCGCCACATCTGATGGCGGAGTACCGCAGCCGCCTCAGCTTCTACGCCTGCACCGTCTCCAGCTTCGAGCAGTATACCCTGGCAGCCTTCATGGCCCAGGGTCGGTACGAGCAGCACATCAACCGCATGCGCAACCGCTATCGCCAGAAGCGGGACGCCGTCATCGACGCCATCCGCACCGGCCCGCTGGCAGGCAAAGCGGAGATCATGGAGCAGGATGCCGGCTTGCATTTCCTGCTGCGGCTGGATACGCCCCTTACCGACGAAGAATTGCGCCGTGCCGCGGCGGAGAAGGGGATCCGACTGGCCTTTTTGTCCGATTACTATCACAACAGTGCCGCCGCCCCCCAGCACGTGGTGGTGGTCAACTACTCCGGTATCGAGCCGGAAACGCTGCGCCGTGGCCTGAAACGGCTGGCAGAGCTTTGGGAGGATTGAACCATGTACGACGAACTGACGAAAAGCGACCTGCAAAAGATGCAGGAGGAGATCGACTACCGGGTGCAGGTGCTGCGCCCCAAGCTGATCGAGGACGTGCAGACCGCCCGTGCCTTCGGCGATCTGAGCGAGAATTTTGAGTATAAGTGCGCCAAGCAGGATAAAAATCGCAACGACGCCCGCATCCGCTACCTGCAGCGCATGATCAAGACGGCCAAGGTCATCGACGATACCTCCACCGCCGACACCGTGGGTCTCCACGACTCGGTGGAGATCTTGATGGAGAACACCGGCAAGCAGCGCACCATCCGCATGGTCACCACCCTGCGGCAGGATGCCCTGAAAGGCTGGATCAGCAAGGAATCTCCCGTGGGTCAGGCCGTCATGGGCCGCCGTGCCGGCGAGCGTGTCTATGTGGATATGGGGCAAGGCCGTGGCTACTGGCTGCAGATTTTGTCCATCGAAAAGGGGAAAGACGACGACTCCATCCCCATCGGCAGCTTCTAACGGCCATGCAAAGCATCTTTGCGTGACAAAGTGAAGAGGAAATGCTACCGTGTTAACAGGAGGTGACCGACATGGCAAACATTGCAAAGAACATCCGCCTGCTGCGCAGAAAGCAGAACATGACCCAGGACCAGCTGGCCGAGCGCCTGCACGTCACACGACAGACCGTGTCCAATTACGAAACCGGTAAAAGCCAGCCGGACATCGACACCATCGTCCGCTTGGCAGAGGCCCTGCAGGCCGACCCCAACACGCTGATCTACGGCATCCCCACGCCGCCGAATCGCAAGCGGGAATATATCCATATGGCCATCGCTGCGGCCATCGCGCTGGTGCTGGTGATCATTTCCGTGGCCACAAGAAATGTGTTTTTCGAAAGCGTCCGCAAGGACATTTTTCGCAATGATTACACTTTGCCGGCTACCTGGCTGGCGTTGGGCTATGCACTGATGCAGCTGTTGTCTCTGGTAACGGAACTGAAACCGGTCAAGTGCATTGCGGCAAAAGTGACTGTGCTGCTGATGATTGCAGTGTATTTGTATCTAACGAGAGTTGTCTGGATCGGTGGATTTGGTGGGCTGCTGGCGCTGTCTGTGATCCCTAAAATTGTAAAAGTGCCCTTTGTTTTCCTCCTTCCCGGTGCCGCCCTGTGGATGTTCCGCATGAAAAAAGTAAAATAGGAAAAGAGACTGCCTGCAGGCAGTCTCTTTCTTTACACTTTATTCATCAACACATTTGCGGAAAGTGTTGACTAAGCGTTGCCTTTATGATAGAATGACCCGGCTGCTACAGCAAATCATCAAAGGAGCAACTCTATGAAAGTACGTATTGTGATCGATTCCACCGCCGATATCCGCCCTGAACTGCGGGGGCGTTTTTCCATCGTGCCCCTCACCATCCACTTCGGTGAGCGGGAGTATGTGGACGGCGTGGACATCGACCATCATCAGTTTTACGAAATGCTGGTGGAAAGCGACGTCGTGCCCACCACCAGTCAGGCCACGCCTGCCGCCTTTGACAAGGTGTTTGCCGAGGCGGTGGCCAATGGCGAGAGCGTGGTGGCCCTGACGGTGGCCTCCAAGCTCTCCGGCACTTACCAGAGCGCCGTCATCGCCGCCGCCGAATATCCCGGCCGGGTCTTCGTGGTGGACAGCGAAACGGCTGCCATCGGCACCGGCATTCTGGCCGAGCTGGCCCTGCGTCTGGCCGACCGGGGACAGAGTGCCGAGGAGATCGCCCGCCGCCTGGAAGAGGAGCGGAATAACGTCTTTGTGGTGGCGCTGCTGGACACGCTGGAATATCTGAAGCGGGGCGGCCGCATCTCCAAGACCGTAGCCTTCGCCGGCGGATTGCTCTCCATCAAGCCGGTGGTAGCCATCAAAAAGGGTGAGATCCTCATGCTGGGCAAGGCCCGGGGCTCCAAGCAGGGCAATAACCTGCTGGTGCAGCAGATCGAAACCGCCGGCGGCGTGGATTTCCACAAGCCGCTGCTGCTGGGCTATACCGGCATCAGCGATGCGCTGCTGGAAAAGTACGTGGCCGACAGCCATCACCTGTGGGCTGAGAGTGACGAACCCCTGACTCGCTGCGTCATCGGCAGCGTCATCGGTACCCACGCCGGTCCCGGCGCCATCGCTGTGGCCTTTTTCCGCAAAGAGAACTGAAAAAAGAGGAAGGCAGTGCCTTCCTCTTTTTTATGCCATTTCTTCAAAGCTGCGGATGCAGCGGTCACATACCTGCTGCATCTCGTCCCATGTCATGTCGAAGAACTCGTCGTACACGCCCACCACCTGCAGCCCGGCGGCCTTGGCGCCCCGGCAGGCAGCTACGGAGTCGTCGAACATGGTGCATTCCTCCGGCTTGACGCCCACGGCGGCAGCGGCCATGTGGAAGCACTCCGGGTTCTTCTTTTCCAGCCCCAGCTCCTGAGCGAACACGATGCGCTCGAAAAAGTCCATCAGTCCCAGATGGGTGAGAGCCGTGCGGCAATGCTCCGGCACGCTGGAGGTCAGCACCATCATCCGCTCACCGCGCTCCCGGCACCGCTCCAGATATGCCCGCACGCCCGGCTTCACCGTCACGGCGGTGGCGTACATGTCGCCCGCCATCTCCATCCACTCGGCCATGATCTCGTCGGTGGATTCCTCCAGTTGGCAATACTCCTTGGTGAACACCGCCGCCAGCGGGAAGATGGTGTGGGCCACGCCCTCGTAATATTCCTTGGTGTAGGGCATGTTTCGCTTTTTCAAAAACGCAATGTCCACATCCCGCCAGATGCCGTTGGAGTCGATGAGGGTGCCGTCCATATCAAAAATCAGCATGATTGTTCTCCTTTAATCCGTGTATTCCAGAGTGAAGCGCCAGGGGAAATCCACCGCTTCCTCGGCATAGTCGATGCCGATGCGTTTGCCTGCCCTGATGCGGAAGGGGGGAGGTGCTTCCCCCTCGACCGGGCGGCAAATGTACAGATCGTCGCCCAATAAATCCAAGCCATCCGAAGATGTGTCAAGTGCTAACGCTTGACAGCACTTGCCGGGTCCGTTGAGGAAGTTTTTTCGCTGATAGGCGGTCAGCTCTTCCCAGTTTTTACCGTAGCGCAGGCGGCAAATGGTGTCCCGGCCTTCCACGATCTCCAGCCCCCGCAGCAGCACGGCGTCCGGTTCGCCCTCACCGTTGGTGACAAAGTTGAGACAGGTGTGCATGCCGTAAATGAGGTAAAGATAGGCGTGGCCCGGCGGGCCGAACATGGTGGCGTTGCGCTGCGTCTTGCGGTAGCCGTAGGCGTGGCAGGCTTTGTCGATGGCGCCCACATAGGCCTCCGTCTCCGTGATGCGGCAGATCAGTACTTCGCCCTCGTACCGCCGCACCAACAGGCAGCCCACCAGCGAGCGGGCAAGGTCCACCGTGTCACCAACATAGTCCTGCCGCACCAGCTTGTCCATGGACCCACCTCCTTGCCGTTTGCAACACCATACCACAAACCGGCGTCCATTGCAATCACACTTGCCGAATCTGCGGGGCAAAGCTGTGTTTTATGATGGACAAACGGGAAAAACTATGGTAAACTGCTATGTTAGAATACCATGACTATGTGTGAAATGAGGGAACACCATGAGCGGTAAGCTGATCGTTTTTGAAGGAACCGACGGCAGCGGCAAGGCCACCCAGACCCGTCTGCTGTGCGAGGAACTGGAAAAACGGAATATCCCCTATCGGAAGCTGGAGTTTCCCCGTTACAGCGAGGAATCCTCGGCGCTGATCCGGCTGTATCTGGCCGGCGCTTTCGGCAGCAGGCCGGAGGATGTGAACGCCTTCGCCGCCGCCACCTTCTTCTCTGTGGACCGCTACGCTTCCTATAAGCAGGACTGGGGCGAGTTCTATGAGCAGGGCGGACTGGTGATCGCTGACCGCTACACCACCTCCAACGCCGTCCACCAGACCGGCAAGCTCCCGCCTGAGGAGCGGCAGGCCTTTTTGGACTGGCTCTTCGACTTTGAGTATCGGATGCTGGGTCTGCCCGCCCCTACCCGGGTGCTGTATCTGGATCTGCCCACGGAGCTGTCGGGCCAGATGATGCGCCGCCGGGAGCAGGAGACCGGTACCCACGCCGACATCCACGAGCAGGACACCGGATATCTGCGCCGCTGCCGTGAGAATGCCGCCTTTGTGGTGGATTACTGCGGCTGGACGAGGATCGACTGTGCCGGCAGCGACGGTGTCCGTTCCATCGGGGATATCCACGCCGAAGTGCTGGACAAGCTCTCCGACCTGCTTGTCCTGTAAGGAAAGCGAGGCGCAGAATGCGCCCCGCCCCCTATGTCCGTGAACTCAGCAGGTGCAGCAGTCATCGCCGCAGCCATGATGATGGCTGTGACCGCCGCAGCCGCAGTTCATGCCGCTGTTGCCGCAGCCCATGTTGTTGCCGCCGCAGCAGAACACCAACAGAAGAAGGATGATCAGCCAGAGGCAGGAACAGTTGTTGTCAAAACCCATTTTTGTCACCTCACTTGTTCTTCTCTATGGCTATGATATGCGTCCGCACCGCCGGTGGTACCTTGTCCGGCTGCTGCAGGACCGAGAAAAACAGAAAGGAAAGATCAAGCCATGTCTGAACGCAAGAATTCCGGTACCACCAGCTGGGACGCCGCCCAGGTGCGCCGCGAGACCAGCCGGAAGCCGGAGGAAAAGAAAGTAAAACCCAAGAAAAAGCGCCGCGGTGGCTGGCTGCTGTATCTTCTGGGCGTGCTGGTATCTTCTGCCCTGCTGGCAGGAATCGGCTGGCTCATGGTCAACGATGTCTGCGCCCTGAATAAAGAACCCCTGACTGCCACCGTGGTGGTGGAGAAGGGTGACGGCGTGGGTGTGGTGACCGACAAGCTGAAGGATGCCGGTCTCATCAACTCCAAGCTGCTGTTCCGTATTTTCGGTATCGTCTTTGATGCCGGCGATACCATCACCCCCGGCACCTATGAACTGAACACCGACATGGACTTCCGCTGCCTCATCCAGTCCATGCAGAGCAGCCTGAGCATTACGCCTGTGGGCGTGGTGACCGTCACCATCCCCGAGGGCTACAATGCCAAGCAGATCTTCAAGCTGCTGGAAGAGAAGGGCGTGTGCAGCGCTGCCGACCTGGAGGAAGCTGCCAAGAACTATGAGTTCACCGAGTTTGACTTTGTGGACAACGAGAATCTGGGCGATATCACCCGTCTGGAAGGCTATCTGGCCCCCGACACCTACGAGTTCTTCGAGGACGAGGCCCCCGAAAAGGCCATCAGCCGCCTGCTGCGCAACTTCGACTTCTGGATGAACGACGATATGATGGCAGCCGTGGAAAAGAGCGGCCGCTCCCTGCAGGAGATCGTCACCATCGCCTCTCTCATCGAGAAGGAGACCGACGGTACCGACCGTGAGAAGATCGCCTCCGTCATCTATAACCGTTTGAACTATGCCGCCGAGACTGCCTACTTCCTGCAGATCGACGCTGCGCTGGTGTATGCTGCCGGCCGTGAGATCACCGTGGACGACTACCAGACGCTGGACAGCCCCTACAACCTGTACAGGCATCAGGGCCTGCCTCCCACGGCCATCGCCAACCCCGGCCTGGCTTCCTTGAAGGCTGCTCTGAACCCCGCCAGCACCAACTTCTATTTCTATGCGCTGGGCAAGGACGGCCTGCACATCTTCAGCCGCACGCTGGCAGAGCATAACCGTGTGCTGGCCAACAACTGAGCGCTATGATTAAAAGAAGAAAACCCGAGCTGCTTTGCCCTGCCGGTGACTGGGAGCGGCTGAACATGGCGGTGCGCTACGGTGCCGACGCCGTGTATCTGGCCGGCACCAGCTTTGGTATGCGTTCCTTCGCCGGTAACTTTACCGATGAAGAGCTGCGCCGTGCCGTCATCTTCGCCCATGAGCGTGGCGTGAAGGTCCATGTGACCGTCAACACCATGCCGAGAAGCGAAGAGGTGGACAAGCTGCCCGCCCATCTGGAACTTTTGAACGATGCCGGGGTGGATGCCCTCATCGTGGCCGATCTGGGCGCCTTCACCATGGCGGGGAAGTACGCCCCCCGGTGCGAGCGTCATATCTCCACCCAGCAGTCCATCGCCAACTACGCCAGCGCCCAGTCGTGGTACGATCTGGGTGCCAAGCGTGTGGTGCTGGCCCGTGAGCTGAGTCTGGACGAGGTCCGTGAGATCCGCCGCCGGGTGTCCCCGGAGCTGGAGATCGAGACCTTCGCCCACGGCGCCATGTGCGTCAGCTACTCCGGCCGGTGTTTGCTGAGCAACTATATGACGGGCCGTGACTCCAACCGCGGCGCCTGCGCCCAGCCCTGCCGCTACCAGTACGCCCTCATGGAGGAAAAGCGCCCCGGCGAGTATTTCCCTGTCTTTGAGGACGAGCAGGGTACCTATATCATGAACTCCCGGGATATGTGCATGATCGACCATCTGGACGATCTCATGGACGCCGGTGTGGACTGCATTAAGATCGAGGGCCGTGCCAAGTCCGCCTACTACGCCGCCATTGTCACCGGCGCTTACCGCCACGTGCTGGACGACGTCTGGGCAGGCCGTCCCGTTGACCCCGTCTGGCGTGACGAGGTGGAGCATGTGAGCCACCGCCACTATTCCACCGGCTTCTTCTACGGCTATCCCGGCCAGTACTACGAAAGCTCCCGCTATATCCGTGACTGGCAGATCTGCGCCGTGGTCACCGATTGCGATGAAAACGGCCTTGCTACCTTGAGCCTGCGCAATAAGTTCAGCGTGGGCGATCAGGTGGAGATCGTGGGCCCCGACTGCAAGCCCTTCACTATGACCGTCCCCATGATGCACAACGAGGAGGGAGAGGAACTGGACTGCCCCCGCACGCCCCAGATGGTGTTCACCATGCAGCTGCCAAGGCCCGTCCCTGCCTATAGCTTCGTCCGCCATGCCGTGGAGCTGAGCGGCAAGTAAAAATGATAAAAATCACCTGTTTCTGCAGAAACAGGTGATTTTTCTTCTATTACTGTCCCATGACCACATCGTCCAGATATGCCTTAAATGCGCCGTATTCCCCGTTTGTCAGCGCCCGGGGCGCGGACATGACTACCAGATCGTGACCGTGGTTGCCCTCGTGATAGGGGGGATGGATGTGGGGGAAGGGGTTTTCCACAAAGCCGCACCGCTGGTAGAAGCTGCGGCGGCGGATCGACACCTTATCCACCGGCGGGTCGATCTCCAGAATCACGGTCTTGCCCCGCTGTGCCAGCAGCTCCAGCGCCTGCTGTCCGTACCGCCGCCCCCGCAGAGCGGGGAGGATGCAGAAATGCTCCACATAGCAGAAGTCCTCCGTCTCCCACCAGAGGATGTCACCCACAAAGTCCTCGCCCTCCAAAATCACGGTGAAGTGGTATTCCGGATGGTGCATAATGGCGCACTGGGACGCATCCTGCCGCTGCTCGTGGTGGGGAAAGCTGATGGCGTACAGCGCCATGGCCCGGGCAAAATAGGCGTCACGGCTGTCGGTGAGACGGAGAAAGTGCATGGGAAAACCTCCTTGGGGGAAATGGTGTATCTATGGTATACCAAACCGCTCCGCCGCGCAAGAGAAAATCGCGGAGAGCCCCAACCAACAGTTGACAACCGTAACATTTGTGGTAAAATAATTCCGATATGAAAATGCTGTGAGGAAACGAGCCTGTTGTTCCGACCCAAAGCGAAGCGGGGATGGTGAAAGCCCGCCGGTCACGGAGTTCAGGCGGCCACTTCCGAGCGGACTGCGACGAGCAGTACGGTTCATCCCCGTTACCGGATGGCTGAGATGGCGCATTTTTTGGTGCGTCAAATTAGGGTGGTACCGTGAAGTGAACCTTCGCCCCTATGTGTGGGCGGGGGTCTATTTTTTTGCCTTCCCACTCACGAAAAGTTCAAAAAATTTATCATAAAGGAGTAAACCATCATGTCTCATCCCTACCACGGCCTCAACGAGCTGCGCGAGATGTTCCTGCGCTTCTTTGAGACCAAAGACCATCTGCGTCTGCCCAGTTTTTCCCTGATCCCCCAGAACGATGCCAGCCTGCTGCTCATCAACTCCGGCATGGCGCCCATGAAGCCCTACTTCACCGGTGAGCAGATTCCTCCCCGCCGCCGTGTCTGCACCTGCCAGAAGTGCATCCGTACCGGCGACATCGAGAATATCGGTAAGACCGCCCGCCACGGCACCTATTTTGAGATGCTGGGCAACTTCTCCTTCGGCGATTACTTCAAGCGTGAAGCCATCCACTGGTCCTGGGAGTTCCTGACCAGCCCCGAGTGGGTGGGCCTGGAGCCCGACCGTCTGTACCCCTCCGTGTTCGAGGGCAACGAGACGACTCCCGCCGATGACGAGGCCTTCGACATCTGGCACAAGGAGATCGGCATTCCCGCCGACCACATCTTCCGCTTCGGCAAGGCCGACAACTTCTGGGAGCATGGCTCCGGTCCCTGCGGCCCCTGCTCCGAGATCTACTATGACCGTGGCGAAGAGTACGGCTGCGGCAAGCCCGGCTGCACTGTGGGCTGCGACTGCGACCGCTATATCGAAGTGTGGAACAACGTGTTCTCCCAGTTCAACAACGACGGCCACAATAACTACACCGAGCTGAGCCAGAAGAACATCGACACCGGCATGGGTCTGGAGCGTCTGGCCTGCGTGTGCCAGAATGTGGCCAGCCTGTTCGACGTGGACACCGTCATGAACATTACCAACAAGGTCAGCGAGATCACCGGCGCCCACTATGGCGAGAGCGATAAGAGCGACGTGTCCCTGCGTATCATCACCGACCATATCCGTTCTGCCAGCTTCATGATCTGCGACGGCGTGCTGCCTTCCAACGAGGGCCGTGGCTATGTGCTGCGCCGTCTGCTGCGCCGCGCTGCCCGTCACGGCAAGCTGCTGGGCGTCAACGATCCCTTCCTCTTCCAGGTGGTGGAGACCGTCATCCACGAGAACGAGGGTCACTATCCCGAACTGCGTGAGCGTCAGGCTTATATCACCAAGATCATCCGTGTGGAGGAAGAGAACTTCGCCAAGACCATCGACGCCGGAATGCGTATCTACGCCGAGATGCTGAGCGCCCACAAGGCCAAGGGCGAGACCGTCTTCTCCGGCGAGAACGCCTTCGATCTGGCTGCTACCTACGGTTTCCCCATCGACCTGACCGTGGAGATGGTGGAGGACGAGGGCATGACCGTGGATATGGACGCCTACAACGCCAAGCGTGAAGAGGATAAGATCCGTGCCCGTGAGGCCCGCAAGGCGCTGGGCGATCTGGGCTGGGCCGGCGTGGAGTTCGGCTCCGACGTGCCCGAAACCGAGTTTGTGGGCTACACCGATACCGTCAGCCTGGACAGCAAGGTGGTGGCCATCGTGGTGGAAAACGAACTGGCCGAAGAATTGATGCCCGGTGTGGAGGGCATCGTGGTGCTGGATAAAACTCCCTTCTATGCCGAAATGGGCGGCCAGGTGGCCGATCATGGTTTCCTCGCCAATTCCGATGACGGTGTGTTCTTTACCGTTACGAATGTTAAGAAGAACAAGGGCGGCAAGTATATGCACTACGGTAAGGTCACCGAAGGCAGCCTGAAGGTGGGCAGCACCGTTCGTGCCCACATTGATGGTGAGCGTCGCCGGGCCATTGCCCGTGCACACAGCGCCACCCATCTGCTGCACGCCGCACTGCGGGCTGAACTGGGCGATCATGTCCACCAGGCCGGCTCTCTGGTGGAACCCGACCTGCTGCGCTTCGACTTTACCCATTTCTCTGCCATGACGGCGGAAGAGCTGCAGCGTGTGGAGACGGCTGTGAACGAGATGGCCCTGATGGGCTATGGCATCACCACGGAGGAGATGTCCATTGAGGCAGCAAAGGAGAAGGGCGCCACCGCCCTCTTTGGCGAGAAGTACGGCGACACGGTCCGTGTGGTATCTATGGGTGAGGGCTACTCCGTGGAGCTGTGCGGCGGCACCCATCTGGACAACACCGCCAAGGTGGGTACCTTCCATATCCAGAGCGAGTTCTCTGTGGCCTCCGGTGTGCGTCGTATCGAGGCGATCACCGGCAAAAAGACGCTGGAATGCATGACCGGCCATTGCTGCACCATCAGCGACCTGGCCGACTGCCTGAAGACCAAGCCTGCCACCCTGAAGGACAAGGCCGAAACGGTCATGACCGAGATCAAGCGCCTGCAGCAGCAGGTGGAGAAGTACAAGGCCAAGGAGTCTGCCGGCGGCGCCGACGATATGCTCAAGAAGGCCGAGGATGTGTCCGGCCTCCATGTGGTCACCGCCACCGTTACCGAGGGCGATGCCAACAGCCTGCGCCAGCTGGGCGACCTGCTGCGTGATAAGGACAGCGCCGTGGTGGCCGTCATCGCTCTGGTGGGCGAGAAGCTGAGCCTGCTGGCCGTCTGCGGCAAGGACGCCGTGGCCAAGGGCATCAAGGCCGGCGACATCATCAAGACCATTGCCCCCATCGTGGGCGGCAAGGGCGGCGGCAAGCCCGACAGCGCCATGGGCGGCGGCAGTGACAAGTCCAAGGTCAATGAGGCCCTGGCTGCTGTGAAACCTTTTGTTGCTGAAAAGCTGTAAAAATAACAATTAACAAGGGAAAGGAGCATATTTCATGCGTAACGATTGCCTGTTCTGCGCCATCGTCGATGGCGACATCCCTTCCAAAAAGGTCTATGAGGACGAGCTGTGCCTGGCCTTCTATGACATCGAGCCCCAGGCTCCCGTCCACTTCCTGGTGGTGCCCAAGGAGCATATCTGCTGCGCCCGCAAGATCACTTCCGAGAACAGCGCTCTGGTGGCCCACATCTTCGAGGTCATCGCCAATATCTGCGAGGACCTGGGCTGTGAGAGCTATCGCATCGTCAACAACTGCGGCGATCAGGCCGGCCAGACCGTCAAGCACCTGCACTTCCATGTGCTGTCCGGCCGTGATATGACCTGGCCTCCCGGCTAAGAAAAGGAGACGACTATGAGTACTACCATCGGTACCCTGACCAGCCTTGCCATCTATGTGGCCCTGGTGGCCGTGGGCGCTGTCATTGGTTCTCAGTGCAGCAAGCGCGGTGTTGCCCTGCCCTGGCTGGGTAAGTTCCAGTTTGTGGCCCTCATGATCCTTATCGTGACCCTTGGCATCAAGCTGGGCGCTAATGACGAGGTCATCGCCTCTCTGGGGCAGATCGGCCTGGCCGCACTGGTGATTACTGCCATGGCCATGCTGGGCTCTTTGATTGCTGTGTATTTCCTGCGCCGCTTCGTGCTGAAGCTGGACCGCTACGGCCGTCCTGCCGGTACTGCCGGCGGTGACGAAGAATCCGGCGAAGCCGGCAAGGCCGATAACGGCACGACCAAGTGGATCGTGGTGGCTGTGCTGGGCGGTATGCTTATCGGCTACTTCCTGCTGCCCGACAGCATGGTGGGCCTGTGCGGCACGGTGATTGATTTCGGTTTGTACCTGCTGCTGTTTCTGGTGGGTATGGACATGGGCAAGCAGGGCACCATGCTGGCGGATATCAAGGCTGCCGGTTTCAAGGTGCTGCTGGTTCCCGCAGCCGTGGTGGTGGGTACCTTCGCCTTCGTGGCTGTGGCAGGTCTGCTGCTGCCCTCCGGTGTGAAGGACTCTGTGGCCGCCTCTGCCGGCTTTGGCTGGTATTCCCTGGCGCCTACGCTGCTGCAGAGCTATTCGCTGACCATCTCCGCCACCGCCTTCCTGTCCAACGTCATGCGCGAGATCTTTTCCATCATCCTCGTGCCTGTGGTGGCCCGGAAGATCGGCTATGTGGAGTGCACGGCCCTGGCCGGTGCCACGGCGATGGATACACTACTGCCTGTGGTGGTGGGTGCCACCCATGAGCGCATCACCATCTACTCCTTCGTCACCGGCGTGATTTTGTCCCTGGCTGTGCCGGTACTGATCCCCATGATCATTGCACTGCCTTTCTGACAACAAAAAACCTGCGGCTTCGCTTTAGCGGCGCCGCAGTTTTTGTTTACAGGATGCTTCTTGTTTCGCCGCTTGGTTCGTGGTAAAATAAAGAAAAGGAGGGATGTCCCATGACTGAAAAAAACCATACCACCATCTGGGACTATCTGGCGTGGCGCGGCGACCTGCTGCTGACACAGGACAGTTTCAATGAGGTGGATAACCTGCTTTTGTGTATCGTAGCCTATATCGATTTTCGCCGCATTGCCCGTCTGCGCAGCTTTGATCCTGCGTACGCCATGCCCATCGGCGATGTGTGCGCCATGCTGACGGAGGAGGACGAGCAGCGCGGTCTGTCTCCCGAGGACTATATCCCCGTCATGCGTGCCATGGCCGCCACGCCCCGGTTCCGCGACGTGAAGATGTTCGCCTTCGAGGACAGCTATGATGAGGAAAAGGTGATGCAGTTCTCCGCCGTTTCCTTCCTGCTGCCGGATGACAGTGTGTTTGTGGCCTACCGGGGCACCGACACCACGCTGGTTGGCTGGGTGGAGGACTTCAACATGAGCTTTATGACCGCCGTGCCGGCCCAGCTCCGGGCGGTGGACTACGCCGTGGAGGTGGCCAGGCGCACGCCCCGCCGCCAACTGCGCATCGGCGGTCACTCCAAGGGCGGCAATCTGGCAGCCTACGCCGCTATTTATCTGCCGGAAAAGCTGCAGACCAAGCGTTTGGTGGCCGCCTATAACAACGATGGTCCCGGTTTCAACGCCGAAGTGCTGGCCTCCGAGGGGTTTGCCCGTGCGGCAGAGAAGATCCACACCTTCATTCCTCAGTCCTCGGCGGTGGGCATGCTGCTGGAGCATACCGAGGACTATACCATCATCGACAGCACCACCGTGTCCCTGCTGCAGCACGAACCCCTGTCGTGGAACGTGTTGGGCAACCGCTTCATTTATCTGGGCCAGCGCAGCGAGGCCGCCAAGCTGGGCGATGACGTGATCCGTGAGTGGCTGGCCGATCTGACGAAGGAGGAGCGGCAGGAGTTTGTGGAAACGGTGCACCAGCTCCTCAGCGCCGGCGGAAAGATCAAGACGCTGGACGATCTGCGTACCGGCGGCCTGAGCAGCGGCTTGGCGCTGCTGAAAGGGTATATTACCGCCGACGAGCAGAAGAAGAAAATGCTCTCGGAGCTGATGGGACGCCTGACAGATAACGCCAAGGGCGAGCTGCGCCGCACGGCGGAGGAAAAACTGAAGTTGGCGGAGCAGGACATCCGCCAGAAGCTGGACAAACTGAAAAAGGGATAAGAAAAAGCCCGGACACCTGTCCGGGCTTTTCACTTACAGTTCAAACATCTCCCATGCACCCTCGTGGGGCGGCAGAGCGGAGAATTCCACTACCTCTCCCGTCTCCGGGTGGGTGAAGGCGATGCGGTGGGACCACAGGGCGATGGCGTCAAAACCATCCTCTGTGCCGTATTTCCGGTCACCGGCCAGCGGCCAGCCCCGGGAGGCGAACTGCACCCGGATCTGGTGGGTACGACCCGTGTGGAGACAAATGCTGACAAGGGAAAAACCTTCACGGCGCTGCAGCACCCGATAGCTCAGCTTTGCCTCCCGCACATCCTTGCCGGGTGCGTCGGCCACATAGGTCATCCGCTGCTGCCTGTCCCGGCCCAGCAGATCGCAGAGGGTGCCTCCCTCCGGCGGCGCACCGTGAACCACCGCCAGATACTCTTTTTGGAACCCACGGTCCCGGATCTGCTCGCTCAGCAGGGAGGCCGCTCTGGCTGACCGGGCGAACACCATCACGCCCTGCACCGCTGCGTCCAGCCGGTGGACCGTCCGCACGCAGGCCCTGTCGTCACCCAGCTGGGCACGCAGCAGGGAGGGCATGCCGCCGGGCTCGTCGGTACTCAGTACCCCGGCAGGCTTGATGGCCACCAATATGCGCTTGTCGGCGTAAAGAATGTCCATAAGCCGCCTCCTTGCGGTCGTTTTTTCCATTATACCGCATCCTGCCGCCAAATACAAGATTTAGGGCACAGGGAAGAGGGAAGAGACAAAATGCGCTTTTTGTTACGGAAAATTTTCATTTACCCCCTATGCAAAAGGTCAAAAATAAGGTACAATACAATGGAAAATTAAAAGTGGAGGATTCTGTCATGGACACACCCAAATATAAGCGTGTGCTGCTGAAGATCAGCGGCGAAGCGCTGGCAGGCGACAAGAAATTCGGCCTTGATTTCGGCGTCATGGGCCAGGTGGCCGATGTGATCCGCGAATGCGTCCAAATGGGCGTGGAAGTGGGTATCGTCATCGGCGGCGGCAACTTCTGGCGTGGCGTGAAGAACGGCGAAGGCTACATCGAGCGTACCCGTGCCGACCATATGGGTATGTTGGCCACCACTATGAACTGCATGGCTATGGCCGATGTGCTGGAGCAGAAGGGCGTGGATGTCCGCGTCCAGACGGCGCTGGAGATCCGTGAAGTGGCTGAACCCTATATCCGTGCCCGTGCGGTGCGCCATCTGGAGAAGGGCCGTGTGGTCATCTTCGGCTGCGGTACCGGCAATCCCTTCTTCTCCACCGATACGGCTGCCGTGCTGCGTGCCGCCGAGATCGGCGCTGAGGTGATCCTGCTGGCCAAGAACATCGACGGCGTGTACGACAGCGACCCGGCCAAGAACGCCGATGCCCGTAAGTTCGACTCCATCACCTACGATGATGTGCTGGCCCAGCACCTGGCCGTGATGGATTCCACCGCTACCAGCCTGTCTATGGACAACCACATCCCTGTGCTGGTGTTTGCCCTGAAGGATCCCTACAACATCGTCCGCGCTGTCCGCGGCGAGAAGATCGGCACCATTGTCAAAGAGTAATACTGTGCGGCATTGCTGCGACCTAAAATAGAAAGGAAAAGAACATCATGTTGAAGGAAGAATACAAGGTTTATCGGGAAAAAATGAAGAAGAGCATCGACTCCGTGGTCTCTGATTTCGATGCTGTTCGTGCCGGCCGTGCCAACGCCGCCGTCCTTAACCGCATCAGTGTGGACTATTACGGCACGCCCACCCCCATCCAGCAGATCGCTTCCGTCGGTACGCCCGACCCCCGCACTCTGCTCATCACTCCCTGGGATGCCTCCGCTCTGCGCAGCATTGAGAAGGCCATTCTGGAGTCCGATCTGGGCATCAACCCCTCCAACGACGGCAAGTCCATTCGCCTGCTGTTCCCCCAGCTGACGGAGGAGCGTCGTAAGGAGCTGGTCAAGCAGATCCGCAAGTACGCCGAGGGCGGCAAGGTGGCTGTGCGCAACATCCGCCGCGACGCCGTGGATCATTTCAAGAAGATGCAGAAGGCCTCCGAGATCACTGAGGACGAGCTGAAGATTGCTGAGAAGGATCTGCAGAAGCTGACCGACGACAGCTGCAAGGAGATCGACGCTCTGCTGGCCAGCAAAGAAAAGGAACTGATGTCGGTTTAATGGGACTGTTTGATTCCAAGAAGTCCTATCAGGCGGGGCAGGTGGACATGAGCCGCCTTCCCCGCCATATCGCTATTATTATGGACGGCAACGGTCGTTGGGCGAAGCAGCGTGGTCTGCCTCGTACTGCCGGCCATAAGGTAGGCGCAGAGGTGTTCCGCAAGATCGCCAGATACTGTAAGCAGCTGGGCGTGGAATACCTGACGGTGTATGCGTTTTCCACCGAAAACTGGAAGCGTCCTGCCGACGAGGTGGAGACCATCATGGGCCTTCTCAAGCAGTACATGCTGGAGGCCATTGAGACCATGGAGGAAGAGAAGATCCGCCTGAAGTTTTTCGGCGATCTGACGCCTCTTTCTCCCGAACTGCAGGCGCTGGTTGAAAAGACCAACGCCATGTCCAAGCAGATCGACGGCGTGCAGGCCAACATCTGCCTCAACTACGGCGGCCGTGACGAGATCCTGCGTGCAGCCCGTGCCTTTGCCCGGGAATGTGCGGCAGGGGAGAAGCAGCCCGAGGAGCTGACGGAAGCGGCGTTTGGCGACTATCTCTTCTCCGCCGGCGTGCCGGACCCGGAGCTGATCATTCGCCCCAGCGGCGAAGTGCGGCTGAGTAACTTCCTGTTGTGGCAGTGCGCCTATGCCGAGTTCTATTTCTGCGATACACTCTGGCCCGATTTCAGCGAAGCAACGTTGGATGCGGCCATTATTGACTATCAAAAGCGTGACCGTCGTTTCGGCGGCGTCAAGAAGTAAAGGTGATCCTTATGAAACAAAGAGTTTTGGTGGCTGTGTTCGGCATCCCGCTGATCCTTGCCATTGTGGTGCTGGCCCCCGATTGGGCCACGGCGGTGGCTTTGGCCGCCCTGTGTGTGATCGGCGCCCATGAGCTGCTCAACGCCGTCTGCGGCGGAGAGAAGGCCCGCCGCTGGTTCGGCCTGGCCGGTGCTATGGCGGTCTTTACCATGCTGATGGTGTATTGCGGCGACGGCCGCTTCGATCATACGGCGCTGCCTGCGCTGGCCAAGGTGTTTCTGGCCGCCATGGTGGTACTGGTGTTTATCTGCGCCGTGGTGGAGTACGGAACGGAGCATCCTCTGACCTTTGTGGATATCTGCACCATCTTTGTCTCCGGCATCGCTATTCCTCTGGCGCTGGGCTGCCTGCTGCGGCTGCGGATGCTGCCTTACGGCAGTGGTCTGGTGCTGATCCCCATGGTGGCTGCCTTTTGCAGCGACAGCGCTGCGCTCTTTGCCGGCATGGCCTTCGGCAAGCATAAGCTGGCGCCCAAGGTCAGCCCCAAGAAGACGGTGGAGGGTGCCATCGGCGGCCTTGTGGGCGGTATGGTGGGTATGATCATCTTCCGCATCGTGTTTTATCTCTGCACCGTCCATCCGCTGCACATCGGCTGGTGCGTGCTCATCGGTCTGGTGGGCGCAGCGATGGGCCAGCTGGGCGACCTGAGCTTCTCTGTCGTCAAGCGCCAGCAGGGCATCAAGGACTATGGCCGTCTGCTGCCCGGTCATGGCGGCGTGCTGGACCGCTTTGACAGCGTGATCTTTGCCGCCCCTGTGGTTTGGCTGATCGTCAGCCTGGTGACTCTGTAAGGAGAAAACGATGACAAAAACGATTTCGATTCTGGGCTCCACCGGTTCCATCGGCCGGCAGACGCTGGAGGTGGCCCGGGAACTGGGCCTGCAGGTGGCGGCGCTGACCGCCAGTACCCAGGTGGACCTGATGGAACAGCAGATCCGTGAATTTAAGCCTGCTCTTGCCGTGATGTACGACCGTGATGCCGCCGAAGTGCTGCGTCAGCGATTGTCTGATCTGGATGTGGAAGTCGCTGCCGGCCCTGAGGGACTGTTGCAGGCAGCAAAGCTGCCTCAGGCCGATACCGTGGTCACTGCCGTGGTGGGCAGCGTGGGTCTGGAACCCACACTGGCAGCCATCCGTGCCAAAAAGCGCATCGCCCTCGCCAATAAGGAAACGCTGGTGTGCGCCGGCGAACTGGTGATGGCCGAGGCTGACAAGTACGGTGCGGAGATCGTGCCGGTGGACAGCGAGCATTCCGCCATTTTCCAGAGCCTGCAGGGCTGCCGTGACGCATCGGAAGTGCGCCGTGTGATTTTGACCTGCTCCGGCGGCCCCTTCTTCGGCATGAGCTATGAAGAACTGGAAGGGAAGAAGCCTGAGCATGCGCTTAAGCACCCCAACTGGTCCATGGGCGCCAAGATCACCATTGACTCGGCCACGTTGATGAACAAGGGCCTGGAGGTCATCGAGGCCATGCGCCTGTACCGCCTGCCGGTAGAGCAGGTGGATGTGGTGGTTCACCGCCAGAGCATCGTCCACTCGCTGGTGGAGTACCGTGACGGCGCCATGATCGCCCAGCTGGGCACGCCGGATATGAAGCTGCCCATCCGCTACGCCTTTACCTGGCCCTACCGGGCAGAATCCCCGGATAAAAAGCTGGATCTGCTCACCTGCGGCGACCTGACGTTCCGTGCCCCGGATATGGAGGCGTTTCCCTGCCTGCGCATCGCACGTGCGTGTGGTAAGCAGGGCGGCACGTCCTGCGCCATCATGAATGGAGCCAATGAGGAGGCCGTCTGGGCCTTCCTGCGCGGCGATGTGGGCTTCAACGATATCCACCGTCTGGTGGAGCGTGCGCTGGACGCCACGGAAGTGAAATATACCCCTTGTCTGCAGGATATACTGGAAGCAGACGCCGCCGCCCGGGCTGTGGTCCGCCGGGCCGTCGGCACAAAATGAAAGGAACTATTTGATCTATGGTCTATATCTTAGCGGCGATCCTCGTTTTCGGTGTGCTGATCGCCGTCCATGAGCTGGGACATTTTCTGGCAGCCAAGGCCTGCGACGTGACTGTCCACGAGTTTTCCATCGGCATGGGCCCGGCTCTGTACCAAAAAACAAAAGGGGAGACGGACTATTCCATCCGTCTGCTGCCCATCGGCGGTTTTTGCGCCATGGAGGGCGAGGAAGAGGAGTCCGATAACCCCCACGCCCTGAATAACCAGAGCTTCTGGCGCAAGCTGCTGATCTACGCCGCCGGTGCCGCCATGAACTTTGTGGCCGGTCTCATCATCCTGCTGGTGCTGTTCGCCGGCGCCAAGGGGTTCTACACCTCCGAGATCACCGCCATTGATCCCGCCAGCGATCTGGCTGCGCCCGGCGGCCTGCAGGTGGGCGACGAGCTGCTCTACATCGATGGCGAGCGGGTCTATAATCAGGGTAATATCAGTCTGCTGCTGGGCCTGAATAAGGACGGAACCTTCGACTTCACCGTGCGCCGCAACGGCGAAAAGGTGAAGATCCACGATTTCCCGGCTGCCACCCATGAGTTTACCGATACCCAGGGCGGCACCTATGTGGGCTACGGCTTCACGCTGGGCGCCGTGGAGGAGGCCACCTTCTTCAATAAGATCCGCTACAGCTGGAACAGCGCCATGGACTTTGTCCGTATGGTGCGCCTGTCGCTGGAGATGCTCTTTACCGGCGAAGCCGGCGTCAAGGACCTAAGCGGCCCTGTGGGCATCGTCAATACCATGACGGAAGTGGGCCAGCAGTCCGCCACGGTGCGGGACGCCATCAGCAACATTTCCTATCTGGCGGCGCTGATCGCCGTGAACCTGGCAGTGATGAACCTGCTGCCCATCCCTGCGCTGGACGGCGGCAAGATCTTCTTCCTGACCATCAATGCGTTGTGCCTGCTGCTGTTCAAGCGGCAGATCCCCGCCAAATTCGAAAACTACATCCACGCTGCCGGCTTTATTCTGCTGATGGGCCTGATGGCAGTGGTCATGTTTATGGATGTGTGGAAACTATTTCAGTAAACAGTAGGTGATACCATGAGCAAGCAGATCCGTGTGGGCGGCTTGACCGTGGGCGGCGGCGCTCCGGTGGCCATTCAGTCCATGTGCAATACCAATACGGCCGACGTGGCCGCCACCGTGGCCCAGATCCATGGGTTGGAGGCGGCCGGCTGTGAGATCATCCGTGTGGCCGTGCCGGATATGGAGTCCGCTGCCGCCATCGGTGCTATCCGGAAGGCCATCCATATTCCTCTGGTGGCCGATATCCACTTCGACTATAAGCTGGCCCTGCGCTGCGCCGAGGAGGGCATCGATAAGATCCGCATCAACCCCGGCAATATCGGCAGCCATGACCGTGTCCGGGCCGTGGCCGACGCCTGCCGTGAGCGTGGCATCCCCATCCGCATCGGCGTCAACGGCGGCTCTTTGGAGAAGGATTTGCTGCGCAAGTATGGCGGCGTCACCGCCGAAGCACTGGTGGAAAGTGCGTTGGGCCATGTGCGCCTCTTGAACGACTGCAATTTTGACGACATCTGCATCTCCGTCAAATGTTCCCGTGTGCCGGTGAACATGGCGGCCTACCAGATGCTCCACGAAAAGACCGATTACCCCCTGCATCTGGGCGTCACCGAGGCAGGTACGCCGAAGATGGGCGAGCTGAAAAGCGCCATCGGCATCGGCGGACTGCTGTGCCTCGGCATCGGTGATACCCTGCGGGTCAGCCTGACGGCCGACCCGGTGGAGGAGATCTACGCCGCCAAGCGGATCCTGGCCGCTGCCGGTATTCGCCAGACCGGCCCGAACCTGATCTCCTGCCCTACCTGCGGCCGTACCAAGTACGATATGATCCCCATCGCCGAGGAAGTGGAGCGCCGCCTGCAAAGCTGCACCAAGCCTATCACCGTGGCCGTTATGGGCTGCGTGGTCAACGGTCCCGGCGAAGCCGCCGCTGCCGATGTGGGCATCGCCGGCGGACAGGGCGAGGGCCTTGTGTTCAGTAAAGGAAAGATACTTTACAAAGCGCCTCAGGAGCGGCTTGTAGACGCTCTTATGGAGGAAATTGAGAAGCTATAATCTGTGATTCGCCGCCTTTGGGCGGCGAATCGGTTCTGATGACAGAAAGGAATGGTCATCCTTATGGCCGAAAAGATCCCGTTTTTTACATTTTTTGAAAGCTTCGTGCCGCCCCGTGAACTGCGGCTGCTGCTGCATGACGCCCGTGTTGTCGGCGGCCTGCTGGACCGGGAAAACCGCAGCATGGAGCTGGAACTGGAGTCCGGCGAAGAGTTCTCCGAAGCTGCCCGGTCTGCGCTGGAGCAGCTGCTGCAAAAGGAGTATGATCTGCGCCGCCTGACTATCCACATCCGCTCTGCGTCCAAAGAGGCTGCCAAAGCTGCCAGCGATGTGCTGATGGGCAAGGAGATCAAGGGCAAGCCTGTGTCCATGGAGAAACTTACTATCAAGTCGGGGAAAGTAATAGTGGAGGGCAAGGTTTTTGCCACGGAATGTTATGAAACACGCAAGCCCGGTTTCTGGTGCCTTACTTTTGATGTTACGGATTATACTAATTCTGTTACTGTAAGAGCATACAGAGAAAAAAAGGAACTGGAACGTGTCCAAGATTGCATAAAGTCTGGTATGTGGCTGAGAATAGAGGGAATCGTAAAAGAAGCCCGCAATAGAGGGGAAAAGGTGGAAAAAGATCCTGAAATTATGATCGATCCCTTTAGCATCATGAAAACCACCCATGAGGGCCGCAAGGATACCGCTCCCCGCAAGCGTGTGGAGCTGCATCTTCATACCCGCATGTCCAACATGGATGCTCTGACCGATACCAAGAGCGTCATCAATCTGGCCAAAAGCTGGGGCCATCCCGCTATTGCCATTACCGACCACGGCGTGGCCCAGGCATTCCCCGATGCGTGGCATAACAACAAGGGCATCAAGATTCTCTATGGCATGGAGGGCTACTTCGTCAACAATATGGACGACCGCATCGTGGTCCATGGCGACGCCGACCGGGCCTTCAGCGATGAGATCGTCTGCTTCGATATTGAAACCACCGGCTTGAAGGTGGACCGGGAAGCCATCACCGAGATCGGCGCCGTGGTGCTGAAAAACGGCGAGGTGACGGACCGCTTCCAGACCTTCGTCAACCCCAACCGCCGCTTGACGCCGGAGATCATCGGCCTCACCGGCATCACCGATGCCATGCTGGCCGACGCACCGCAGCTGAAGGACGCTCTGCGTGCGTTCCTGGAGTTTGTGGGTGACCGCCCGCTGGCGGCCCACAACGCCGAGTTCGACATCGGGTTTATCCGTGCCGGCTGCCGCAAGGTGGGCCTGCCCTTTGACCCCACCTATGTGGACACGCTGATCCTGGCCCAGAACCTGCTGCCGGAGCTGAATAAGCATAAGCTGGACATCGTGGCAGAGCATCTGGACCTGCCCGCCTTCAATCACCACCGTGCCAGCGACGATGCGGCCATGGTGGCCTACATGCTGATCCCCTTCTATGAGAAGATGGAGAAGGAGCATGGCATCTCCCGTCTGCAGGAAATCAACGAAAAAATGCTGGAACTGCGGCCGCAGGGCAGCAAATCCAGCCGTTTCCCCAAGCATATCATCCTTCTGGCCAAGAACAAACTGGGCCTGAAGAACCTCTACCAGCTCATCACCGCCTCCAACCTGAAGTACTTCAAGCGTGTGCCGGTGATCCCCAAGACGGAACTGGTGGCCCACCGTGAAGGCCTGATCATCGGCTCTGCCTGTGAGGCGGGCGAGCTGTTCAAGGCCGTCGCCGACCACAAGGACTGGGCAGAACTGCGCCGCATTGCCGACTTTTACGACTATCTGGAGATCCAGCCCCTGTGCAACAACCAGTTCATGCTGCGCAACGGTGACGTCCAGTCCCAGGAGGACCTGCGGGAATTCAACCGCACCATCGTCCGTCTGGGCGAGGAGCTGGGCAAGCCCGTCTGTGCCACCGGCGACGTCCATTTTCAGGAGCCGGAGGACGAGGTCTACCGCCACGTCCTGCTGGCCAGCAAGAAGTTCCCCGACGCCGACGAACCCCTGCCCATCTACTTCAAAACCACCGACGAGATGCTGGAAGAGTTCGCCTATCTGGGCGAGGAAAAGGCGGAGGAAGTGGTCATCGACAATCCCCGCTATATTGCCGACCTGTGCGAGGAACTGGAACTGCTGCCGCCGGGCCAGCTGTTTTCTCCCCGTCTGGGCGACTCCAGAAAGGAACTGAACGACAAGGTCTGGGCCAAGTGCCACGCCCTCTACGGTGAGAACCCGCCCCAGCTGATCGTGGACCGTTTGAACATCGAGCTGGGCGGCATTCTGGGCAAGTACGACGTGGTCTATATGTCGGCCCAGAAGCTGGTGGAGCGCAGCCTGGAAAACGGCTATCTGGTGGGCTCCCGTGGCAGCGTGGGTTCGTCCCTTGTGGCTTACATGTCCGGCATTACGGAGGTCAACTCTCTGCCGCCCCACTACCGCTGCCCCAACCCCGACTGCCTGCACAACGAGTTCATCACCGACGGCAGCTACGGCTGCGGCGCCGATATGCCTGATAAGATCTGCCCCGTCTGCGGCACCAAGTATGTCAAGGACGGCTTCGATATTCCCTTTGAGACCTTCCTGGGCTACGGCGGCGGCAAGGTGCCGGATATCGACCTGAACTTCTCCGGCGAATATCAGGCCCGGGCCCACCGTCACGCCATCGAAATGTTCGGCGAGACACAGGTGTTCCGTGCCGGCACCATCGGTACGCTGGCGGAAAAGACCGCCTTCGGCTTCGTGCGCAAGTATCTGGACGAGCGTGGCCTCAGCAGCACCGGTAATGCCGAGATCAACCGCCTGACCCAGGGCTGCGTGGGCGTACGCCGCACCACCGGCCAGCACCCCGGCGGCCTGGTGGTGGTGCCCGACGATCTGGATGTGGAGGACTTCACTGCCGTGCAGCATCCGGCCGATGCTGAGGATGCCGACACCATTACCACCCATTTTGAATATCACTGCATGGAGGATAACCTGCTGAAGCTGGACATGCTGGGTCACGATGACCCCACCATGATCAAAATGCTGCAGGACCTGACCGGCGTGGATCCCAAGACCATTCCGCTGGACGACCCGGAGACCATGAGCATCTTCACTTCTTCCAAGGTGCTGGGCTTTGAGGATGATGACCTGCTGGGCCCCACCGGCGCTGTGGCCATTCCGGAGTTCAACACCCGCTTTACCCGCGGCATGCTGATGGATACCCAGCCCAAGGACTTCAACACCCTGGTGCGCCTGTCCGGCTTCTCCCACGGCACCGACGTGTGGCTGGGCAACGCCCGTGACCTGATCCTCAGCGGCACCGCTTCCGTTCTGGAAACGGTGGGCTGCCGTGACGACATCATGCTCTATCTCATCCAGATGGGCCTGGAGCCCAAGATGAGCTTCAAGATCATGGAGGCCGTCCGTAAGGGCAAGGTGAAAAAGGGCGGTTTCCAGGACGGCTGGGAGGAAGCCATGCGGGAACACAACGTGCCCGAGTGGTACATTGAGTCTCTGGCCAAGATCGGTTACCTGTTCCCCAAGGCCCACGCCGTGGCTTACGTTATGATGGCCTTCCGCATTGCGTGGTTCAAGGTCCACTATCCGCTGGCCTTCTACGCCACCTTTTTCTCCATCCGCGCCAAGGCTTTCGATGCTGAGTACTGCTGTGCCGGTATCGAGGCGGTGAAGCGCAAGATCCGTGAGATCGAGAACAACAAGGACGCCACTGCGGTGGAGCAGAACCTGATGGTGACGCTGGAAGTGTGCTACGAGTTCTATCTGCGTGGCTTCCACTTCGACACCATCGACATCTACAAGTCCGACGCCACCAACTTCCTCATCACGGAGAATGGCCTGCTGCCGCCCTTCGTGTCGGTGCGCGGTCTGGGCGAAACGGCAGCCTACGCCACGGTGGAGCAGCGCAAGGGCAAGTCCTTCATTTCTGTGGAGGAGTTTGCCACCTGCTGCAACAAGCTTTCCAAGACCCACATTGAGCAGCTCAAGGGACTGGGCGCCTTCGCCGGCATGGCGGAGACCAGCCAGATCACCTTCTTCTAAGCCATGGAAGTACGGTTTTTGGATGTACGTACCGTGCCGCCGGAAACGCTGGCACGGTGGGAGCAGTGGCTCGATGAAGAAAAACGGCAGCGAATCGATCGCCTGCGGGCGGACAAACGATTACTGTCCCTCTGCGGTGACGGCCTTGCCCGGGAAATGCTGGCCCAAATGCTGGGCTGCACCCCGGTGGAGATCCGCTTTGCCTACAGCGAAACCGGCAAGCCTTTGACGGACGGCGCTTTCTTCAGTGTCAGCCACAGCGGCGACCTGGTGGCCTGCGTTGTGTCGGAGCGTGCAGTAGGACTGGATCTGGAGAAGATCCGACCCGTGCCGGCTCGGCTTGCCTGTGCGCTGGACTGCGAAGAAGCGGCGGAGGACTTCTGGCGGCGCTGGACACGCCTTGAGGCTGCCCTCAAATGCCGGGGCGAGACGCTTGGCACCTGGAAACACAGCAGGGAAGAAGGCCTGTGCTTCCTTGCCGTAGATGCCCCGGAGGGCTATGTGGTTTCTGTCTGCGAAAAAGAATAAAAAAGAACCTGTTCCGTGAGGAACAGGTTCTTTTTTATTCGATAGTTGCTGCTTTCCGTTTCGGCGCAGGCAGCTGGGCCAGCACCACGGCGATGAGCATCAGTACGCAGCCCAGATACTCCTTGCCGCTCATTCGCTCCTGCAGGAAGATAGCGCCGGCGATGACACCGAACACCGATTCCAGACTCAGCAGGAGAGACACCATAGTGGGATTTCCCGACTCCTTCTGGGCCAAAATCTGCAGGGTGTAAGCCACACCGCTGGAGAAGATGCCCACATACAGGATCTCGCCCATGCAGGCCATGATGCCGCTCCACTGGGGATCCTCGAAAAGGAACATACAGACGGTCGACCAGACAGCGGTAAAGAAAAACTGCACACAGCTCAGTGCCACACCGTCGTAGTGGGGGGCAAAGTGGTCGATCACCAGAATCTGCAGCGTGTAGGCAAAGGCGCACAGCAGTACCAGAAAATCGCTGAATACGATGGAGAAATCTTCCTTGATGCACAGGCAGTATAGGCCCGCCACGGCGATCATAACGCCGATCCACACCGTCAGGGGAACTTTCTTTTTCAAAAACAACCCGCAGATGGGTACCAGCACCACATACAGGGTGGTGATGAAGCTGGTCTTACCGGCAGAGGCACCGGCTACCATGCCCAGCTGCTGCAGGTTGCAGGCCAGGGCCAGCGCTGTGCCGCAGCAGAAACCGCCCCACACCAGACCGAGGAAGTGCCGCTTTTTTTCAGCCGGAGACAGCGCAGCCTGTTCTGTCTGCCCGGTTACCCGCCGCAGCAGGGGGATGAGCAGCAGCAAAACGAAGAAGGCCACCACACAGCGGGAGGCGTTAAAAGTAAACGCCTCGATCAAATCGGCGCTGTTGGCCTGCGATACAAAGGAACAGCCCCACAGCAGGGCGGTGGTTAGCGGGAAGATGATCTGATAGATAAACCGTCTCACAGACTGCTCCTTTCAAAAAAGACAAATTACAGCTCCTTGGGCGGGTCTTTGCGGAATTTGAACTTGTTCTCGTTGCCCTTCGCCAGGCGCACTACGTTGGAGCGGTGGCTCCAGATCACCAGTGCGGCGGTGATGATCGCCAGAATGATATACACCGGTCGGTCGTAGAGGAAGATGGCGGTCACGCCCACGCTGGCGGCAGCCAGAATACTGCCCAGCGAGACGTAGCGGGTCAGCACCACGGACAGGAAAAACAGACACCATGCCACCAGCGCCATGCGCCAATCCAGCATGATCACCAGAACGCTGCCGGCCAGAATGCCCTTGCCTCCCTTGAATTCGTAAAAAGCGGGGAAGATGTGGCCGATGATGCAGCTCAGACCTGCCACCAGCACGCCCAGCGTCCAGTCGTTATACAGGCAATGGAACATGTAGCCGCCGATCACCGTGGCCAGCGCCGTCTTGCCCATGTCCAGCAGGATCACACCCAGCGCATACCGTGCGCCGTAGGTGCGGTAGAAATTGGTCAAACCGGCGTTGCCGCTGCCGTGGCCCCGGATGTCGTCCCGGATCACGAAAGAGGAGATCAGCACAGCGCCGTTGAAGCAGCCGAGGAAATAGCTCAGCAGAACGATGACCAATACAGAAAAAGCAACAGGCATGTTACATATCCTCCTCGCCCTTTTGCCGGACAGTCATGATCACAGGCGTACCTTCCAGACCGAACACGCTGCGGATCTGGTTTTCCAGATAACGGCGGTAGGAGAAGTGGAACAGCTGCTTATCATTGCAGAAAGCCACAAAGTGGGGAGGACGGATGCCCACCTGCGTCATGTAGTAGATCTTCAGGCGGCGTCCCTTGTCCGTGGGGGGCTGGACACGGGTCTGGGCATCGGCCAGCACCGTGTTGAGCATGCCGGTGGTGATGCGGACGCTGGCCTGCTCGTGTACATAGTTGATCAGCTCAAAGAGGCGCTGCACACGCTGGCCCGTCATGGCGGAGATGAACAGAATGGGAGCGTAGGTCATGTAGCTCAGGTCACGGCGAATGTCCTCACGCATGCGGTCCATGGTCTTGTCATCCTTTTCGATGGCGTCCCACTTGTTGACTACGATGATGCAGGCCTTGCCGGCCTCGTGGGCCAGACCTGCCACCTTGGTGTCCTGCTCGGTGACGCCTTCCTGTGCGTCGATGAGGATCAGGCACACATCGCTGCGCTCGATGGCCATGGTGGCCCGCAGAACGCTGTACTTCTCGATGGCGTCGTCCACCTTGGACTTCTTGCGCATGCCGGCGGTGTCGATGAAGTTATACTTACCGTGCTCGTTCTCGAAGTAGGAGTCGATGGCGTCACGGGTGGTACCGGCCACGTTGCTGACGATCACACGCTCCTGACCCAGAATGCGGTTGGTCAGGCTGGACTTACCCACATTGGGCTTGCCGATGATGGCCACCTGAATGACATCGTCATCCTCTTCTTCCTCCACCTCTTCGGGGAAGTACTTCAGACACTCGTCCAGCAGGTCACCGGTGCCGTGACCGTGCACAGCGGAAACGGCGATGGGATCGCCCAGACCCAGATTGTAGAATTCGTAGAAGTCGGGGTTCACGGTGCCCACGCTGTCCATCTTGTTGACGGCCAGCACGATGGGCTTGCCGCTGCGCTGCAGCATCCGGGCCACATCCTCGTCGGAGGCGGTCATGCCGGTCTTGATGTCGGTGACGAACACGATCACATCGGCGTTTTCGATGGCGATCTGGGCCTGGTCACGCATAAAGGCCAGAATCATGTTGTCGGTGCTGGGCTCGATACCGCCGGTGTCCACCAGGATGAACTTGCGGCCGGCCCACTCCGCCTCGCCGTAGATACGGTCGCGGGTAACGCCGGGGACGTCCTCCACGATGGACATGCGCTTGCCGATCAGCTTGTTGAAGAGCATCGACTTGCCCACGTTGGGGCGGCCCACAATGGCGATCATAGGTTTACTCATAGGATATTACCTCCTTGTCAGGGGAATGCAACGGTGCAGTTTTTTGGTATTGCCCTTGCGGGCAAGGGAACGTATGCAAGTGCATGCATGTGCATGGAATGAATGCGACCGCATGCGAACGCATCAAATGCATGCCAACACAACACAACTCAACTCAATGCAACACAACTCAACTCAAATAGAACAAACGTTTGATTTTTCCGGGGTTAGGGACTACACTTGTTTACAAGAAACTTGTGAAAGGGGGTGAACCAATGGAGAAAGCATGGCACGAAAAAAACATGTGTACAATCAGCACGAAAATGAAAAAAACTGAGAAAGAAAGGCTCGACAAAATCCTTCGTCGCCGGCGGCAGTCGGTGTATGGACTGCTCCGGGATTATCTGCGTTCGTACATGGACGCAGCAGACCGCAACGACGGCTTGCGGTGACGCCGCCCGCACAACGGCTTGTGCTGTGGTTCTCCATTCGGCACAACATCTTGTGCCCCTGCTTTCTGTGCTTGGCCCATCGTGGCAGACGGTCAAGGCCAGGGCAAGCGGCCCGCCGGCGGGTCTTACGCCCCGCCCAGGTGTGGCCGGCCTGCGTTCGTGGCCATACATGGCCCCGCCCGCCGTCCGTCCCCGCCTGGCCCTTGCGGGCGTGGCGGGCCGGCCTTGACTTCGCCCGCCATACTTGGGCCATCACATGAAAGGGGGACACTTCGATGCTAAGTGCCAGAATTCCAAACCACGTACGCAAAGCCGTTTACAAGCGGGACGGCTACCGCTGCGCCCTGTGCGACAACAACAGGGGCCTGCAAATCCATCACTACTGCCCTCGCAGCCAGGGCGGCTGCAATCATCCCATGAATCTAATCACGCTCTGTTGGAACTGTCATGCCATCATCCATGGCACCAGGCTTGCCGGCTATGACTTCATGGACGAGGAAGCCTTGACACAGGCATGCGCTGAATACCTGGGAGACTACTACGCCCCGGATTGGTATCCTTACGATGGGTGACGCTTCGGCGTCACTCTTACTGGCATGAAAGCGGTGGCGCAGCGGGGCCCACCCCTGCGGGTGCAGCCTGTGCCGGTGCCGGCACGGTGCGCCGGCCCTCGGCACGCCTGCACCCTGGCGTTGCGCCCCCGCCCGCTGCGCCTGTGCCGCCCTGCCTGAGGGCAGACCGGCACAAATTTGAATTGCGGCGGCAAGTGTGCCGCCGTATCTCGTCGCCGCCGGCCCTATTCGATTGCGGGGGAAGGTGCCGGCGGCTCCTCGGCGGGGGTGTCCTCTTGCGGTACCGCCGGTTTACTCATAGGATATTACCTCCTTGTCAGGGGAATGTGCGTTTTTTACCAGGTGGCCTCAAACATGGCGTCGGCCAGATCGCCGCCGTCAATGCCCACCACCTGCACGGGAACGCCCAGTTCGTCGCTGAGACGCTCCACGGTGTAGTCATCCAAAAATACGGTCTCGCCATGGCGCAGCATGTGCAGGGGGATCAGCACACGGCCCTCCACCTTACCCTTGAGCTGTGCGGCGATGTCCTGTCCGGTCAGCAGACCTGCCACGTCGATGGTGTGGCCGAAGAAATCGTTCTCCACGGCGATCACCTGGCCCTGCAGGCCGGGGAAGCGCTCCTGCGCCCGCTGCAGCAGCATCCGCAGGTGGGCGGCGGCCGCCGTGCCGGTGGCAATGGTGAAGGGCGTGGGGGACTCGGGCAGTTCTTCGTCCTCCAGCGCAGTCATGAAGTCAGCCTCCAGAGAGCGCAGCATGCCAACGCCGTTTTCCAGCTGCCGGTAGCCCTCGTAGTAGTCCTCCTCGGGCAGAGGCAGTTCAGCCCGCAGAAACAGCTCGTCGGCGCAGAAGAAAAGGCGGGTGCCGAACTTCTCCAGACACTTTTGACCGTATTCCTCGGCGATGGCGATGATGTCTCGGGCAGTTTCCTTGTCCACGGGGTTGATCCTGGCAAGACCCTTGCGATACTTGGTCAGACCCACCGGCACCACGGAGCAGCCGGCAAAGCCCATGTCCATGATGTCCTGCATGGTGCGGCGCAGCTGATCGCCGTCGTTCCAGCCGGGACAGACCACGATCTGTCCGTTCATCACGATGCCGGCCTTGCCGAACTGGCGCATGTATTCCAGACTCTGGCGGGCATTCTTGTTGCCCAGCATGGTGCAGTGCAGCTGGGGATCGGTGGTGTGTACGGAGACGTTGATGGGGCTGATGTGCAGATCCATGATCCGCTGTGCCTCACGGGGGGAGAGATTGGTCAGAGTGATGTAGTTGCCCAGCAGGAAGCTGAGGCGGGCGTCATCATCCTTGAAATAAAGGCTCTGGCGCATGCCGGGGGGCATCTGGTCCACAAAGCAGAAGATGCAGTGGTTGGAACAGGACCGCATCTCGTCCATGAGATAGGTGTCGAAGTTCAGGCCCAGATCCTGACCCTCCTCCTTGCGGATGCGGACTTTGCGCACCGTCCCGTCGGGGGAGGAGAGGGTCACCACGCTCTCGGCATCGTAGCCGTAGAAGCGGTAATCCAGCACATCGATGATCTCGTGGCCGTTGATGGTCAGCAGTTTTTCGCCCACCTTGATGCCGTAGCGGTCCGCCGGACTGCGGCGGTCGATGGATGTGATCACAGTACTCATAGGGATATACCTCGCTAAAGGGCATAATCTTACATTCTAAAAATACAGTATATCCGAAAAAATGGAAAACCGCAACAGGAAAAGGCAAAAAAGTAAGGAGGGAAGAAGAATCTTCCCTCCTAACAAGGACACACGGTAATTATTCGCCGGCGGCCACAGACTTGACCACCTTGACTTCGCGACCCTTATAGGTACCGCACTCGGGGCACATTCTGTGAGGCAGATGCAGCGCGCCACACTTGGAGCAAGCCACCAGACCGGGAGCAGTCAGCTTCCACACGGAGCTGCGTCTCTTGTTGCGTCTTTGTTTGGATACTTTTCTCTTAGGTACTGCCATGTTGACACCTCCTTGGTCTTAACTGCCTGAGCAGTAATTTAATAGTTAGGTTTATGGATGCGTTAGTCGTCCTGCAGCAGTTTTGCCAGCGCGGCCAGCCGGGGATCGACCTGCTTTTTGCAGCGGCAGGGCTCCTCATTGAGGTTGACGCCGCAGCCGGGGCAAAGACCCTGACAGTCTTCGCTGCAGAGTGCTGTCGTGTCCATATCGAGAATGAACGCTGTTCTGGCAAGATCGGCCAGATCTACCTCGTCCTTGTCCAGTACAACGATGTCTTCGTTTTCCTCATCCTGCTTCTCTTCCACCAATACACAGGCGTATTCCACAGTCTGGGGATCGTCGAATTCCTTCGCGCACCGGGCGCAGACGCTGCGCAGCGTCGTCTCTGCCTGAAGTTCACAATGCAGTACACCTGCACGGTTCATCACACGGCCGTCCACAACAACCGGATGGACCACAGGGTACATACCGCCGAAGTCCAGATCGGAAAGATCCATCTCAAAATGAAAATCCTGACTGGCGCCGGGGGTATGCAAAATTCTGTTTACGTTCAAACGCATAGTACACCTCGCAATGACACGAGTGATATTATACTCAATCGAACTCGCCTTGTCAAACATTTTCTTACAAATATTTTGACTTTTTTCTAAAAACGAGTAGAATGGTTTTGTAAGATTCTATGGGAGGCGCCTTATGAGAGAACTGACCATCGGAAAAAACGACGCAGGCCAGCGCCTGGACCGCTTTGTGGCCAAATCTTTGCCCCTGCTGCCCTCGGCCCTGCTGCAAAAATATATCCGCCTCAAGCGCATCAAGGTCAATCAAGCCCGTGCCGAGCGTGACTACCGGCTCAAGGAAGGCGATGTGCTGCAATTATATATTAATGATGAGTTCTTTGACAAGCCCCGGGAGGAAAATATGTTCCTCACCTTGTTTCGCCCGGTGCTGGACATCGTGTACGAGGATGAGAACCTGATGCTGCTCAATAAGCGGCCCGGTCTGGTGGTCCATGCCGACGAGACGGAGAAGGTCAATACCCTCATCAACCACATTCAGGCCTACCTCTACCAGAAGCGGGAGTGGAATCCCCGCTGGGAGAATGCCTTCACCCCGGCCCTGTGCAACCGCATCGACCGCAACACCGGCGGCATCGTCATCGCCGCCAAGAACGCCGAAACGCTGCGCATCATCAACGAGAAGATCCGTGACCGGGAGCTGGATAAGCGTTATCTGTGCATCACCGTGGGTGCGCCCAAGCCGGCGGAAGGGAAGATCGAGTGCTTCCTTTTGAAGGACGAGAAGAAGAAGGAAGTGGCCGTCTACCATAAGCCTGTCCCCGGCGGCAAAACGGCAGTGACCAAGTACCGCACGCTGGAAAAGCGGGGCGAACTGGCGCTGGTGGAGGTGGAGCTGCTGACCGGCCGCACCCACCAGATCCGTGCTTCTTTTGCCGATCTGGGCTGCCCGCTGCTGGGCGACGGCAAGTACGGCCGGGGCGAGGTGAACAAGCGCTACGGCGAGACCCGCCAGGCCCTGTATTCTTACCGGCTCACCTTTGACCTTCCCACCGATGCCGGTATCCTCAATTATCTCAAAGGCCGTACTTTCACGGTGGAAAACGTGCCATTCTGCGATAAATATTTTGGAAAATAATACAAATACTAAAGCCTGCCGCAGCTGCGGCGGGCTTTTTCGTTTTAGCAGACTAAAGGAAAATCTTGTGTTTATCCATTGACAATTCGACAGCTTTTTTATATAGTAAAGTTGCCAGATTCCAACGAAAAAAACGGCCGGGAACACGGCCTCTTTGCTTCGAACAGAAGTGGCTCATTTTTTTACGAAATGGGGGAGGATAGATGTCCAAAGAGTTGATTCGCCTGCACGATGTCTGCATGGCGTATGACGACGAGCTGGTTCTCGACAACATCAATCTTTATATCAATGACTCGGAGTTCCTCACGCTCCTTGGTCCCAGCGGCTGCGGTAAAACCACCACGCTGCGTATCATCGGCGGCTTTACCACGCCTTCTTCCGGTGATGTGACCTTTGACGGCGAGAGGATCAACGATGTTCCGCCTCATAAGCGGCAGATCAATACGGTGTTCCAGAAGTATGCGCTGTTCCCGCATCTGGACGTATTTGAGAATATTGCCTTTGGTCTTCGCATCGCCAAGGTGGGCGAGAAGGAGATCGAAGAGCGCGTCAATGAGATGCTGGAAGTGGTCAGCCTGAAGGGCTTCGGCAAGCGTAAGGTAGACCAGCTCTCCGGCGGTCAGCAGCAGCGTGTGGCCATCGCAAGAGCGCTGGTAAACCGCCCCAAGGTGCTGCTGCTGGACGAGCCTCTGGGCGCACTGGATCTGCGTCTGCGCAAGGATATGCAGAACGAACTGAAGCGTATCCAGCAGCAGATGGGCATTACCTTTATATATGTGACCCACGATCAGGAGGAAGCGCTGACCATGTCCGACACCGTGGTGGTCATGGACAAGGGCCGCATCCAGCAGATCGGCTCTCCCGAGGATATTTACAACGAGCCCAAGAACGCCTTCGTGGCGGACTTCATCGGCGAGTCCAATATCCTCGACGGCATTATGCACACCGACTTTGTGGTGGAGATCTTCAACCGCAAGTTCCGCTGTCTGGATAAGGGCTTTGCGCCGATGGAGCCGGTGGATGTTGTCATCCGTCCTGAGGACATCGAGATCATGGCACCTGAAAAGGGCCGCCTGCAGGGCACGGTGACCTCCGTTACCTTCAAGGGCGTCCATTACGATACCATCGTGGACTTCAAGGGCTACAAGTGGCTCATCCAGACCACTGATTATCACGAGGTGGGCAGCGTCATCGGCATTATCCTGAATCCCGATGATATCCACATCATGAAAAAGAGCGAGTATTCCGGTATGTTCGGCGACTACAGTTCCTATTCTGCAGAGTATGACGAGATCAACGATCCCGACTTCGATGCGGACGAGGCTGAGGAGGACGCTGACGATGAGGACTAAGAGCGCGGCAGTGCCGTATGTGTTCTGGATGGCCGTGTTTGTGGTCATTCCTCTGGTGCTGATCGTGGTGTATGCCTTCACCAATTACGACGGCGCCTTTACGCTGGAAAACTTTGACAATATCGATGTGTTCCTGCAGGTGTTCGGCAACTCCGTGGTGCTGGCGCTGATCGCCACCGCGATCTGCCTGCTGATCGCCTATCCCTTCTCCTACTTCCTGGCTCAGGAAGGCCCCGTTTTCCGCAAGGTGGCCATGCTGCTCATCATGCTGCCCATGTGGATGAACTTCCTGCTGCGTACCTACGCATGGATGTCCATTCTGGAAAATAACGGCTTTTTGAACCAGCTGCTGGGCCTGTTTGGCATCGGCCCGGTCCATATCATCAACACGGATATTGCCGTGGTGCTGGGTATGGTGTATAACTTCCTGCCCTTTATGATCCTGCCCATCTTCTCGGTCATCGATAAGCTGGATCATAAGTATATCGAGGCGGCACAGGATCTGGGCGCCAACAAGCGCGAGACCTTCCGCCGCGTCATCTTCCCCCTGAGCCTGCCGGGCGTGCTGTCGGGCGTGACCATGGTGTTCATTCCCTCCATCAGCACCTTCGCCATCTCCAAGCTGCTGGGCGGCGGCATGAGCTTCCTGCTGGGCGACCTGATCGAGATGCAGTTCCTGGGCAGCGCCTATAACCCCCATCTGGGCAGCGCCATCGCTCTGATGATGCTGGTCCTGGTGCTGGTCGCCACGCTGATCACCAACCGCTTCGGCGGCGGCGATGAAGGGACGGTGTTGATGTAATGATGCAGAAAAACAACACCTTTGCCCGGATCTTCAATATCCTGGTCTACGTCTTTTTGTACCTGCCCATCGTGGTACTCATCATCTTCTCCTTCAACGACTCCAAGAGCCGTACCGTCTGGTCCGGTTTCTCCCTCCATTGGTATCAGGAGCTGCTGCAGGACGAAGAGATTCTGGCGGCTTTCAGCACCACCATTACGGTGTCTGTCATCGCCGCCGTGGTGGCTACGGTGCTGGGTACGGCGGCAGCCATCGGCTTCCATAATATGAAGCGCCGTCCCCGCAACCTGTTTTTGACCATCAACAATATCCCCATGACCAACGCCGATATCATCACCGGCGTGAGTCTCATGCTGCTGTTCGTGGCAGCCGGCAACATTCTGGGCTTCTCTCTGGGCTTCGGTACGCTGCTGGTGGCCCACATCACTTTCAACGTTCCCTACGTGGTGCTGGCTGTCATGCCTAAGCTGCGCCAGCTCAACCCCAATCTGGGCGAGGCGGCCATGGACCTGGGCGCTACCCCCTGGCAGGCCTTCTGGAAGGTGCTGATGCCGGAGCTGCGTCCCGGCATCCTCAACGGTATGCTGATCGCCTTCACCATGTCCATCGACGACTTCGTCATCTCCTACTTCACCGCAGGCAGCGAAGTCTCCACCCTGGCCATGCAGATCTATGCCATGACCCGTAAGCGCATCAGCCCCGAGGTCAACGCATTGTCCACCATCCTCTTTGTGGTGGTGCTGACGCTGCTGGTCATCGTCAACGTGCGTCAGGTGCGGCAGGAGCAGCTCAATGAGAAGCGCGCCCGCGCCCTGCGGAAGGGAGGCAACGGATGAAAAAGTTTGTCTCCGTGCTGCTGTGCAGCCTGATGATCCTCTCCTGCCTGAGCCTTTCCGGTTGCGGCAGCGAGCAGGGCAACGTGGTCAATGTCTATAACTGGGGCGAGTATATTGACGAGTCCATCTTTGAGGACTTCGAGGCCGAGACCGGCATCACCGTCAATTACAACACCTTCTCCAGCAACGAGATGCTCTATTCCAGCATCAAGGGCGGCGGCAGCCAGTACGATGTGATCATTCCTTCGGACTATATGATCGCCCGCATGATCGACGAAGACCTGCTGCTGGAGTTGGACTTCTCCCAGATCCCCAACATGGTCAATCTGGACCCTCAGTACCTGTACCGTGAGTTTGACCCCCAGCAGAAGTACAGCGTGCCCTATATGTGGGGCACCACCGGCATCATCTATAATACCAAGATGGTGGATAAAGCGCCTACCAGCTGGATGGACCTCTTCACCACCGAGATGCGCAGCAATGTGCTGATCTTCGATAACCCCCGTGACTGCATCGGCGTAGCCCTGAAGGCGCTGGGTTACTCCTTCAACACCACCGACAAGGACGAGATCCGGGAAGCGGCGGAACTGCTGATGGAGCAGAAGAGCAAGGGCATCGTGCAGGCCTACGTCATGGACCAGATCTTCGACAAGATGATCAACAACGAGGCCGCCATCGGCACGTACTACGCCGGTGACTATGTCATCATGGCCGAGGAGAACCCCGATCTGGCCTTCTGCATGCCCTCCGAGGGTGCCAACCTGTTCGTGGACTCCATGTGCGTCCCTGCCTGCTGCGAGAACTACGATAACGCCATGGCCTTCATCAACTTCATGTGCCGTGACGATATCGTGCTGCGCAACTGTGACGCTGTGGGTTATTCCACTCCCTCCGCCACGGCCCACGCCATCATGGACGAGGAGATGGCCCAAGACCCCATCATCTATCCCGGCGAGGATGTGCTGAGTAAGTGCGAATCCTTCGGCGGTCTGCCCAGCGATGTGCTGAGCTTCTACGATCACGAGTGGATCCGTGTCTGCCTTGCCAAGGTGAAATTCCGCAGCTGATTTTCAAACCAAACAAAAGACGGGCTATAGGGTCTTGTGAAAAGGGATTTTCAAAAGACCCAGTGAAATTTTCCCTGACGGGAAAGTGATATATTTCCTGACGGAAATGTGATATATTGCTGCGCAATGTGATATATGCCTGCGGCATATGGCGGTATCCCTCCGGGATGATTTAAAAATATAAGGACGGCATCT
>JAFQFC010000075.1 GCA_017415775.1 Oscillospiraceae bacterium
GAAGTCGGCGTGGCCCGGGGTATCTACGATGTTGATTTTGGTATCGCCGTACTGCACGGCGGTATTCTTGGCCATGATGGTGATGCCGCGCTCGCGCTCGAGATCGTTGGAGTCCATGACGCGGTCCACCGTCTCCTGATTGGCGCGGTAGGCGCCGCCCTGCTTGAGCATCTCGTCCACCAGCGTGGTTTTGCCGTGGTCAACGTGGGCGATGATGGCAATGTTGCGAAGTTTTTCGTTTCTCATTGGTATATCGTCTCCTTGGCGCCCGGTAGGGCGCGGAAATTTTGCGCTAACTGAATTATTATATCCCTCTAAAAAGGGGATTGCAAGCCCCGCCGGACAGGTTTTCGTCCTTTTTTGCGTTGACAAGGGCAGGCCGGAAGGGTACAATAAACGGGTGATCTGCGCTTGTAGCTCAGTTGGATAGAGCGGCCGCCTCCTAAGCGGCAGGTCGGGGGTTCGAATCCCTTCAAGCGTGCCAAAAAAGAGCGAACTTTTGTCTACCAAAAGTTTGTTCTTTTTTTATCCATTGCGAAAGCAATGGCATATCATCACCGAAGGTGCATATCATCAAGCGCAGGTTGCATCGTTTTCGCAATAATGCTATAATACTTCACAACCGCTTCACTGCAATCGCTGAACTTTTGAAGGAGGAGGAAGCACATGGGTCAACTTTATCTGTATGTGGCACTTTCCCTGCTGGCAACCGTGGCAGGTTTCTTTGTGGGACTGACCTTTATCCCCGCATCCCTTGTGGCGGCTGCAAGCCTTGTTCTTCTCGTTTTGCTGGCGATCCTGCTGCTGGTGGTCTGGGTCGTGAAGCTGATGAAACGAAGAGCAAGCGGCCCCATCCGCTTCTCCATCTGGTACGTGTACCTCTTCGCCTTTGTGGAAGGTGCGCTGCTGTATCCCACGCTGCTGTATTATCTGGAAACTCTGGGTGTGATGCTGTTTGCCGAGGTGGTGCTGGGCACCATGGTGATCTTTGGCGTGCTGGCCTGCATGGGGCAAGCGAAGGAGTCCGGGTCGTACATCAGCCTTGGCAGGGTCCTGTTTGTGGTCCTGTCGGTGATGGTGGTGCTGTCTCTCGTCAACCTCTTCCTGCGGGCAGACATGCTGAGCATGCTGCTGAGCGTTGCCGGCGTCTTCGTCTTCAGCGCTTACATTCTGGTGGATGTGAACCAGTGCAAGACCGCCTATGAGGCCGGTTTGCTCAACGACAGCAGCGACTATTCCATTTACGTGCTGAATGTCTATCTGGACATCATCAATCTGCTGCTGGATCTTCTGCGGCTGATGCGCAAGATCAAGAACTGACAAATTCAACAAAAAAGACCTTGTCCCATCGGGACAAGGTCTTTTTTGATACTCAATGTTCCTTTTTATCGGCAGCCATGGGGCGGACGAACACCACGCTCAGCAGCAGGGCCACAATGTACAGTACGGCGGTGACGTACAGCACCATCTGGTAGCCGGCGGGGTTGACCATATTGCCGCCGATCTCCACCGTTTCGCCGAAGTGGTTGACGATCCACGTAGCCAGCTGGTTGCCGGTCAGGCCGGCAAAGGCCCAGGCCGACAGGGTGATGCCGTGGAGGGTACTGATGCTGCCCATGCCGTAGTGGTCGGACAGCAGGGGGGCCACGTTGGAGAAGCCGCCGCCGTAACCGGCGTTGACCACCATGATGAGCAGCAGCACCAGCATGGCGGAAAGCTTGTTCTCGGCACCGTTGCCGATGCCGCCGGTGATGAGCACCAGCACGTTGCAGGCGATGGACAGGACGAAGATCAGCTTATAGACGGTGTTGCGGTCCTTCATATGGTCACCGATGCCGGAGAAGAACAGACGGCCGCCGGCATTGAACACGGCAGACAGGGTAGACACCAGCGCCACGGCGGAGGCCATGCCGATGCACTTGACGATGGCCTTCTCCTGACTCAGCAGGGCCAGGCCGCAGGTAATATTGATGTAGAACATGAGCCAGATGCCCACATAATTGCGCAGGGGGCGGGTCTTGATGATGGCGAGGATGCCCTGGCCCTTTTCCTTCTTCTGGGGTTCATGCCAGCCCTCCGGCTTTTTCAGCAGCAGGTGACCGAGGAACATCATGACAAAGTAGACGGCAGCGAGAATGTAGAACATCTTGTAGATGCCGCCCTCGCCCAGATTACCCAGCAGGGCCTGCATGATGGGGCTGGCGATGGCCTTGGCAGCGCCGAAGCCGGCCACAGCAAGGCCGGTGGCAAGGCCCTTCTGCTTGTCGAACCACAGCATCAGCGTCTTGACGGGAGAAAGGTAGCCGGTACCCAGGCCGATACCCATGATGAAACCGTAGCAGACATAGATACCAATGAGGGCCAGGAGACTGCCGGGATGGGCGCCGCCGTACCAGATGAAAAAGCCGGTGCCGGCCATACCGATGGCGAAGGTGATGGTGGAGATCAGGGAAGCTTTGTGGATGTCCCGCTCCACGATGTTGCCGAGGAAGGCGGCGGACATGCCCAGGAAGAAGATGGCGAAGCTGAAGGCCCACTCGGTGGCAGCCTTGGAAAAGCCGATGTAATCGGCGATCTCCTGACTGAAGATGGACCAGCAGTAGACGGTGCCGATGCTGCAGTGGATCAGCAGCGCCGGGATGGCGCCGCGGAGCCATTTGTTCTCGCGCAGGGGGTTGGTGGTAGTTTTCATAGTTCCAGTCCTTTCCGTATTCCAGATGGGCGGTGTATGAAAAGAAAAAGGCCGCACATCCGGGCGTTTTGTGCCCAGACGGTCGGCTTCTACCGCTATACTCCCCGTGGTCAATTCCACTGAAATCCGTCAGTTGTATAGCTGAAATTATCGTAACATGGCAAAAAAGCAAAGTCAATAATAACTTGGTAATTAGCGGCATTTTTGCGCAAAACTACCTGTTCCCCCCCTTGCTTTTTCTTCCAGTTCCTGCTATCATGCAATGGATCGATTTTAAGAGGGAGTAGCTTGCGGACTGCCGCGGCTTCGGGCGTCATGACGGCGAAAGCCCGCCCGGGCCTTAATTAGCGAGACTCTTATTGCCACTGTGGGCAATAAGAGCTTTTTTTGCGGCAAAATAGAGCTATATCCTCACTCAAAGGAGCGTAATTATGGAGATCCTGTACGAAAACTTTGCCGACCTGACCATCCAGATGGTCATCATGTGGGCCATCGGCGGTCTGCTGATCTATCTGGCCATCGCCAAGGACATGGAGCCTACGTTGCTGCTGCCCATCGGCTTTGGCGCCATCATGGTCAATCTGCCCAACTCCGGCGCCATTACCCAGATCGTGGATGGCGTAGCCGAGCACGGCGCCCTGAGCGTCCTTTTTGACGCCGGCATTTCCAACGAGCTGTTCCCCCTGATCCTGTTCATCGGCATCGGTGCCATGATCGACTTCGGCCCGCTGCTGACCAACCCCAAGCTGATGATCTTCGGTGCGGCGGCCCAGTTCGGTATCTTCTTTACCCTGTGCCTGGCCTCCATGTTCTTTGACATCAACGACGCCGCCTCCATCGCCATCATCGGCGCTGCCGACGGCCCCACCTCCATCGTGGTGGCTCTGAAGCTGGGCAGCAAGTATCTGGGCGCTATCATGGTGGCCGCCTACTCCTATATGGCGCTGGTGCCCATCATCCAGCCTCCCATCATCAAGCTGCTGACCACCACGAAAGAGCGCATGATCCGCATGCCCTACCAGCCCAAGGAGGTCA
>JAFQFC010000010.1 GCA_017415775.1 Oscillospiraceae bacterium
GGCATGATCGAGGCTATTCTGGGCACTCTGCGTGCCGAGGATGTGCGCTTCGAGGCTGTGAAGGACAATCCCTCCTACCATCCCGGCCGCTGCGCCGCCGTGTACGCCGGCGAGGTGTATCTGGGCGTGTTCGGCCAGGTCCATCCTCTGGTGGCCCGTGCCTATGACGCCGACGCAGAGCTGTACTGCGCCGAGCTGAAGCTGGAGGCCCTCATGGCCGCCGAGGGCAGCGATCCCATCTACACCCCCCTGCCCAAGTTCCCCGCCGTCACCCGTGACATCGCCGTGGTGTGCGCCAATGAGGTCACCGTGGGCCAGCTGACCGACTGCATCCGCCGCGGTGCCAAGGGTCTTTTGAAGAACGCCGCCCTGTTCGACATCTATCAGGGCCCCGGCATCCCCGAGGGCTGCAAGTCCGTGGCCTTCAACCTGACGCTGCGCAACGACGAGCGCAGCATCACCGGCGAAGAGGCTGACGAGGATATCCGCAGCATTCTGGATCTGCTGAAGGCCGAACTGAACGCCGTTCTGCGCTGATTTCTCCGCTTTTCCCTCTTTACAGACGGAGAAAAACAGGGTATACTATCCCTAATCAACAAGAAAGGCGGTATGCCCACATGGAGGAATTTACCAGAAAATTCAACATTGTCGAAGACAAGGACGAACAGATCCTGCAAATCCTGCGCTCTGTGTATGAGGCGCTGAAGGAGAAGGGTTACAACCCCATCAATCAGATCGTGGGCTACATCCTCTCCGAGGATCCCACCTACATCACCAACTACAAGAGCGCACGTACGCTGATCTGCAAGATGGATCGCGACGAGCTGCTGCAGGCGCTGGTAAAGCGTTATCTGGGCGTGTAATGATTCGATCAAGGATGGCTGACCGCATGACGGTCGGCCATCCTTTTTTGTCGTTTTTCCCCGCATGAATTGACAGAGGGCGGCACTTGTGGTATGATTTAGCTACTAATGCGTAGATAAAGGAGCAACGACTATGGCAGATGTGAAGAAGGGCCAGGGCCTCGTGTACAAAAACCGTCCCCTGCGCCGCATTGATAATCTGATCTATTACGGCAGCATGGCCGACAAATACATTGTGATGTTCCAGATCCTGGAGACCAAGAAGGAAAAGGATATGGACGTGGCTACCCGTGTCAGCGTGCAGCTGCAGCTGACCGATCCGGGCGCCAAGAGCCGTGACCGTATTGTGAAGAAAACCGAGAAGGATAGCCTCTATGCCGCCATGGACGTGGGCAGCATCTGGCTGGAACGTGCACTGGCCGGCAAGTAATTGCCGGCTTTGCCTTTTTCAAAGGAGAAACCGATGAAAAGATTGCAGAAAAACGAATTCTCCCTGCCCCTGTGGCTGGGCATCCCGGCGCTGCTGTTTATCACACTGCTGCTGGCCGTGCTGCTGCTATCCGGCGGCAAGGAACAGCCCCGGACCGTTCCGGGACTGGTAACGGCCCAGACTGCCGCCGTGTACAGCGAGGCCGACGAGGCTGCCACCACCGTCTTCGCCCTGCCCCACAACACGGTTTTCACCGTGCTGGAGCAGAAGGACGGCTGGTACTACACCTGCATCAAGCACGAAGACGGTCTGTACGGCTGGCTGAAGGCTGCCGACGTGACGCTGCCCGGTAAGATGTCCTGCAACGGCATTTCCGGCCCCAGTTCTGCCACCGGCGTTCTGCTGGGTGATGCGGAAAACATGGCTCCGGATGTCGCCGTCAAGGTCGAGAGTTCCGTTCTTCGCGCAGGTCCCGGCCATATCTATGCCAAGGCTGCGAAACTCCCCATGTGGACGAGCGTCATTGTGCGCAGCTACGAGGACGGCTGGTTCTGTGTCACCGGCAGCGATCTGGAGGGCTATGTGCCTGCCGACGCCCTGCTGCTGGATACCAATCCCTTCATCATCCAGGAGGAAACCGAGGGCGAGGACGAGCAGCAGGACGAGGAGTCCACCACCCCCGATGACGGTCAGCAGGACGAAGAGGCCACCACGCCCGACGACAATCAGCAAAACGAGGCCACCACCCCCGACGATAGCAAGGACGATGAGTCCACGACCCCCGACAACAATCAGCAGGACGAAGCGCCTGTCCAGCCCACGGTGAACCTGCCCGCATCCTCCACCAAGGTGCTGGCGGCCGGTGTGGTCAACAGCAGCGGCCTGCGGCTGCGCAAGGGTCCCGGCACCGACCACGCCATCATCACCGAGATGAGCAAGGGCACGCCGCTGGCCGTGCTGGGCTGGGAGAACGGCTGGTACAAGGTGAACTGGGGCGGCCAGGTGGGCTACGCCTCTCAGGATTATCTGAAGGTCTATCCCTCCACCGATTCCCTCACCGGCTACGCCATGGTGAACACCGATGCGCTGAACATGCGCTCCAAGGCCTCCACCTCCGGCAGCATCCTCAAGGTGCTGGAGGACGGCGACTGTGTGGCGCTGAAGGGCTTTGAAAACGGCTGGTTCAAGGTAGATGCCGACGGCACTGTGGGCTATGTGTCCGGCGACTACGTGACGCTGCGGCTCACCAAGCCTGCCGAGCCCACCCCCGAGACCAACAGCGGCGGCACGACCCAGCAGCCCAGCGGCGGTACGACACCGCCGCCCAGCACCGGCAGCGGTGTGGGCGCCGATATCGCCGCCTATGCCCAGACCTTCATCGGTGTCCCCTACGTCTACGGCGGCGCTACCCCCAGCGGCTTTGACTGCTCCGGTTTCGTGCAGTACGTGTACAAGCACTTCGGCTACAGCCTGCCCCGAGGCAGCAACGACCAGTACCGCAAGGGTACGGCCGTCAGCAAATCCGAGCTGCAGCCCGGCGACCTGATCTTCTTCGACAACGGTACCGGCAACCCCACCAGCCATGTGGGTATCTACATCGGCGGCGGCAAGATGGTCCACTCCACCGAGTACAACTACGGCAACGGCAAGTGGGTCAAGGGCGTGCAGATCCACGCCCTGAGCAACGCCTGGTACGCCAAGATCTATCTGGGCGCACGGCGTATCGTCGGCTGAGAAAAACAGCAAAAAAGAGAGAAACCTTGACGGTTTCTCTCTTTTTTTATTGCATTTTAGCCCCGGCGGGCCTCCTGCAGGGGCGCATCCCAATGGATACGGCCGTTCAGGGAAGCAGCCAGTTCATCGGCGTGGGTACGAAGCTCTTCCAAAAACGCTTCTTCCCGCTTTTTGCTGCGGCGGCCGGCCTTGCGGAAGAGCTCCTTTTCGGCATAGGCGTCGTAGCTGACGGCGTAGTCCTCCTCATCCCGATGGGGGAAGAAGCTGATGTTGACGGTATAATACACCTCACCGCCGCCGCTTTCGCAGGTGAGCTTCACGATGACGGCACGGCGGGGCACCTCGTTGCATACGCATTCGGCGGAAAAATACTGGCTGTAAACATCGATGGTCATGGCTTGGCCCTCCTGTGGTATTTTCCCGATGATACCACATTTCCCGTCCCCTGTCGATATGGCGGGCGGAAAAAATCCCCGTTTTCCTCTTGTCAGCGGAGGAAAAAGTGCTATAATGGCAAATCGTGAGATTTTTTGTAAGCGGAGTGAGAAGAAAATGAAAGTTTCCGCCTTTTTGAAACAGCACGCCGTGCTGCTGATCGCTGCGCTGGCCGCATTGGTAACGGCGTTCATCGTGCCGCCGGACGGCGAGTACCGGGGCTACATCGACCTGCGGACGCTGACGTGTTTATTCTGCGTGCTGGCGGTGGTGCAGGCTTTTTCCAACATCGACCTTTTCTACATTCTGGCCCGGAAGCTGGCCCGGGGGTTCCGCAACACCCGGCTGGCCGTGCTGGCGCTGGTATGGATCACAGCCATCGGCTCCATGTTCCTGACCAACGACACGGCCCTTTTGACCTTCCTGCCGCTGAGCTACTTCGTGCTGCACTCCACCGGCAAGGACAAGCTGCTGGCCCTGACCTTCGTGCTGCAAAACTGTGCCGCCAACTTAGGCGGTATGCTGACCCCCTTCGGCAATCCTCAGAATCTGTACCTCTACAGCAAGTTTTCCGTGGAAAACGGGGAGTTTTTCGCCATTATGCTGCCTCCCTTCCTGCTGTCGGCCATTCTCTTCACTGCACTGTGCCTGCTGGTAAAGCCGGAGCCGCTGGAGGTGCCGGGGGCAGATGCCAGGCTGGACATGAAGCGGGGCGCCCTGTACGGCGGCCTCTTTCTGGTGGCGCTGGCGGTGGTGCTGCGGCTGGTCCACTTCGCCGTGGGTCTGGCGGTGATCCCCGCCGTACTCTTTTTCGCCGACCGCAAGGCCCTGAAACAAGTGGACTACGGCCTGCTGCTGACCTTCGTGGCCTTCTTCATCTTCTCGGGCAACATGGCCCGGATGGAGGCGGTGCAGGCGCTGTTCAGCGGTCTTTTGCAGTGGGATGCGCTGACGGTCAGCGCCCTTTTGAGCCAGATCATCAGCAACGTGCCGGCAGCCATCCTCCTCAGCCGGTTCACCGACAACTACGCCGCCCTGCTGCAGGGCGCGAACATCGGCGGCGCCGGTACGCTGATCGCATCTCTCGCCAGTCTCATCACCTATCAGCAGCTGACCCGGTTCGCACCCCGGGAGGGCGGGAAGTTTTTGAAGCTCTTCACCGTGGTGAATGTGGCGTTCCTCGTGATCCTGCTGGCGGCGATGAAGCTCATTTTCTGATAAAAAAAGAGAGAAAACCAAGTGGTTTTCTCTCTTTTTTGTTTACTGTCTCGCTTTGGCGGCGGCCAGGGTGTTCTCCATCAGCATGGCACGGGTCATGGGGCCCACGCCGCCGGGAACGGGGGTGATGAAGCTGGCCTTCTCGGCCACCGCCGGATAGTCCACGTCGCCGCAGAGCTTGCCCTCGGCATTGCGGTTCATGGCCACGTCGATGACCACGGCGCCTTCTTTCACCATGTCGGCGGTAATGAGGTTCACCTTACCCACGGCGGCCACCAGAATGTCGGCCTGCAGGCACTCGGCCTTCAGATCGGGGGTGCGGCTGTGGCAGACGGTGACGGTGCCGTTCTCACCCAGCAGCAGGAGAGCCATGGGCTTGCCCACGATGTTGCTGCGGCCCACCACCACGCACTTCTTGCCGGCCACCTCGATGCCGTACTCATGGAGGAGCTCCATGACGCCGGCGGGCGTGCAGGGCAGGAAGCAGGGGTCACCGCGCAGGATGCGGCCCATGCTGTAGGGGTGGAAGGCGTCCACATCCTTATCCGGAGAGATGGCCTCCAGCACCTTCTTCTCGGCGATATGACCGGGCAGCGGCAGCTGGCAGAGAATGCCATCCACATCGCTGCGGTCATTCAGCTCCGCCACCAGTGCAAGGAGCTGCTCTTCGGTGGTGTCGGCAGGAAGATAATAGTCAAAGCAGGCGATGCCGCAGTCGGCGCAGTCCTTCACCTTGCCCCGGACATAGACCTGGGAGGCGGGGTTCTCGCCCACCAGAATGACGGCCAGACCCGGCTGGCGCTCCAACTGACCGGCAGCTGCCAGGGCACGGGCCTTGACCTTGGCGGCCAGGGCCTTGCCGTCCATCACAACAGCGCTCATTCGCCCGCCTCCTCTTCCACGGTGACGGCTTCCTCGGCAGCCACTTCTTCGGCAGAGACTTCCTCCACCTCAGCAGCAGCGGCTTCGGCGGCGGCCAGCTCGGCAGCGGCCACCACATCCACAAAGAGGGGTTTGCGCTCCTTCTTATTGCCGTTGACGAACAGCAGCACCAGAGACACCACGATCATCACCAGACTCAGGGCCTGACTGACACGGATGGGCTGGCCCATGATCTGCCAGTCGAAGAGATACAGACTGTCGGTACGCAGGCCCTCGATGAAGAAGCGGCCGATGCCGTACCACAGGAAATAGAAGCAGGTGTTCTCACCGTCAAAGCGGCGGGCACGGGAGATGACGAAGAAGATCAGCAGCAGGCCGATGATGTTCCACAGGCTCTCGTAGAGGAATGTGGGGTGGACTTCCACCAGCTCACCGGTACGCAGCGTCAGCTGCATCCGCCAGGGCAGGGTGGTCTCGGTGCCGAAGGCCTCACGGTTCATGAAATTGCCCCAGCGGCCCACGGCCTGACCGATCAGCAGGCCCATGACCACCAGGTCCATCAAAGCCCAGAGGCTGAACTTCTTCACACGGCTCATCACAAAGCACACCAGCACCACGGCGATGACGGCGCCGTAGATGGCGAGGCCGCCGTCCCAGATGGAGATGACCTGACCCCAGTCCAGCTTGCCTTCGGCATTGCGGAAGCTGTCCAGATAGAAAATGACATAGTAGGCACGGGCGCCGATGACGCCGCAGGGAATGCCCCACAGCACGGCGTCGAGAATATTATCCTCGCTGATGCCGTACTTACGGCGCTGGGACAGAGCAAAGCACACCGCAAGGATCAGGCCCAATGCAATGAGGATGCCGTACCAGTAGATGCCGTTGCCGATATCCAGAGCCTTGGAGCTCATGGTAAATTCCCAGTCCCCCAGCAGGCCGGGGAAGCGGATGGGGCTGTCAGTCATTACTTTCATCGTTTTGTTCCTCCTTGGGATCGATGATGGAAAGGGCCATGCGCTCTTCCACGATATTTTCCCGGATAAAGTCCAGCAGATCCTGGGCCGTAACGGTATCGTACAGCTCTGGGAAACGGTAGGGATCGTACCGGTTGAAGCAGCCCTCGGCCACGGTGACGGCGATGGCCTCAAAGGAGTTGAGGGCCTTGATGGCCGTACCGAAATTGGCACGGAGGATCCGCTGGAAATAATCTTCGTCGATGCCTTCGGCCACCAGACGCTTCGCCTCATCCAGAATGGCACGGGTCACAGCGTAGGGATCGTTGCTGTCGCCGCCCACGCTGACGTAGGCCACGCCGGGCAGCAGGTCGTAGCTGCTGGCAAAGGAGCCGTTGACCAGACCCTGGGCATACAGCCGGGCGAAGAGAGGGCTGGAATCGCCCAGCAGCACATCACAGGCCAGCTCGCCGATGATGTTGTTGCGCATCCGCTCCTGTCCCTCCGGGGCGGCAGGACACTTGAAGCCGGCAAGGAAGGTGGGCATGGACACTTCCATGGCGCAGCGCACTTCCTTTTCGTAGGGCAGGAGGCTCTCCTCGGCGCCGTAGTCACGCTCGATGACGGTGCCGCTCTCCTTGGGCAGCACACGCTCGGCAATGGCGATGGCGGCCTGCTCATCCACATCACCCACCAGCACCAGACACATATTGGCCGGGACATAGAAGGCCTTGTGGCAGTCGTACAGGGTCTGGGCGGTGATCTGAGCAATGCTCTCCACGCTGCCGGCCACAGACACACGGGCGGGGCTGTTTTCGTAGAGGGCCTGCATCAGGTGCTTATAGACCACCCACTCCGGGTTATCCTCGATCATGCCGATCTCCTGACCGATGATGCCCTGCTCCTTGGCAACGCTTTCATCCGTAAAGTAGGGAACGGACACGAAACTCAGCAAAATCTCCAGATTTTCCTCAAATTTCTCGGTAGAATCGAAGTAATAAACGGTAATGGCGTTGGAGGTGAAGGCATTGGGCTCGGCGCCGTTTTTCGCCAGCTCCTGCAGGGCATTGCCCTCCTCGGTGTCGAACATCTTATGCTCCAGATAGTGGGCGATACCGGCGGGGGTATCCAGCCACCGGCCGTTCAGCTCAAACCGCAGGTCCATGCCGCCGTAGCGGGTGGCGAACAGGGCGTACTTCCGGGCAAAGCCTTTGCGGGGCACGATGCACACCGGCAGGCCGTTTTTCAGGCGATACCAATGGACCCGCTCACCAATGCGGGGATAGTGGATCTTTTCCATCACACGCCCTCCTTTCCCTTAAGGAAATAAACGGTATCCAGGGCGATGGACTCCGCTGCGGCCATGATCCGCTGGGGCGTGACTTCCATCAGCCGGGCGGCCAGTTCCTGCGGCGTTTCCGTTTCGCCGGTGGCGTTCTGGCCCAGGAACCAGTTTTCCATAGAGCCCTGACCATCGGTCATGGCAGTAAGGCTGCTGAGCATGGTGCTGCGGGCGCCGGTCAGCTCCCAGTCCTCCCACTGGCCCTGCTGCACCGCCTGCAGCTGGCGCAGGATCTCCTCCAGCGCACGGTCATAGTCCTTGGTCTCGATGCCGCTGGACACGGTGAGGATGCCCTTGCTGCGGGCATAGGAGCTGGACGCATAATAGCAAAGGGACAGCTTTTCCCGCACATTGAGGAACAGCTTGGAGTTGCTGGAGCCGCCGAACATCAGGTTGGCCATGATGAGGGCCGGCACATCGTCGCTGCCGCAGCGGAAACCCATGGACAGCTTGCCCTGGGTCACGTCCATCTGCTCGGTGACGAAGCGGGGCTGCTGAGGTGCGGCATACCGTCGCATCTCCGGCAGGGGTTCCACCACACCCCGGGGCAGGGCGGCAAAGGCATGGAGCAACGCTTCGGTGACACGGCGCTCCTCGGCGCTGCCGCAATAGTACAGCTCCAGCCGGCTGGTGGACATCAGCTCACGGCTGTGCTGGTAGAGTTTCCGGTTATGGATCTTGGCCGCACTTTCCTCATCGCCCAGACGGCGCACGCCGTAAGGCTCATCGCCGCACATCTCCTGCATGAGGCGCAGGTCAGCCCACTCCCGCTTGTCGTTGCGGACGGAGCGGAGGGCGTCGATGAGGTTGGTCTTTTCGCTGTCCACGTACTCGCTGAGGAAGCGGCCGCCCCGGGTGACGGGATCCAGCAGCAGTTCGCCCAGCAGCGCCGCCGTGGGTTCCAGCAGCCGCTCGCCCCGGGGGGCAAAGGCATCGTCGATGACGCTGGCCACAAAGCCCACGCACTGCCGCTCGCCCTTCTTGCGGACGGTATAGTCGATCTGGGCGCCGTAAAGCCGGTCCATGGCAGCACTGAGCCGCTCCATATCCGGGCAGCGGACGGTGCCGCGGTGCAGCACCGCCGGCAGCAGCGCATTCAGGGACGCCGTCTCGGCACGCAGGGGCGCGATGAAGTGGGCGGAGAGATAGCTGGTCTTGAATTTTTTGGCCGGGAGATACGTCAGGAACACGTCCTGCATGATCTCCGTTCTTTTGTATTCCATCAAGGCTCGTCCTCCTTTTCGGGATATAACAATACAGGATATATTATATACCACTTACCAACTAAAAGCAAATGACGATTTTGTTAATTCTCCTCTTGCAAGCAGTGTCGTGACAGGTGTATGATACAGATAGCAAGAAAAGCAAAGGAGGGCGTCTTTATGACCGCCGCACAGCGCCGCGAAAAGATCTATACCCAGCTGATGGTCTCCGCCGCACCGGTGAGCGCCACAGCACTGGCCAAGCAGTACGGCGTCAGCCGCCAGATCATCGTGGGCGACATCGCCCTGCTGCGGGCCGAAGGCCGCAACATCACCGCCACGCCCCGGGGCTACATGATCGTCACCGCCGGCGGCATCACCGTGCAGCTGGCCGTGTGCCACAGCGCCGCCGAGACCCGGGACGAGCTGTACGCCATGGTGGACTGCGGCTGTCTCGTGCAGGACGTGATCGTGGAGCATCCCGTCTACGGACAGCTGACGGCGCCGCTGCAGCTGGCCAGCCGTTACGATGTGGATCAGTTCATCCGCAGCATGACCTCCAGCGACGCCCGTCCCCTGTCGGCGCTGACCGAGGGCATCCACCTGCACACCCTCTCCTGCCCCGGCAGCGAAGCGCTGGACCATTTGAAGGAGAACCTGCGGCAAATGGGCGTGCTGCTGGAACAGGACTAATACGCAAAAAGCACCCGACCAAAGCGGTCGGGCGCTTTTTTCTTTATTTCTTTTTCCACAGCACCTGCGGCAGGAAAATGCGATCTCTTTTCAGGACAGCTCGCATAACTCCAGCACAGCATCGGCCGTATATGTGGCGGTGTGGAACCAAAAATAGCCGGATCGTGCTGCGGTGTCCTGCCTTTGGCAGGTATAAAAGAACAGCATGGCACTGCCGTCCACACTCCACTGCAGGAAGCGAAAGTCCATCTCGGCGCTCTCATCTGCCCCCAAACCCGCCGCCCGTGCCGCATCCACCAGAAAATAGCTTAGATTCTGAGCGCTGTTGCCATCCAGCAGAACATGGCGCGTTTCCTGTGGATAGTGCAGCTGCATGACAAACTGTGTACCGTCCGGCGACCACCAGGCGCCGCCGAAGCGGCAGTCACCGTAATTGACACGCAGTGAGGCACCGTCGGCATAACGAAGGATAAAGGACGTGCCGCGCCGGGTGGAAAAACCGCTGTCCAGCTGCCGGTCATAGACCGTCAGCACGTCCGCACCGTTGGGAGACGGTTCACGGGCCACCACATAAAACCAGCCGCCCTGCCACAGGATCACCGCAGCCACCAGCACCACAATCAGCAGTGCAGCAGCAGCCGCCAGCAGGTATCGTCTGCGAACTGCACCCACTTGATGGGCGATCTGCCGCTTGGAAAAGTCGATAACCGTCTGTGTTTGCCATTCCGGTTCGCAGGAATGCTCGTCCCGCTCCCCACGGATTAGCTCCGGCACCGTTGTTCCCAAGACTTCTGCCAGCGGCTCCAGCAGTCCGATATCAGGAGCGCACACGCCCCGCTCCCACTTACTGATGGCGCGGTCCGTAATGTTCAGTCGCTCGGCTAAATCCTTTTGCGTCATATCTCGTTCTCGACGCAACATCCGGATAAAGTCGCCCATTTTATGCTGATCCACCCTCTCACCGCCTTTCTTTTACCGTAGTATACTATACCGTCGGTCAAAAGTCACCAAACCAGTGGTTGAGTTTCACACAAAAAGCACCCGACCAAAGCGGTCGGGCGCTTTTTTCTTTATTTCTTTTTCCACAGCACCTGCGGCACGCCGCTGACAAAGGCGACAGCCACCACATCCGCCTGTTGGAGCGCTGTGGCATGCGCCCCTTCGGCCAGATAGCGAACAATGTACTTGCTCATTTCCCGCACCGTCTGGTGCCAACCCACCGACTCCTCCCAGCGGAAGAGATGGCTGCGGCTGCCCATGTCTGTCACCTCGTAGCAGGGCCAGTCCGGGTCACGGGGGTCATACGCTTCGGCACCGATCAGTTCCATGGACCAGTTGTCCCAGTCGTCGGCGTAGATGTTGAAGCAGAACGCCCCTACACCTTCCGGGACCCGCCGCTCCAACACGCTGTCGATCCATGCGCTTATCTCACGATACACAACCAACACCCTCTATCCTTATCCTTATGATTGCCAAAGCATACCACAATCCCACCGCAAAAGCTATGGACGAATTGACAAAACTTTCACAAAATTTTTGTGCATAAACCCAACAGCACTCCCCTGCCGCCGGGAAAAGTTTTTTTGCCCGCCATATTGACAAAATCCACGCTTTGTATATAATGAGACTCGACAGGTGTCTTGACACCTGATCTCTATGAATTTGTGAGGTGTGCTATGGAAAAGATCCGCGCATTTTGCAAGCGCAAGAACATTGTTTTCTCTGCCAAACGTTACTTCATCGACGCTATGAGCGCCATGGCCCAGGGCCTGTTCTGCTCCCTTTTGATCGGTACCATCATCAAGACGCTGGGCCAGCAGCTGGAGCTGCCCTTCATGGTGGAAATGGGCGGCTTTGCCACCGCTATGGCAGCGCCCGCCATGGCCATTGCCATCGGTTATGCCCTGCAGGCGCCTCCGCTGGTCCTCTTCTCTCTGGCCGCTGTAGGTCAGGCGGCCAACACCATGGGCGGCAGCGGCGGCCCTCTGGCCGTGTTCTTCATCGCCATCATCGCCGCCGAGATCGGTAAGGCCATCAGCAAGGAGACCAAGATCGACATTCTGGTGACGCCCCTTGTCACCATCTTCGCCGGTGTGTGCGTGTCCTATGTGATCGCACCCCCCATCGGCTCCGTGGCCAACGCCTTCGGCACGCTGATCAACACCACCACCCAGCTGCAGCCCTTCTGGATGGGCATTGCCGTGTCCGTGCTGGTGGGCATCGCTCTGACCCTGCCTATCTCCTCTGCCGCTATCTGCCACACCTTGGGTCTGGTGGGTCTCGCCGGCGGCGCTGCCGTGGCCGGCTGCTGTGCCCAGATGGTGGGCTTCGCCGTGATGAGCTTCCGGGAAAACCGCTGGGGCGGCATCGTTTCTCAGGGTCTTGGCACCAGCATGCTGCAGATGGGCAACATCGTGCGCAATCCCCGGATCTGGATCCCCCCCATCATCGTCTCTGCCATCACCGGCCCCATTGCCACCTGCGTCTTCAACTTCCAGATGAACGGCGCACCGGTGAACTCCGGCATGGGCACCTGCGGCATGTGCGGCCCCATCGGCGTATGGACCGGCTGGATGGCTCCCAGCGAGAAGGCGGTGGAAATGGTGAACGCTGTGGCCATTCAGCCCACTGCGATGGACTGGATCGGCATGCTCCTCATCTGCATCGTCCTGCCTGCCGTGCTGACCCCCATCGTGGCCCTGCCCCTGCGCAAGATGGGCTGGATCAAGGACGGCGACCTGAAGCTGGATCTGTAACACTTTCGGCACAGCCTCGCAAGGCTGTGCCGAAACTAAGTTTGCCTTGGCGGGCAAGCGAAGTTGCTTCGCAGTGAAGTTACTTCGTAGTGAAGTTTGCTTCGCAAGTGTTTTTAAGGGCAAACGTAACTTCACTTTTGCCAAAAGGCAAAAACTTCACTGTCACGAATGACAACTTCACTGCAAACCGCAGGTTTACAACTTCACCAAAATGCATACGCATCCCTATCACGCACGCAAGCCCGGAGAGTTTCTCCGGGCTTGCTTTTATGCTTACACTTCCGGCGGCAGGCGACCGGACACCTCACGGCGGACAAGGTCGATGAAGTCCATCACATGGGGGGCGGCGTCACGGCGGTAGAAAAGGCCGTTTTCCACGGACATGGCCGGCTCGAAGGGCAGGGCGATCAGCGGGTGGAGGGTCTCGAGAAAGTCACCCCGGCTGAGGAACACGCCGCCGTTGAGGCAGAAGGAGATGATGAGGGGCACACGGAAGGACTCCCGCTCGCCGTAGACGAAGCTGCCCGGCAGGGCGGTGGGCTCCTGATCGAGGATATGGTCATAGAGCTGGCGGTCCATCACCGTATTGATGCGCACCGGCCAGCCGGCCAGATCCTCCCGGCGGACGGTTTCCCGGGTGCTGAGGGGGTGGTCGGGCTTCATCAGACAGCGGTAGCTCAGGTGGTTCAGGCTGCAGAAGGCCAGACGCTCCTCGTCATAGCGTTCGGTGCGGGGGGCAAAGACGATATCCGCCGTGCCTTCCAGCAGCGTATTGATGCGGGCCCGGTAGTCGTACAGCACCGACAGCTTGCGGGTGTCGGCGATCTCCAGACGGACCTGGGGATAGAGGCGGTTATAGGTGAGCATGGCCTGCTCGAAATAGACCTTGGGGTGGGAGGGCAGCAGGATGGTCAGCGTGGGCTGCTCCGGCCGGTCACCGGCGAGGCGGCAGCGGTCGGCCAGACGGTGGTACTGGGCCGTCAGCTGCTCCACACCCTCCACGAACTGGCGGCCCGCCTCCGTCAGCGTCAGGCCACGGCTGCCCCGGAGAAACAGGCGAAAGCCCAGCTCCGCTTCCAGCGAGTCGATCTGCTTTTTCACCGCCTGCTTGGACAGGTACAGTTCCTCGGCGGCACGGGTCAGGCTGCCGCTGCGGGCAGCGTGGATACAGGTTTGAAAACGGGGATCCAGCATGGCATTGTCCTCCTGTGTCTTTCTTTCCGTTTATTTATATAACAAAAGAGCCATTTCTGTCAACTCTAAGTTGACGCAACGTCAAGAAACAGCGAATTGACGGAAGCGGGCGGCGGTGCTACCATACGGGAGGATACCAATACCACCTGCAAAGGAGACGACACCATGCAGCTGATCTATGACAAGCCCGCCACCCAGGGCGTGGCCAATGTTTTGAAGCGTGCCCGGCAGCTTTGTGAGCTGCGCTGGACGCCTATCCGTCCTCTGCCCAGCGCCATGAGCGGCGTGAAGGGCACGGACCACGAATATTTCTACGGCCATTTCCCGGCATGGATGCCCCAGAAGGGCATCCCCTACTCCTCCTGCCGCACGGTGGAAAAGTACGTGGGCTGGAACGTCTCGGCAGAAACCTTCTGCACGGCGCTGCAGAATCCCCACAGCGTGGTCTACACCCGTGAGCTGAAGGATGAACCGGGCACCAAGGCCAACTGTTACTACGGACTGGTGTGCTCCATGTTCGTCAGCTATGCGCTGGAGCTGCCCTACCGCATCGTGTGCAAGGACTGGCTGGCGCTGGACACCATTCACCCGGTGGACACGGAGCAGCCGGAAAACCTGCGGCTGGGCGACATTTTGCTGGACCCCAAGCGCCATGTGGCACTCATCACCGGCATCGCCCGGGATGAAAACGGCACGGTGCAGCGCATCGAAGTGTCGGAATGTACCCTGCCCCTGACCATCTGCACCGCCTTTACGCCGGTGGAGTTCTGCAACTACTGGCTGAAGAACAGTTACGGCGTGTACCGCTACGACGGCATCGACAACGTGACCTACACCCCCGACCCCTGGATGCCCATCGACGATGAGCCGGCGGCGGAGATGCCCCGGTTCGCCCTGCTGCCCAACTACGGCAACAAGGCCAACTACCGCATCGGCGACGAGCCGGTGGAGCTGTGGGCGCTGGAAGATGGCTGGGAGACTGTGGAGGTCACCGCTCCCGACGGCACGCAGGTCTGCTATCCGCTGGAAGAGGGCCACGTGGTGCTGCAGCCCACCGATGTGGGACATTACAGCGCCTGCCTCGTCAAGGACGGCGCACGCAGCGGCAGCGTGGAGTGGCGGATGGTGTCTCTCCATCTGGAATTTGAGAAGGACATCTACGCCGTGGGCGAGCCCATCACCTGCCGGGTGCGGAACGAAGTACCGGAGGAGCAGGTGTTCCACGCCGTGCTGAACACGGACAGCTACTATGTGAAGGACAAGATCTTCCTGACAGAGGAAGAAAGTGCCGCCGGACGCTTCGCTCTGCCGGCCCAGACGGCACCGGGCAAATACATCATCATTGCACTGGCGAAGAACGAATACGGCATCTACACCTCGCCCTACGGCACGGTGACGGTGGAATAAGAAGGAGCAGACGATGGAACAGCAACTGAAACGGCAAGCGCCGACATATCAAAAATGGATCATCATTGTTCTGTCGGCACTGATGGTCTGTCTGGTGCTGGGCTTTTGCAACTCGGCCAGAAGTCTGTACGTCCAGCCGGTAACGCAGGCGCTGGGCATCTCCCGCAGCATGTATTCCATTACGGACAGCTGCCGCTTTGCTTCCACGGCCATCATCAACCTGTTTTTCGGCACGCTGGTGGCCCGCTTCGGGCCCCGGAAGCTGATCGCCGCCGGTTTTGTGTGTGCCGTGTCCGCCCTGCTGCTGTTCTCCGTGGCTGAGAACGTGTGGCTCTTCTACGTGGGCGGCGTACTGCTGGGTCTTGCCATCGCCTGGACCACCACCACCATGGTGGGCTATGTGGTGAACATCTGGTGCAAGGAGCGCAAGGGCACCATCATGGGCGCCGTGCTGGCCTGCAGCGGTATCGGCGCCGTCATCGGGACCCAGACCCTCTCCCCTATCATCAACCGCTCCGGCGACCCCTTCGCCTATCGGGACGCTTACCGTCTGGCAGCGCTGGTGCTGACCGTGACGGCCATCGTGGTGGTGACGCTGTTCCGCAATTATCCCGAGGGCCATGTGCTGGCAAAAGCGGAAAAGAAAACCGCAACCCAAGAAGAGAACGAGGCCTATGCCCAGCTGCTGCGGCGGCCGGATTTCTGGGCGGCACTGGCCTGCGTCTTTGCCGGCGGTCTGACGCTGCAGGGCATTCAGGGCGTGGCCGTGCCCCATCTGCGGGACGTGGGCATGGACGCATCCTTCGGCGCTACGGTGCTCAGCTGTCAGTCCATCATGCTGGTGGTCACCAAGTTTTCCACCGGCTGGCTGTTCGACAAGAAGGGTCTGCGCTTTACCTCCACCATGTGCATGGCCGCCGGTGTGGTCTCCTCGCTGCTGCTGATCCCGGTGACGGCTTCCTTCTCGGGCCGGGCGCTGGCACTGGTCTTCTCGGTGGTCTCCGCTGCAGCGCTGCCCATTGAGACGGTGATGCTGCCCATCTATGCACAGGGTCTGTTCGGACAGAAGACGTACAACAAGGCGCTGGGCATCTTTGTGTCGGCCAAGGAAGTGGGCTACGCCACCGGCGGTCCGCTGATGAATCTGTGCTATGACCTGACCGGTGACTACCGCATCGCCTTTTTCGGCGCATCGGTGATGATGGCCGTGGCGCTGGTGACCATGTCGCAGATCATTCGCCGGGCAGAGAAGCAAAAACAGTAAAACAAGAAAAAGTTCCTTATTCCATCGGAATAAGGAACTTTTTTCACCTGCTTCCAAAAGGCATTCGCCTTTTGGAAGCATTTTTTTGCAGCGCACTGCTTGCACTCGCTTTGCTCGCACACTTGTGCGCTGAGAAGTGTTTTTTCTCCCGCACATGTCGGTAGAAAAAACGGATTCAACTTTCTTTCGCCGCAAGCGGCGAAACTCTACGAGGTTCTTCACCAGACGAAACGCTCCTTATCCTGCGGGGCGTTTACTTATTACTTAAACAATGTCAGATTGTCGTCTTCATCGAAGGGAACGGGGCGGAAATCCTCCGTCACCTCGATGGGCATGACGGCGGCTTTCACAGCGGCGGGAGAGAGATAAACCTCGTCGAGATACTTGGTGCTGCGGATGATGACCATGCGGATATCATCATGGTTCACCTGGCCGCACAGCTTGACACAAGCCTGAAAGACCTCCTTGTCATTGGCCAGGATCATGGGGATGCGGGTGCTGGAGGGCTCGGTGGAGGTGAGGGTGTTAACATAGCAGGTCTCCAGATCCACCTGGTCATACATATGCCGGGGCATGAAGTCCGCCAGGCCCATGCCGTTGGCGTTGCCTTCGCTGCGCTCGGTAACGTTCAGCACGCCCAGCTTGACCGTCTCCGGGCCGCCGGAGGCCGCACGGGTATGGAAGCGGCCCACGATATTGGTATCCATGCCGGTGCCGCTGATCTCCTTGCCGATCTCGCAGACGATGAGGACATCGATGGTATCCAGCGCAATGCGGGGCATCATTTCCCACGCACGCTGCAGCAGGAGGGGTTCTTTTTCCAGGATCTCCTCGCGGCGCAGCACATGGAGCTCCGCCAGATGGCTGTAGCCGTTTTCGATGGTGGCCACACCGCAGAGGATGGGCAGCTTGGCAAGGCCGATGGCGCCTACGGCGGCAATATTGGCCGCCATGTTCTCGTAGCGCAGGAAGTGGGTCATCTCCGCCCCCTTCTGCTTGGCGAGGCCGATGGCCAGCATCTTCATCAGGCCGCTTTCGTACTTGCCCCGGAAAGAGGTATGGGGCTTGACACGGTTGAAGAGGATGATGCCGTCGGCGGCGCAGGCGTTTTTGTCGATATAGACCGGCAGGCCACGGTCGGTGGTACCGATCTGCGTCACTTCCATGGAGGACACCACCGGCGCACCGACGGTCGCCTCGGTGATGCCGAAGCGGTGCAGCACCTCGGCCTGTCCCTCCGCCGTGGCGCCGCCGTGGCTGCCCATGGAGGGCACCAGGAAGGGCGCACCGCCCCGGCTTTTCACAAAGTCCACGATGGTGCGCAGCAGCGGCATGTATTGGTCGATGCCCCGGCTGCCGCAGGTGATGGCAATGCGGTCACCGGGCCGGATGGGGGCGCAGGTCGTCTCCAGTTCCTGACGCAGGACCGCTTCCGGGTCGGAAAGGACAGTATCGCAGAAGAACTGGCGGGTTTTGGCCACCGGGGGGATGGGATAAGGGCGCAGCATTTCGCTGACGGTGGGCATAGGATCAACTCCATTCTCGCAGGAAGTACTTGACGATGGTGTAAAATGATGATAAAAGGAAGTAAACCCTTTGTCAAGGAGGAATCTGTATGGAGCGGATCGCCATCGTGCAGCTGGGCTATGAGTCCAACACCTTTGTGGATACCCGGGCCGGGCTTTACGATCTGGCTCCCGACGGCTGGATCGATGCGAAAACGGTGGTGGAGCGCTTCACCGGCAGCCGTACCGGCATCGGCGGCATTCTGACGGCGCTGGCCGAAGGCGGCGCTGCGGCAGTGCCGATGGACCTTCTCAGCCGGAATGGTGCCTTCAACGCCGGCGGCATTGTAGACGGCGACTTCTGGCGCAGCGCCGTGGCACACATCTGCACGCAGCTTCGGCAGCGGGCGGCGGAATATGACGGCGTCTGCATTGCGCTGCACGGCGCCGCCTGCGCCGACGGGCTGGACGACGCCGACGGCTGGTTTCTGCGGCAGGTGCGGCAGGCGGTGGGCCAAAAGCCCGTCACCGCCTTTCTGGACCTGCACGCCATCGTCACGCCGGAGATGCTGGCCATGACCGACGCCCTCTTCGGCGTCAAGACCTGTCCCCATGTGGACTTCTGGGAAACGGGCCGTCTGGCCGCCCGGACGCTGCTGGGCATTCTGCGCAGCGAGCTGCAGCCCCGAATGGCGTGGCAGCCTTTGCCGCTGCTGGTCCCGGCGTCCATGGTGTCCACCCTCAGCGGCACGGGCAAGGAGGTACGGGAGTACATGGCAGAGCGCACGGCGGCCCACGGGCTCATCGACGCCGCCTTTTTCCACGGCTTCTCCTCCGCCGACACGGAGTATACCTGCGCCTGCGTGGTGGCTGTCGGCAACGGCGAGGCCCCGGAGGCGGCCGTCCGGGAGATGGCACGCCACATCTGGTCGCTGCGCCACAGATTCTGCCAGCCGGGATTTTCGGCGGCAGAGGCGGTAGATGCGGCGCTGGCGGCAGTCAAGGACGGCTACGCCGTCATCAATGAGACTTCTGACAATCCCGGCGGCGGCTGTCCCGGTGACGGCACGCATCTGTTGGCCGAATTGCTGCGGCGGGATGTAAAAGGTGCCATTTTCGGCGTCATCTACGATCCGGCGGCGGCAGAGGCCTGCCACCGGGCCGGGGTGGGCGCAACGCTGGCCCTTTCTGTGGGCGGTCACACCGACCCCCTGTTCGGCCCGCCGCTGGCGGTGGAGGTGGAAGTGCTGGCCCTCAGCGACGGTTGGTTCACCTGCGTCTCGCCCATGTATCAGGGCCTGCGGCTGGGCTACGGGCCCACGGCCCGGGTGCGGTGCGGTCAGGTGGAGATGGTGCTGGTGTCCCGCCGGATGCAGAGCTACGACGACCGCCCCCTGCTGATGACCGGGGCGAAGATGGAGGATTATCGCCTGGTGGCGCTGAAATCCAGCAACCATTTCCGGGCCTATTTCCTCCACACAGCAGACGCCATCATTGCCGCCGACACGCCGGGTCTGTTCCCGGCAGACCCACGGAAGCTGACCTACCGCCATCTGCGGCGGCCCATCTTCCCGCTGGACGAAGATACCGCATTTGAAGTGTAAAAAACGGCCCTTTCGGGCCGTTTTTCATTCTTTCTGCTCTTTTGCGTACTGGCCCGGCGTCATGCCGGTGATACGGCGGAAAGTGCGGATGAAGTGGGCATTGTCGCCAAAGCCCGACGATTCCCCCGCCGCCCGGACGCTCATGCCACGGCGCAGCAGCGCACCGGCGCAGCGGACACGGCAGAGGATCACATACTCCATCACCGTAAAGCCGGTGGCCGCCTTGAAGCGGTGGCACAGGGCGGATTTACTGAGGAAAAACTGCTCGGCCAGAGCGTCCAGCGTCAGCGGCTGGGCGAGGTGGCCCCGGATATGGGCAATGACGGCGGCCACGGTGCTGTCAGCCGGGGCGGGCAGGTCCGTCTCGGCGGGGGCGCTCCACTTGTCTGCCACCAGGGCCAGCAGCTCCACAAAGGCGGCGGTGCGGCGCAGCTCGCCGGCCGGGTTGGCGGCAGCGACAGTCAGCCGTTCAAAAAGGCGGCTGCACAGGTCGAACTCCGTCTCGCTCAGGGCGGCGCAGCAGCCGTGGCCTGTGGGCAGCTCCCCGGCGCCCAAAGCCCGGGCCGTTTCCCACGGGAAGTGGAGGATGCAGCGGTGGTAGGTCTGTCCCTTCCGGGCACGGCTGCGGTGGGGCACACCGGCGTCCATGAGAAAGAGGGTCCCACGGCGCAGGGGGTAGGACACGTTGTCGATGAAAATGCTGTCGCCGTCTGTCAGAGGAAACAGCAGCTCCAGCTCGCCGTGGAGATGGGGGCGGGCCATATCCCACCACGGGTCGGTGCGGCGGTAAGCGTTGAAGGTCAAGTCCACATACCTCCCCTCCTTTCCCCTATAGGATAACACAGCTTTGCAAGATATGCAAATTTATTGCCATAAAAACCATTGAATCAGCGAAAGTTGCGGCGTAAACTAAAGGCAATACCATGGGAGGTGACTGGATGGACAAGCAACTGATTCTTCCCTATTGCGACCTGTACGCCGCCTGTCTGCGGGATGAGTCCCGCACGGTGGGCCACGCCGACAGCGTTTCCTTTCCCCGCAGCGAGGACGAGGTGCGGCAGATCTTGCACGCCCTCCACGAAGCCGGCACGCCGGTGACGGTGCAGGGCGCACGAACCGGCCTTGCGGCGGCGGCCGTCCCCCGGGGCGGACACGTGATGACTACGGGCGGTATGGATCGTGTGACCGGTCTGCGGCAGGAGAATGGGCGGTTTTATCTGACGGTGCAGCCCGGCGTGGTGCTGCTGAACCTGCGGAAAATGATCGCCAAACGGGAATTTGACACTGCCGGATGGAGCGAAGCTTCTCTCACGGCGCTGGAAGCCTTTCGCACTGCGCCGGCCCACTTCTTCCCCACCGACCCTACGGAGACCACAGCGGCCATCGGCGGTATGACGGCCTGCAACGCCTCCGGCGCACGGAGCTTCCGCTACGGCCCTGTGCGGCCCCACATCACAGCCCTGCGCTGCGTGCTGGCGGACGGACAGACGGTGGCGCTGCGGCGGGGACAGCATTTCGCCCAGGGGCTGCACTTCTCTCTGCCCACGGCAGAGGGCGGTACGGTGGAGGGCGATCTGCCTTCCTACACCATGCCCCGGACCAAAAACGCATCGGGCTACTATGTGGCGCCGGACATGGACCTTCTCGACCTTTTCATCGGCTCGGACGGCACGCTGGGCGTGCTGACGGAGCTGGAACTGGCACTTTCGCCGCTGCCTCGCATCAGCTGGGGCGCGACCGTGTTCCTGCCGGACGAAGAAGCGGCCTGCCGCTACGCCGAGGCGGTGCGCAGTCAGGTAAAATGCGCAGCGGCCATCGAATATTTTGATCCCGGTGCGCTGGACATCCTGCGGCAGCGGAAGGCGCAGGGCGACGTGTTTGCCACGCTGCCGGACCTGACGGTGGCCGGTGACGGTGCGGCAGTGTTCACCGAGCTGCACTGCGATCACCGGAAGGAAGCCATGGCGGCTCTGGCCACACTGGGGACGCTGGCCGAGCAGTGCGGCGGCTGCGCCGACAGAAGCTGGGTGGCCCGGACGGAGACGGAGAACGAGACGCTGCGTCATTTCCGCCACGCCGTACCCGAGAGCGTCAACAGTCTCATCGACCAGCGCAAGCAGGCGTATCCCACCATCACCAAGAAGGGCAGCGACATGTCTGTGCCCGACGGGCGGCTGCTGGAAGTGACGGATATGTATCGCCGGACGCTGGCCGAGGAGGGGTTCCAGTACGCCTCCTGGGGACACATCGGCAACAACCACATCCATGTGAACATCCTGCCCCGGGATATGGACGAGCACGCACGGGCCAAGGAACTGTTTCGCCGCTGGGCCGCCGTGGTCACCCAAATGGGCGGCGCAGTATCGGCCGAGCACGGCGTGGGCAAGCTGAAGGCCCCCTTCCTCACCATCATGTACGGCGAGGCGCACATCCGGCAGATGCGGCAGCTCAAGCGCCTCTTTGACCCGAAAATGCAGCTGGGCCGGGGCAATCTTTTTGCAGTGGAGGACGAGGCATGAGAACCATCGTATGCGTCAAACAGGTGCCGGCCTCCAACGAGGTGCGGCTGGATGAAAAGACCAACACCATCATTCGTGATGGCGGCGAGGCCGTCATCAATCCCTTCGACAGCCATGCGCTGGAAGCGGCGCTGGCGCTGAAGGAGCAGCTGGGCGGCACGGTGGCTGTCCTCAGCATGGGCATCCCCGCCGCAGCGGAGATGCTGCGTCAATGTCTGGCACGGGGCGCCGACGAGGCGCTGCTGCTGACGGACCGGGCTTTCGCCGGAGCCGATACGCTGGCCACCTCCTATGCCCTCTTTCAGGGCGTGGAGCAGCTGGGCGACTTCGACCTGCTGCTGTGCGGCAAGATGGCCGTAGACGGCGACACCGCCCAGATCGGCCCGGAGCTGGCCACCCGACTGGGCATCCCCCATGTGTCGGATGTCTTTTCTCTGGAATGCAGCGGCGACAGCGTGACGGTGCAGCGGGAGCTGGGGGGCTGCGTGCAGACGCTGCGTCTGCCCCTCCCGGCGGTGCTGACGGTGACCCGGGAGCTGAATGTCCCCCGCCTGCCCTCCATCGCCGGTGTGCTGCGCTCGGAAACGGTGGAGATCCCCTGCCGCAGTGCCGCTCAGATCGGAGCGGACGAGGCACAATGCGGCCTGAAGGGTTCCCCCACGCAGGTGGTGGCCACCTTCCTGCCCCAGCGGACACGGGAAGTGGTGGAGCTGACAGACACGGCAGCGCTGCTGCCCATCATCAAAGGAGGTGCGGGCCTTGGCACTGGTGATTGATACGTCTCTGTGCGTCGGCTGCGGCGCCTGCGTAGGCGGCTGTCCCAACGGGGCGCTGGCGCTGGAAAACGGCGTGGCGGCGGTGGACGAAAACGTCTGCGTGCTGTGCGGCGTGTGCGTGCAGAACTGCCCCGTGGGGGCCATCGATATTCCCCGGGAAACCAACGCACCCGACACTACGGCCCAGCACCGGGATGTGTGGGTGTTCGCTCAGCGCAGCGAGGGACTTGCCGAGGTGAGTCTGGAACTGACGGGCCTTGCACGGCGGCTGGCCGACAGCAAGGGGCAGTCCGTCACCGCCCTTTTAGGCGGCGGCACGGAGGATGAGGCAGCGCAGCTGATCGCCGCCGGCGCCGACCGGGTGATCCTCGGCACACAGCCGGCGCTGGCGCAGATGCTGGAAGCGCCTTATACCGACTGGATCTGCCGTTTGGCAGCGGAATACAAGCCGGAGATTTTGCTCTTCGGCGCTACGCCCTTCGGGCGCTCCCTTGCACCCTGCGTGGCGGCACGGCTGCAAACCGGTCTGACCGCCGACTGCAGCGTGCTGGACATTGACGGCGAGACGGGACTGCTGCGCCAGACCCGGCCCGCCTTCGGCGGCAATCTGATGGCCACCATCGTCACGCCCCATCACCGGCCCCAGATGGCCACGGTGCGGCCCGGCGTGATGCCTTTGCCGGCAGCGGATGCCGCCCGACAGGGCCAGATCGTCACCGACGACGCAGCGGTAGCACCGGGACTGGTGGAGCTGCTGCAGGAGGTGCGGGACGGCGGCGGCTCGGCGCTGCAGAAGGCCGAGGTCATCGTATCCGTGGGCCGGGGCATCGGGCAGCGGAAAAACATGAAGCTGGCAGAGGAACTGGCAGCCAAGCTGGGCGGCGTCATGGGCGTGTCCCGGCCGCTGGTGGAGATGGGCTGGGCCACCCAGGACCGGCAGATCGGCCAGACCGGCACCGCCGTGGCGCCCCGGCTGCTGATCGCCTGCGGTATTTCCGGCGCCATCCAGCACCTGGCGGGCATCGCCGGAGCGAAAACAGTGGTGGCGGTGAACACCGATCCCAACGCACCCATTTTCGGTGCGGCGGACTACAAGGTAGTGGCCGATGCGGCCGAAACGCTGCGTGCGCTGATCGATGCGCTGGAATAAGAAAAGCACTCCCCTCACAGGGAGTGCTTTTTATTCTGCAAACAGTTCCTCGATAGGAACATTCAAAATCCGGGCGATGGCCTGCACCTCGATATCCGAAGCCATACGGCGCTGCCCCTCCAGCTTGGAGTAGCTGCTGGGATTGATGTCGATGCCCAGCACCTGCAGCTGCGCCACGACTTCCAATTGCTTAAGACCCGTCTCCTTGCGAATGCGCTCAATATTTGCGCCGCAGATGTTCTTGTCGCCATACGGCAGGGTTCTCGGCTTCATGTCCAACACCGCCCTTTATCAGTTTTCGAAAATAATAGCATCTGCGCACCAAAAATGCAATAGTCTCGGCGGGGGCAAGCCCCCGCCCTACGACTTCCGGGGTAACAGAGCATCGCCCCTCATCCCTCACAGCGGAACAGATAAAAAAACGACAGGCAGATGCCTGTCGTTTTTCTTGTCAACTTTTAGTCAACGATATCCACCGAAACCTTTACGCCGGTGCGCTGGGCATAGGAGCGTACCACGGTACGGATCTCCTTGGCGATGCGGCCCTGACGGCCGATCACCTTACCCATATCCTCAGGGGCAACACGCAGCTCCAGCGTCAGATCATCGCTATCACCGATCTCGGTCACGGTGACCTGATCGGGATGTTCCACAAGGCTTCTGGCGATGTAGAGCAGCAGATCCTTCATGTCGGACCCCCAGCTTACAGAACGTCGACCTTCTTCAGCAGAGCGCGGACGGTCTCAGTGGGCTGAGCGCCGGTCTTGATCCACTCGCGGGCACGGTCAGCATCGATGCTGATCTGGGCGGGGGACACGCAGGGATTGTAAGTGCCGATCTCCTCGATGAAACGGCCATCACGGGGATAGCGGGAATCAGCGACGACGACGCGATAGAAAGGAGCCTTCTTGGCGCCCATTCTTCTCAGACGAATCTTAACCATAGTAGTTTTCCTCCAAAATCATAAATTAAAAATTGTTGTTTCTATTGATAAATGTCTTCCACATTTATTTACTTAAAGCGTTTTTTGCGGCCGAAGCCGTGCATTTTACCCATGCCGCCCATGTTGGGCATACCGCCCATGCCGGGCAGGCCGCGCAGTTTGCCCTTGCTCATGGACTTGGTCAGCTGCTGCAGCATTTCAAAGCTCTTGAGCAGGCGGTTCACGTCCGACACCTGCAGACCGCAGCCGGCAGCGATACGCTTTTTGCGGCTGGCGTTGAGGATCTGGGGATTGTCCCGCTCCTTGGGGGTCATGGACTGGATGATGGCCTTGGTGCGGGCCATCTGCTTTTCGTCGATCTGGGTGTTGGCCATCTGCTTGCCCATGCCCGGGATCATGCCCATCATCTCACTCAGATCACCCATGCCCTGGATCTGCTCCAGCTGCTCAAGATAATCGGTGAGGGTCAGCTTATTCTTGCGGAGCTTTTCCTCCAGCTTTTTGGCCTGCTGTTCATCGTACTGGGCCTCGGCCTTTTCGATGAGGGTCAGCATGTCGCCCATACCCAGAATACGGGAGGCCATACGGTCGGGGTGGAACAGCTCGATCATATCCAGCTTTTCGCCGGTACCCACGAACTTGACAGGCTTACCGGTGGTGGCCCGGATGGAGAGGGCTGCACCGCCGCGGGCGTCGCCGTCCAGCTTGGTGAGCATCACGCCGTCGATGCCCAAGGCATCGTCGAAGGCGGCAGCGGCATTCACGGCGTCCTGACCGGTCATGGCGTCCACCACCAGCAGGATCTCATTGGGATGGACGGTGGCCTTGATGTTCTTCAGCTCGTCCATCAGCGCCTCGTCGATGTGGAGGCGGCCGGCGGTATCCAGGAACACCATATCGTGACCGTGGTCACGGGCATATTTCAGCGCCTCTTCGGCGATATGAACAGGGTTGCCCTGGCCCATTTCAAAGACCGGGATATCCAGCTGCTTGCCAACCACCTGCAGCTGGGTGATGGCGGCGGGACGGTACACGTCGCAGGCCACCAGCAAGGGGCGCTTGCCGTACTGGCGGCGCATGAGCCCTGCCAGCTTGGCACCGTTGGTGGTTTTACCGGCACCCTGCAGACCCACCAGCATCACGACGGTGGGGCCCTTGTTGGCCATGGCGATGCGGGCGTTGGTGCCGCCCATCAGGGCCGTCATCTCTTCGTTGACGATCTTGATGATCTGCTGGGCGGGGGTGAGGCTATCCAGCACGTCGCTGCCCACGCAGCGCTCGGTGACCTTGGCCACAAAGTCCTTGACCACCTTATAGCTGACGTCGGCTTCCAGCAGGGCCAGACGCACTTCCCGCATGCCGGCACGGACGTCGGCCTCGGTCAGGCGACCCTTACCGCGCAGACGCTTAAATGTGGCATTCAGTTTTTCGCTCAGTCCCTCAAAGGCCATAGCGTAAACTCCTTATTCTTTCAATGCGGCGGCGTTCTCGGCAATGACGTCGGCCAGACGGGCCAGCTCGTCATTTTCGTACTGCCGGTAGTTGATGGTGCGGATGGCAGCGGCGGCCTGCTCGATAGCTTCCAGCTTGTCCTTCATCTGCATAAAGCGCTTGAGAAGGCCGGTCTTATCCTCCAGCTCCGTCATCACGGCCTCGGCCCGGACGATCACGTCACGGACGCCCTGGCGGGTGATGCCGTAGTTCTCAGAGATCTCAGCCAGAGACAGATCCTCGTTATAATAGAGGTCAAAGAACTCTTTCTGCCGCTCGGTGAGGACTTCACCGTAAAAATCGAACAGCATGGTCATGCGATAAGTCTGGTTTTTCATCGGCGCTTCCTCCTTCTGTAAAGTTACAGACCTTTACAACGACAATTACTATACCGTATAAACGGATAAAAGTCAAGACGAAATTGGGCGATTGGGACAAAAATTTTTGCGTTTTTTTGGTCAAAATAGCTCGTTGTCGGAGGAAGCGGCAAAAAACTGCGCTCCCGGTGTCGGGAGCGCAGTTTTTGTATGATTTTTCTCTCTATTGCGCTGTTTTTACAGGTTTATGCCTTCTGCTTCTTGGTGTACAGAACCACAGCGGCGGCAGCCAGAGCACTCAGGGTCAGCAGGCCCACATAGAGGACGGTGTTGAAGTTGTCACCGGTCTGGGGAGCCTTGACCTGGCCGCAGGCGCATTCGCCGTTCACAAATTCGTGAGCAACAGCCTCGGTGGCGTAGTCACAATCGCCGCACTCGGTCCAGTGGCCGTCCTTATCGAACACAGTAGCAAGCTCGTGAGCGGCAGCTTCGCTGACATATTCGCAGCCGGCGCACACATCCCAGTGACCGTTCTCGTCGAACAGGGTCTCGGTCTCATGGGCAGCAGCCTCGGTGGTGTAATCGCAGACACCGCAGACACTCCAGTGACCGTCGGCATCGAACAGGATGTCATTTTCGTGAGCAGCGACCTCGGTAGCATAGTCGCACTCGCTGCACTTCGTCCAGTGGCCGGTTTCGTCGCAAGCATCTTCCATGCTATGGGCAGCAGACTCGGTAGCGTTCTCCTTGCAGACGCTGCACTCCATCCAGTGACCGTTGGCGTCGAAGGCAGAAACCATGTCGTGGGTGGTTTCATAGCTCCCGCCCAGCTGGCTGGCGAACAGGAAGTTGCTGATGTAGGCGTATTCGTCTCTCTGGTGAACCTTGTGGGTCAGGGAGTTGGCGAAGATAGCCACGTTGATGTCGCTCTCGCCGTCCTTAGCCTTGCCCTCGTAGGTGAAGGCCAGAATGCCGCTGTCGAAGAACTTCTCTACATTGGCTTCGTTTCTGGCAGTGATGGGCAGGAAGCCTTCGGTGGGTTCCTTGCTGCCGTCCACCTGAACCAGGATCTCGGCACCCTCGGGGATGGTGGCGAAGAAGCCGTTGCCGTAGCCGTACATAACATCATCTTCATCCATGATGTAGCTGCCGTTGATCAGGTTCTTCTCACCGTAGGTGACGAAGGGCATGCAGTCCATGCCGCCCAGGCTGGTGCGGGAAGCACCGTCGAACAGGCTGCTCAGGCCTCTGGCGGCACTGGAGCCGTAGCCGATGTAGGGAGTGCCGGCCAGAACTTCGGCCAGAGCGGCGTTGGCCAGGCTGGAGGCGCCGATGATGGCGTCGGCCTTGGTGACGTCGGAGGTGGTGTCAAAGTTCATCAGTTCCATGGCAATGCGGTCATAGTTCCAGTTGGCATTGCCCACCTGAGAGGTGTACAGGAAGCCGGAGGTGTTGGGGTTGGAAGCGCCGTTGATGAACACGGTGGGAGACTTGGTGATGATCTGAGCGGCGGGATAATTGTCTGCGTTGCAGGCAATACCGGTGGCAGTCAGGGTGTAGTCATCGGCCACAGTCAGATAATCCTTGTAGCTGCAGATGAAGTCGCCGTAGAACTCGCTGGCGGTATCGGTGATCATACCTACCACCTTGCCGGCCTTCAGCAGAACGTTGACGGCTGCGGTGGAAGCTTCGGAAACGTTGGAGATGATCACGTCCATGTTCTCAACGCCGGAGAACTGGGTCTTCTTGTTCTTTTCGATGTAGCTCAGGCAATCCTCATGGTCCATGTCGCTGCCGCAGATGGCATTGACCTTCTCGATCTCACCGGTCTTGGCCACGGTGACCATATCAAAACCGCGGGTCTCGTTGAAGGTGGTGATGCCTTCGGAGTACAGATCGGACCACTGGGTAATGAAGGTGCCGTCATACAGAGCGCCGTTGGCCACGGAGCGCTTGGCCTGATACATAGAGACGATCATGGTGCCGGCAGGATAGGTAACGCCGTCATAGGTGTAAGCGGACTTGGTGATGTCGATCTTGACATCGTTGCGGCTCAGCCATTCCATCATGTCGTAAGCGGCATCCAGGTTGGACTGATTTTCAGCATCCAGAGGAATGATGTAGAACTCGGGATAGAAGTTGCCGTTCTCGCCTTCGCCCTTGAACTCGGGACGCCACAGATCCATCTCAGCGCCTTCGGTGTCGTACTGGTCGCCCAGCCACTGGCCCACCATTTCGTAGGCGTCGGAGTTGGCGTTGGTAACGCCGCGCTCAAAGATCTTGGTCTGGCTGGTCAGAACGCTCAGCTTGTTCTGTGCCAGATAGTCGCTCAGACCCAGGCAGCCGTAGCAAACAGCGGCCACGGTGTCATCGTTGTAAGCGGGCAGCTCCACGGTGTAGGCCAGAGAGCCCTGCAGCATAGCGAACTGGGGAGTGTAGGAAGTGGACATATCGTCCCAGGGATACCAGCTGGCAGTGCCGTCGCCGTTATCGTACAGGTAGTCACGCATGGGGGTGGTGTAGCTGTTGTAACCATCGTTGCTGGCCACGGCAGCGGTACCGAAAGACTCGCCGGCGTACATCATGTGCTCGCTCAGCAGGTCATACTCGAAGTTGGGCTCGTGGGGAGGGGAGCAGGGCTCGATCTGGAAGCTCTTCACTCTGCCGTGGAACTCCATCAGGGACACGGGGTTGTAAGTGCCGATCAGCTTCTGCATGTTCTGGGTCTCGTTGGTGGTCTGGAAGGAGTTGTCGCGGTTCAAATCGTAGCCGCTGGAAGCGGTACGGGTGACGTACTCACGGCCTTCCACGTTCTCTTCGGGAACCAGAATGAAGAACACATCATCCAGCATCTCGTCGATGTTCACTTCGACGGTGTCAACGTTGTAGTACTTTTCCAGATCCACAACACCGGACTTACCGTTGTTGGCATCGGTGATGAATCCCAGATAGGTGGCGGTGTCCTTCACCAGATCGGGAATGACCACGCCGTACTTATCCATCTCAGCAGCCAGCTGAGCCTCACCGGCTTCGGTAAAGGAAGCCAGGTCCTCATAGGAGGCCTTGCCTTCGGCAGCGGCGCTCTTGAGCAGCAGCCAGGTGAAAGCCATCACGCCGTCAGCGGCAGCCACTTCGTTGGCGTGCACGTTGGAGTACATGACGGGGACCTTGATGTTGTCATACTTGCCGGCGGCGATGTCAGCCAGCACGGCGGTGGGATCGGACTCAGCCTTCTTGGTGAAAGCCAGCCATTCGGAAACGTCGGCCTTGTCGCCGGCAACGATCAGGTAAGGCATATCCATTGCCTTGTAAATGTCACCGGAGGACTTGCCCATGGAGAACTTCTCCACATACAGGTCGGTGTTGGCCTTGGCGAAGGAAACCATCTCGTCCAGCTCGGCGTAGATCTCGGCCATGGTGTTGAAGTCGTCGTAGGGAACCACCTTGGTGGCCACGGTGCCCAGCTTGGTGTCGCCCAGCTTGGCGCTCAGGTCAAAGTAACCGCACACGTCCAGGTAGGAACCGCCGGAGCTGTGGGGGGCGCTGGGATCGGTGCCCCAGTAGCAGGCGTTCTTGAAGGTCAGCA
>JAFQFC010000001.1 GCA_017415775.1 Oscillospiraceae bacterium
AGAGGTGATGGCTTCCACGTTTCTCTGATCTTTTGCCATAATCGTTTCAATCCTTTATATCGTAGTGTGGTTTTCACAAATTGCTTACCAAATTGGTATTTTATCGTTCCCAAGCAGAAATGTCAACCCTTGGAAGGTTTTTCGTTGCATGCGGGCAACGACCGGAGGGCACAGAGGCCCTCCCCTACATACATATATAATATAGTAAGGGCCAACGTCCCCGACAGCCCGCAAAAAAGGACGGCACACCGCCGTCCTTTTTTGTTATTCCACCTCAATGGGGCCGTGTTCTTCTTCAAAGTCCCGGATGCGCTTTTTGATCATCTGCTCCAGTTCTTTGTTCTTGGTGCGGCCCTCATATTCTGCGATATATCCCAACTTATCCAGCAATTCCTGCTCCACCCGCAGGGTGTAGCGACTCAAATTATCTTTCATTCTGCCAACCTCATTATAATAATGTAAGCCGCAGGCACAGCTTCATGATCTACCTGCGGCTTATTCGTCTACATATTCCAGCACATCTTCCACCCGGCATTGCAGCAGCTTGCACAGCTGGTTCAGTGTATGGGTGGAGATGTTTTCGCCATGCTTCATGGCATAGTAGTTCGACAGAGGAAAGCCCATTTTGCCCAAGCGATAGGACGTAATCCCCTTCTCTTTCATGGTTCTGAATAACGGCTCATAGCTAATCATCGGCAGCTACCTCCTATAGCTTTAGTATAGGAAGCATGTGCGTCTTTTAATATATACGATAATTCATATATGCGTTTATTGACATATGCAGAGCAAGGACATATACTGACATTATAAGTATCCGCTGCCGACAGACTAAAGGAGTTTTTTATGGACTACAAAAAGCTGTATTTTCATCTCTTCAACGCCGCTACCGATGCCATTGAGGCGATTGAGAAACAGAATTACGGGCAAGCTTCTGCCATTTTGATCGCCGCACAACAGGAAACGGAAGAAATGTATATGGATGAGGACGACGAGGATTGATACAAAAAAGGACGGCACACCGCCGTCCTTTTTTGTTATTCCACACTATACAAAATATCCTTTGCCACCGGCTCGTAGAAGAGGCGCTCCACCTCGTCGAAGTCCCGGGTCTGGCCCAGGATCCACATCAGCTTGGCAACCGCCGCCTCAGTAGTCATGTCGTAGGCCTCCAGCAGGCGCAGGGTGCTCTTCAAATGGCCGCCCACGTGATACACCGCCAGATCGCTGCCCTCGTTGGGCACCTGAGTGGTCATGACCACGATCTTGCCCCGGGCCACCGCATCACGGATGACGGGGTAGAACTCCTCGGCCTCGTACTGGGGCAATCCTCCCACGCCGAAGCTCTCGATGATGAGACCGTCGTAGCGGTCGGCCATAAAGGCCACCAGCTCCGCCGCCGTACCGGGGATCAGCTTCAAAAGACCCACATTGGTGTCCAATTTGTCGTAAAAAACCGGTTTCTCCCCGCAATCGTTGACGATATATTGCAGCAGATGCTCGTCCTGCAGCACGGCGAGATCGGGGTAGTTGACGCTGGAGAAGGCCTGAAAGCTCTTCGAACAGGTCTTTCTCGCTCTCGTGCCCAGGATTACCTTGCCGTTAAAGACGATCTGCACGCCGCCGCAGCCACGGCAGGCGTAGAGGAAAGCGTCGGTGAGATTGCGCTTGGAGTCGGTGCTGTCAAACCAGATGGGCTTCTGGGCGCCGGTCAGCACGATGGGCTTGGGGCTTTCCTGGATGAGATAGCTCAAAGCTGCCGCCGTGTAGGCCATGGTGTCCGTGCCGTGGCTGATGACAAAGCCGTCGTATTGGTCGTAGTTCTCCCGCACCGCTTGGGCGATACCCAGCCAGTGCTGGGGACGGATGTTGGTGCTGTCGAGACTATAGAGCTGCAAACACTCCACCTCGCACACCTCTGCGATGCGGGGAATAAAGCTCAGCAGCTGCTGAGGATTCAGTTCCGGTGCCAGACCGGAGGGCGTCATCTCCGAAGCGATGGTGCCGCCGGTGGCGATCATCAAAATTTTCTTCACAGTTGTTCTCCTGTCTTACAGTTCCCGGTTTTCCATGGCCGCCAGGCCGTAACGCACCGCCTGCTCGATGGCGGCACGGCCCTGTTCATCAGCCCGATCATATTCTTCCCGGAGATTCTGCAAAAATAAGCCCCGCAGGGAGTCCTCGCCGCAGCCCTGCCACAGATCCTGCCGGGTACGGGTCCTGTCCCGCACCTCCAGCTGCCAGCAGAAGTCGCTCAGCTGCTCCGTCAGACGGGCAACGTCGGGCTGTTCCTCCACCTCACCGGTGAGGAGCAGGCGCACCACGTCCTCTTCCCGTCCCCGCAGCGCTTCCAGCGCCACATGAGCAGCGTCACCGTCGGTCACATCTACCTCTGCCACAGCGTAACGCCGCCGGGCAAAGGGGACAAAGCGCAGCTCCACGCTTCCCCGGTCCACCGTTCCAAAAAGGAAGCCCTTCTCCCCCAGCTCGTCAAAGCCCCGACCCTCGGGGCAGCCGGGATAGGCATAGGCCGTAGCGCCGGCATACTGCACGCCCCGGAACTCGTGGACATGGCCCAGCGCTGCATAATCCACGCCGCTTTGCGCCAGCCACGCCGGTGTCAGCGAGCGGTAGCGGCTGTCCGCCGCACCCACATCGCCGTGCAGCACCAGCAGATTTACTCCTTCGCCCCGGGCCACGAAAGGCTGGGGTGCGCCGCTCTCTGCGGCAGTGAAGGCGGCTCCGTACACCGTGCATCCGTACTGGGGGAATTCCAGTGCTTCTATGGTGTTTTTATCAAAAATATGCACATTTTCCGGCCACAAAGTTCGGGCATAGGGGCTGCGGTGATGGTAAGGATCGTGGTTGCCCGGTGCAATGATCACTGCGCCGTGGAACCGGCCCAACGCTGCCGCCAGCTCCTCCGCCGTCTGGGCATAGACCCGCTCGCCATCAAAAAGGTCGCCGCTCAGCAGCAGCAGATCCGCCCCGTGGTCATTGGCGTAGTCCACCAACCGCCCCGCTAGGGCACGGCACTCCTGCCGCCGCTGCCGGGAACGTTCCTCGCCCAATGCGCCGAAGGGACTGTCCAGATGGAAGTCCGCCGCATGGAGAATCTTAACCATTGGCTTCTTCCTGCCAGCCCTTGCACACGTCCACCCACGCCACGAAGTTGGCGCCGCAGCACTTTTCCAGCTCGTCGCAGGTCAGTTCAATGGCGGAGGCGGCGCTGCCCACAGCAGGGAACACCGTCTCAAAACGGCGCAGGGACACATCCAGATAGGTCTTCACATCCTCGGGCAGGGCGAAGGGGCACACGCCGCCGGGGGCGTGGCCGATACGCTCCACCGCCTCGTCGAAGGTCAGCATCTTGGCCTTGGCATGGTAGTAGTGCTTATACTTGCTGTTGTCGATCTTGGCGTCGCCGGCGGCCACGATGAGGATGGGGTCCTCGCCCACCTTGAAGCTGAGGGTTTTGGCAATGCGGGCGCCTTCCACGCCCACTGCCAGCGCAGCCAGCTCCACCGTGGCGCTGGACACCTCAAACTCCTGCATACGGTCCTCGACGCCGTAAGCCTTCAGATACTCTCTGACTTTCTCAACAGACATGACATTTTCTCCTTTTTTATCACTTTCGTGGTTGTTTTTCTCACTTTTTACCGAATATCCAGCCGTTCCACACCGGTACACAGGCCGGTATCGCTGTCCAGCGTAAAGATGGCGCACTGCATCTTGCAGGGGCCGCCTGCCACACGGTATCGTCCCGGCAGGCCGCCCAGGAAATTCTCCACCGACTGCTCCGGGCGAATGCCCAGCACCGACTCGATGGGGCCGGTCATACCCAGGTCGGTGATGTAGCCCGTTCCCTTGGGAAAGACCCGCTCATCCGCCGTGGGCACGTGGGTGTGGGTCCCCCATAATGCGCTGACCCGTCCGTCCAGCCAGTAGCCCATGGCCAGCTTTTCACTGGTGGCCTCGGCGTGAAAATCCACCAGCGTGAAGGTGGGCTTGTCCTTCTCCCCCTTCAGCAGCCGGTCAGCCACAAGAAAGGGATTATCGGCATTGCTGTCCAGATCGCACCGGCCGATGAGATTCATCACGGCGATGCGGATAGCGCCGCAATCGTACACGCCGTAGCCCCGACCGGGGGCCCGGGCGGTATAGTTGGCCGGGCGCAGGATATAGGGGCTGTCCTCCAGATAGTCTGCGATCTGCACCTTGCCCCAAGTGTGGTTGCCCAGCGTGATCACATCGGCGCCGGCGGCAAAGAGGTCCTCCGCCTGATCCGCCGTCAGTCCGTTGCCGGCGATGTTCTCGCCGTTGACCACGGTGAAGACAATATTCTTCATCTTTTTCACCTGACGCAGATGGCGGCTGAGGTGGTGCAGGCCCTCCTCGCCCACCACATCGCCCACAGCTAAGATGTGATAGAGCATGTCGTTGCTCCTTTCTTCTTATATCAAAAGGGATTATACCACGAAAAACGCCCTGTGCCAACGGCAGGGATGAAAAAAGCCGCCCGAAATGGGCGGCTTTTCGTTGTTTACTTGGCGTATTCCACGACCTTGGTCTCACGCAGAACGTGCACCTTGATCTGGCCGGGATATTCCAGCTCGTTTTCGATGCGCTTGGCCAGTTCGCGGGCCAGAATGACCATCTGATCCTCGCTGACCTGCTCGGGCTTGACCATAACACGGACCTCACGGCCGGCCTGAATGGCGAAGCTCTTCTCAACGCCGGGATAATCGCTGGTGATCTCTTCCAGCTTCTGCAGACGCTTGATATAGTTCTCCAGATTCTCACGGCGGGCGCCGGGACGGGCGGCAGAGATGGCATCGGCTGCCTGCACCAGGCAAGCCACCAGGGTCTTGCACTCCACGTCGCCGTGGTGTGCCTGAATGGCGTGGATGATCTCTTCCTTCTCACGGTACTTGCGGGCAAACTCCACGCCCAGAGCCACGTGGGTACCTTCCATCTCATGGTCAATGGCCTTGCCGATATCGTGCAGAAGGCCGGCACGCTTGGCCAGCTGAACATCCGCGCCCAGCTCCGCCGCCATGAGGCCCGCCAGATGGCTGACTTCGATGGAGTGCTTGAGCACGTTCTGACCATACGAAGTGCGGTAGCGCATGCGGCCCAGGAGCTTGACTAATTCGGGATGCAGGCCGTGCTGACCCGTTTCGAAGATGGCCTGTTCGCCGGCTTCGCGGATCTGATTGTCCACTTCCTTGCGGGCCTTTTCCACCATTTCCTCGATGCGGGCGGGATGGATACGGCCGTCCTGAATCAGCTTTTCGATGGCGATGCGCGCAATCTCGCGGCGCACGGGATCGAAGGCGGAAACGATCACAGCTTCGGGGGTGTCATCGATAATCAGGTCAACGCCCGTCGCCGTCTCCAGCGCGCGGATGTTGCGGCCTTCGCGGCCGATGATGCGGCCCTTCATATCGTCATTGGGCAGGTTGATAACAGAAACCGTGGTTTCGGCCACGTGATCGGCAGCGCACTTCTGGATGGCCAGGGCAATGATATTGCGGGCCTTCTTTTCGCCCTCATCCTTGGCCTTGGCTTCGATATCGCGCACCAGCGCGGCAGCGTCATGATACGCTTCCTTCTGTACGCGGCTGATGATCATCTGCTCAGCTTCGTCCTGGGTCATGCCGGCAATGCGCTCCAGCTCCTTGACCTGCTTGTCGCGCAGTTGCTCGGCCTCGTCGTAGAGTTCCTGGGTCTGCTCGGACTTTTTGTTCATGGCTTCCTCGCGCTTTTCGAGGTTGTCCATCTTCTTGTCCAGCATTTCTTCGCGCTGGTTTACGCGGCGCTCGCTGCGCTGCATTTCGGCACGGCGGGTGCGGATTTCGTCATCCAGCTTGTTCTTGAGGCGAAGCACTTCTTCCTTCGCTTCCAGTTCCAGTTCCTTTTTGACTTCAGCCGCCTTGCGGGTAGCGTCATCAAGCAGCTTCTTGGCGTATTCTTCCGAACGGCCAATGCTTTTTTCCACAACATTCTTGCGATACGCCATACCGGCAACCACGCCGACGGCCAGCGCAACAATGATCAGACCAATGGCAAGATAAATGTTCAAATTTGCGTCCCTCC